>JBGSOQ010000413.1:0-6156 GCA_041739035.1 Ignavibacteriaceae bacterium | reverse complement strand
ATTAAAGTTACATTAGTTTTTTGACCGGTATTATCGGCAAGTAATATTCCGAAAAGCAGTAGGACAATGGAAATTTTAAGCATGACTAAACTCCTCATTCAAACTACTCAAAATTGTAGTCATCTTCAATTAGTTATTATTATTTTGACTAAAAAGAATTATATCTGTCTAAAATTAAGTCCAGATTTATTTAGTTAAAAATATTGTTCTCCATTGAATTCATAAGAAATAAGCTAATAAGGTTATTTATTTTCGGACATTTTTTACTAAGGTTAAAAAAATAAATGCCTGTTTGCTTACTTGATCGCCTAAAACAGCAACCTTAGTAATAGAATATAAGTTAGGTCATTACAACCTTATTAGCTTATTTTGAAAACTGTTGTATGCTGTTATCTGACAATCAGTCCTGAAGCTAGGAAGATTATTCATTCAAAACGCAGAGAGAAAAATCTAAGAAGATGATTTACACCAATAACAGTTATAATATTATAATTATAATAAGAAGAACTATTTACCTATCTCATACTTATTTTGGATAGAAGTCAAAAAATATCAATACTTAATTTGTTGCTTTTCAATTCACTACAACTTAATTTCCAAACCAAATCATTTGCTATTTGAACATGAATAGTACCAACTTCAATTAAAAACTGTTTAGGAGACGCAAAATGGCAGAACAAAAACTTTCTGGTGACGTTTATTATCCCGAACAACATGTAATAGATCATGCAAATGCTAAATGTCAAGAATTATATGATTTTGCGAAAAAAGATTATGCTGGATTTTGGGAAAAGGAAGCTGAGAAATTAACATGGTTTAAAAAGTGGGACAAAGTTTTGGATGATTCCAAGAAACCATTCTACAAATGGTTTGTTGGAGGAAAAACCAATATTGCTTATAACTGTTTAGATGTTCATACAGAGACCTATCGAAGAAATAAATTGGCACTTATTTGGGAAGGCGAAAAAGGAGAATTTCAATCCTACTCTTATTTTGCTTTGAAAAGACAAACCTGTCGTTTTGCAAATGTTCTCAAAAGTCTTGGTGTGCAAAAGGGCGATAGAGTTACACTATATATGGGAAGAATTCCTGAACTGATGATTGGAATGCTGGCTTGTGCAAGAATTGGAGCTATTCATTCGGTTGTTTACGGCGGCTTTTCAGTTGAAGCATTGCACGAAAGATTAGAAGACAGTCAATCTAAAGTACTTATTGTTTCAGACGGTGCTTATCAACGGGGAAAAATTGTTCAGTTGAAGCAAATTGCCGATGAAGCCCTTCAGCGTGCTGCAACTGTTGAGAGTGTTTTGGTTGTAAAAAGAACTGGTGAACCAATAAATATGGAAGCCGGAAGAGATATGTGGTATCATGAACTTATGGCATTACCCATTGCCGGAAATTCTTGTTCCATTGAGGAAATGGATGCAGAAGATCCTTTATTCATGCTCTATACTTCGGGAACGACAGGAAAACCAAAAGCAATTCTTCACACTCACGGTGGCTACATGGTAGGCACATATGCAACTCTCAAATATGTTTTTGATATTCATGAAGATGATAGATACTGGTGTGCTGCTGATCCTGGATGGATTACGGGACACAGTTATATCGTGTATGGTCCTTTGTTGAACGGCACAACTTCTTTCATGTATGAAGGCGCACCCACTCATCCATATCCAAATCGCTGGTGGCAAATGATTGAGAAATACGGAATAAACATTTTGTACACTGCTCCAACAGCCATTCGCGGTTTGATGAGATATGGCGATGCATGGCCTAATCGCCATAATTTATCTTCACTTAGACTTCTTGGGAGTGTTGGTGAGCCAATAAATCCCGAAGCTTGGCGCTGGTATCATAAAACTATCGGAAAAGAAAAATGCCCGATAATGGATACTTGGTGGCAAACTGAAACAGGCATGTTTATGATTACACCAATGCCATGTGTTCCATTAAAACCAGGGTCTGGAACAAAACCGTTTCCAGGACTTGTAATGGATATCGTTGATGAGGAAGGCAAAAGTGTTAAACCAAATGAAGAAGGTTATCTTGTTATCAAAACACCTTGGCCTTCAATGCTAAGAAGTATTTGGAATGATCCGGACAGATACGTGAACCAGTATTGGAGTAAATTCCCTGGAATGTACTTGACAGGAGATTCAGCAAAAAGAGATGAAGATGGATACTATTGGATTATTGGAAGAGTGGATGATGTAATTAAAGTTTCCGGTTACAGACTTGGAACTGCTGAAATTGAAAGTGCATTGGTTAGTCATAGTTCAGTAGCTGAAGCGGCGGCTATTGGCTTACCTCATGAACTCAAAGGTAATGCAATTCATTGTTATGTTATTTTAAAAGCCGGATTTTCAAAAAGCGATAAACTGATTGAAGAACTCAGGCAATATGTTGGTCACGAAGTTGGTCCGATTGCCAAACCCGAACAAATCGAGATTGTAGATTCTCTTCCTAAAACCAGAAGCGGTAAAATTATGAGGCGGGTTTTAAAAGCCAGAGCATTAGGATTAGATCCGGGGAATTTATCTACACTGGAAGAATAAAAAAGGGGTCTTTTGTAGACCCCTAGATTAATTTATGCTAATTTAATTAAAAGATAAATTAGTATTATCGGTATGATAAGCATCAAAATACCGCTTATTACATCCTTTAAATTAGACGATTCATCATTTTTAGTTGATTTACTTTTCATCAAAATTTATTTTTACCTTCTGCTTTAAATACTTTTACAACACAATATGCTGTAAGCCAAATTATTAATCCCCAACCAGCCACAAGAAATAGCCAACCACTAAGTCGCATAATTCTATCTTTCTAATAGTGAATTGAATAATAATTTATAGATTACTTATTAAGTGAGTTCAGACAGTTAAGTAACGAAGTATCCTAGATGTAAGCAGGTGGTGATCTTAAAGAATGATTTTGAGAAATATGAAGAGAATATTGTTGTTGGACAGTACAACTATAAGTCATGTAATAATCAAGCAAAGCTGCAGACTTTGAATTATATCCAACGATCCGCACAAATTTATCATCAGAAATTGGCAATAAAATTTTTAATCTTGATGGGTTATCACGTGTGAACGATTCGGTTAATAATTGATCTGAAGAAAAAAATAAAGAACTAGTAATTGTATTTTGGTTTTGTGAAATGCTGTTGGAATACATTAACTTTATTGAAGTCAGTATTTGTCCTGCTAAAATCAATAAAGTAACTACCAATTGAATTTTTGAAGCTATATGTTTTATATTAACTCTCATTTTCCTTAGTAAAGATAATAAATGTTAGCAGAATTAAAATCTCTATTTGTCATGCATGTGGTATTTAAAAAATTGTATTTCAACTTCATTCAAATCTCGTATATTTGATGCTAGTTTTACTGTCATTTTTTAAAAATTTCCACATAAATGTACGTTAAAAAAATCTTTACACTTTTATTTACTGTATTGCTTGTAAACAATTGTAATTTAATTGCTCAGGAATTTGGAAAACTCCGTGGATTTGTAACCGATTCAACCAATGGAGAAGCATTAGCATATGGAAATGTTTACATTGAAGAATTAAATACCGGCACTTCGACTGATGCGCGGGGTTATTACATACTAAATAACCTTCCAGCCTATAAGAATCTTACAATAATCATCTCCTATCTTGGTTATAAAACACAAAAAACAAATGTAAAGGTAAGTGCAAATAAAATTATTCAGTTAAACATTAATTTGGTACCGGAAAGTCTTGAACTACAAGCAATAGAAAAAATTGGAGAAAAAGTTCAAGATAAAAATCCAACCGATATAGGATTACAGAAATTGACACTTCGTCAGTTAGAAATTTTGCCAAAAGGAGTTGAAACAGATGTATTTCGATCTCTCCAATATTTGCCGGGAGTTCAAGCAACCGGTGATGTTTCGGCCAGGTATTATGTTCGCGGTGGTACAGGAGATCAAAATTTAGTTTTATTAAATGGAGTTACTATTTATAATCCATTCCACGCTTTAGGATTATTTAGCGTTATTGACCCTGAGATGATTAATAGCGTCGAATTTTTCAAAGGCGGTTTTGCTGCCGAATATGGAGGAAGGTTATCTTCAGTTTTGAGTGTAATTACTAAAGATGGAAACAAAAATAATTATTCGCTCAAAGCCAGTTCCAGCTACCTTACCGGGAAAGCATTGGTTGAAGGTCCAATTCCGCACGGTTCATTTATGTTTACTGGAAGGAAAAGTTATTCCAATTCTATTCTTAAAAAATTTCTAAATGATCAAAATGTTCCTATAGATTTCTATGATGCCTCGTTCAAAGTAAATTATTCTAACCCTGATTTAATTGAGAATGGAAAATTTTTATTATTTGGTTTTCTTAGCGGTGATAAACTAAATTCTAAAAATCCAAGAGAGGAAGATTTTAATTGGTCTACTAATTTAATTGGTTTCGAATGGCTGCAAGTTCATAATGCTCCAATGTTTTCTAAAGTTGGAATTTCACTTAGTCGTTTTGATGGTGAGGTTATCCCTAATCAAAGTAAGCTGAAACCACGAAAGAATATGGTCAGTGATTTTTCTGGCACTATGGATTTTACTTACATGCAGGACAGCGAGGATGAGATTGCTGCGGGATTTCATTTTAAAATTTTAAGCACAACATTGGAGATTGTAAATCAAAAAGGAATTAAGTCTGATATTGAAGCTTACGGAGGTAATTTTACATTATATGGAAAGTATAGAGTTCTAAGGTTTGATAATTTTGGAGCCGATGCTGGATTGAGAATCAATTCAGGATTAAATTCAAGCCAAGGATTTTATTTTGAGCCTAGGTTAAGCCTAACCTATAGGCTTTTCCCGGATGTTTCATTGAAAGCAGCTTGGGGAATTTATCAGCAGGAAGTTTCTGCAATAACTGATGAGAATGAAGTTATTTCACTTTTTGATCCGTGGATTATCATTCCGAATTATCTTAAAACTTCGCAGGCTATTCATTACGTTGCCGGTGTTGATTATGATATGTTTTCCGAGTTATCGCTGAAAGTTGAAGGATATTACAAGCGAACCATTAATTTGCCATTTATTAATGAAGAAAAGTCATTTGAGTTTGAAAAAGATTTAGTTTCAGGACGCGCAGAATCTTATGGTATTGAATTCACTCTAAATTATTCAATGCTGCCTTTTAATTTCCGAACTTCATATTCGCTTGGTTATGCTTATAAACAGTTAGGTGAGTATATTTTTTATCCTAAATACGATGTGAGACATGCATTCAATGCTTCGCTCGAATACAATTTTCTTTCAGATTGGAGTGTGAGCATGGTGTGGTCATACTCTTCAGGACTGCCTTTCACTCGGTTGATTGGTTATTATGATAAATATTTTATCTCTGATCTTTATGATCCCACTTTTTTAAATATTTTTTATGAACCATATCCCATACTTGGTGATAAAAATATCGGGAGGTTACCGGTTTACCATCGTTTAGATTTTAATCTATCTAAAAAATTTCATCTCGGCTTCGTAAACATTTATATAGACTTGAACATAATTAATGTTTATAACAGAGAGAACATATTTTACTTTAAACGTGATACGGGTGAGCGTGTTAATATGCTTCCATTTCTTCCGACAGCAACACTTAAAATTGAAATATGAAAAGAATATATCTAATCATATTTGTTGGTTTAGTCTCTTTCTCTTGTGAAGAAGATTTCAGTCCTTATGGTGAGTTCAAGGAGAAGTACATTCTTAATTGTATTCTTCGTGGTGATTCCACATTTCAAATTGCTGCACTTTCAAAAAGCTATAACCCGGCGAATTTTAATCCAGAAATAATTTCAGAAGATGTATCAATTAAGGATGCAGATATTAGAATATTGATTGGCGATTCGGTCTATATTTTTAAGGACAGTTCTATCGTTCGAACAGATACTTCAAAATATAAAACGCCGTTTCGATTTTACTTTAACGAGAATGTTACTCTTATTCCGAATAAAGATATTGAAGTTGAAGTGTTGCTTTCAAACGGAAGAAGGATTCGTTCAAGCTCAAAAACGCCGCCCAAAATTCAATTTGATCAGCGCAGTGCGGATGTTATTTCTGATCAATCTCCAAGTATGCTTCAATTTATCTGGAATATTTCCTTTAGCGGGCAAT
>JBGSOQ010000396.1:0-24261 GCA_041739035.1 Ignavibacteriaceae bacterium | reverse complement strand
CATTAAATAGCAAAGACCTTCGGCTAAATCATCAACATACATGAATTCGCGTAATGGTGTTCCTGTTCCCCAAATTGTTGTATAAGCTTGATTGTTTTCTTTAGCTTCATGAAACTTACGAATCAATGCAGGCAAAACATGCGAAGTATTGAGATCAAAATTATCATTTGGCCCGTAAAGGTTTGTAGGCATAATTGAAAAATAATTACAACCGTACTGCTTGTAATAATTTTCGCAAAGTTTTATTCCAGCAATTTTGGCTACTGCATATGGCTCATTAGTGTATTCTAAATAATCCGAAAGTAAGTATTCTTCTTTCAATGGTTGTGCTGCAAGCTTTGGATAAATACAGGAACTTCCTAGAAAAATTAATTTTTCAACTTTATTTACATAAGATGAATGAATGAGATTGGATTCAATCATCAAGTTATCATAAATAAATTGAGCGCGATAAGTATTATTTGCCAGTATTCCGCCAACTCGTGCGGCAGCAACAATAACCACTTCCGGTTTCTCTTGAATGAAAAACTCTTCAACTTTCTCCTGCCTGATCAGATCAAGCTGATCAATTGAACGATAAACAAGATTATCATACCCGTTTTTTTCAAGGCACCTTTTGATTGCAGAACCAACCATTCCGGAATGCCCGGCTAAGTAAATTTTCTTCTTTAAGTATTTCAAATCATTCATAGTTTATTAAAAAGTAACATGTTAATTTTTGTTAATAAATTCCTTGATCGTATCAACAACATAAGTTAGCTGTTCTTGTGTTAATTCAGGATAAATTGGAAGCGCCATTGAGGTATTTGCAGTCTGTTCAGCCACTGGAAAATCACCTGGTTTATTTCCAAGATATGCAAAACATTCCTGCAAATGAAATGGAACCGGATAGTAGATTTCAGTTCCAATCTCTTTTTCTGCCAAATATTTTCTTAGCTCGTCTCTCTTTTCAACTCTGATAATGTACTGGTTATAAATATGATAATTCTTAACCGATGCAGCTTTATCTTTATAAATAGCTTTGGGAAGAAGAACTTTATTTTTATCCTCGAAGTGTATTTTGCCTTCTTCGGTCGCTAAACCTCTCTCGACAAATAGTTTCGTATATGATTCAGCATTCCTTCTCCGCTTTTCAGACCATGAATCCAGATGAGGCAATTTTACACTTAATACTGCCGCTTGAAGCGCATCTATTCTGAAGTTTCCGCCAATAATTTTATGATAATACTTTGGCTCACCTCCATGCACTCTAAGTATTCTTAATCTTTCTCCGAGGTAATCATCGTTAGTTGTTACGAGGCCGCCATCACCGAAACACCCAAGATTTTTACTTGGAAAAAATGAGAAGCATCCGATATCGCCAATCGTACCGACATAACTTCCATCTTTATATTGAACACCTATCGCTTGAGCTGCATCTTCAATCACTTTGATATTTCTTTTTCTTGCAATTGCCATAATTTCATCCATCGCACAGCTTTGCCCGAAGAGATGAACAGGAATAATAGCTTTTGTTTTACTCGTTATCTTTTTCTCAATTTCAATAGGATCTATATTGTAAGTCACCGGATCAGAATCGACAAGGACTGGAATAGCGTTCATTCTTGCCACAACACCGGCAGTAGCAAAAAAAGAAAAAGTGGGCACAATAACTTCGTCGCCCGGTTGGATATCAATCGCCATGAGAGCAATCAGGAGAGCATCTGTTCCCGATGAAACACCAAGTGAATGCTTGCATCCAAGATATTCATTGAATGCCTTTTCCATTTTATCAACTTCCGGACCGAGAATGAAGTACTGCGATTCAGCTATTCGGATTAAAGTATCATCGAGTTCTTTTTTAAGAGCTTTATATTGAGGTTTTAAATCTAACAGTGGAACTTTCATTACATTCTTTCGTTTATTTGTTGGGTAAAATTAAAGATTATGGTAGGAAAAAAGAAGGTTATTTTAGGAGAATTTAGACCTCGAGATGAGGCGTATACTGTCGAATTGTATGGATGTTAGTCCTTCTCGGTGACAACAAGCGAATCAAAATCTAAATTCCATCCCGATCTCTTTGAAGAATTTTGCGCTTTTGTCTTTATCAGAAACAATTGGATTTTCAATTCCCCAATTAATATTTAAATCGGGATCATCAAATCTTATTGCTCTTTCATGTTCCTTACTGTAAAATTCAGAGCATTTATATTGGAAAATTGCTTCATCCGATAAAACAGAAAAGCCGTGTGCAATTCCTGCCGGAATAAAAATTTGAAAGTGGTTCTTTTCTGAGAGTTCAACTGCGAGATACTGACCGAAGGTAGGAGACCCAAAACGTAAATCAACAACGACATCAAGCACGCTTCCTTTGATCACATGACAGAGTTTTGCTTGAGCTTTGGGAGGAACCTGGTAATGCAGACCTCTAAGTGTACCTTTTTTTGAAACTGATATGTTATCTTGAACAAAGTTTAAGCTGATGCCATGATCTTTGTATCGCTTTGCACTGAATGTTTCAGCAAAATAACCACGATCATCGTTGAAAACATCAAGCTCAATTATAAAGACGCCTTTGAATTTTGATTCAGCAACTTTCATTATAAAACTGTTAGATTTGTTATAACACTGGTACTATGATCTGTTATGCTTAATTGTATTTGTAAGAAGTCATAATCATCTGACAAATCCGCGTTCAATTGTCCTTAAAATCCATATCCAAAAGATAAGCCGAAAGAACTCTTTTTTCCAAGCTGATAATCGGGAGTTCGCAATAAATTTTCATCGGATATGTTTGAATATGAATAGCTAAGCTGGCCAAACAAGTTGTGCATAATTTCATAATTAAGAGTTGCACCGATATTTGTAACTGAGAGTTTATCGCCATATAAAAACCAAAGAAATATTTTTTCATGAAAATTTCAGTGCGTAAAAAGCAGCACGGTTAGAATTATTATCGGAATGATGAATGATAAATAATAAAGCGGAATTTGAAACTCAGTCTTAACTGTTACTATCACTTTATAGAAAATGTAAAGCAAAAAGCTGTAAAACACTATCGAGTTAATATTCATCATCTGACTATTAGGAAGCAAATTAGATGAAACCGTTAGTAATACTATAAACACTAATATTATTAGGTCTATCCCCGCAAGAAAAGTCACTTTTTTCTTCAAGATCCTTTCCCTAAAAAACAAGAAAAAAACTTCCATTGGAAGTATGATAAGTATCAGCAGCTGTCCCGGGCTGATAAAACTTAAAAGATTTAATTTATTATGAAGAATCTCTGAATAGTTACTATATAGTAAAAACATGATGAGATTAACAAAAACTAAAATTTCACTAAGATATTTGTTTCTGCGATAGCTAATTATGGCATATATAAGCAGAATTACTATGAAAGTAATTGATAAAAGAATTAATTGATAGCTAAGGTTTGATTTAATAGGAATCAATCCGATCAGAATAGCCGGAATAACAATTGATGCTGCCGGCAGTAAAATTTTTAAGAATAGAGTTATAAATATCTCAGGTACTTTTGTGTAAAGATTATGAAAGTAAAACGGATGAACTTTGCGCTGTGCGATATCCAGAATTTTATGCACAAACAAAAAGGGAATTGTGATTATAATAAACAGTATAATTCCGCCGATTTCAGAATATTTTAAGTAATAAATAGCTGCAGCCGCATAAAAAAAAGAAAAGCCCTGCAGAATAAAAACCGTGACTTTATGCCTTATCTTCATTCCAAACAGGACATAATGCATATGACTCATATCAGCCAGGAAAATATTTTTCTTCTTAAGAATTCTTATAACTATCACTTTTAAAGTATCTACAATAGGAACACCAAGCAGGATTACAGGGAAAGTAAGGTCGAGTGTGGGTTTTTTTATATCGAGCGAGGCAAGTAAAGCTGCGGAAATTAAAAAGAAACCCAACGACTGAGAACCTGTATCGCCGAGAAATATTCTTGCAGGGAATGCATTAAACTTTAAGAATCCAATTAAAGAGCCGATTAAGCTTATTGAGAGAATCATTAATAATTTGTCGCTGTAGTAGAAACCAATAACAAACGTTACACTTACAACGAGCAGCGAAAAGCCGCTTACTAAACCATCCAGACCATCCATCAAGTTAATTGAATTAATACCGCCAATTATCAGAATAAAAAGTATAAAATAATTTATGGGATAAGAAAAAGTTATACCAAAAAGTAATAGCGAATTAAAGAAGGGTGATAAAAAGTAAATTATAAAGATGGCGGCAATTGATTGAAATAGAAACTTCTTATCCCAATTAACACCTATTATGTCATCAACTATTCCGAGACTTACTATGACAAGTGAAGCAATTATAAAATACCTTACTTCGTTTAAATCACCATAAAAACTAATGATTGAAACCATCGCAATAAAATAAACAATAATTCCGCCCATGCGGGGAACAATCTCCTCATTTATTCTCCGATCCTCACCCGGGTTGTCAACTACTCTTACGTTTGTTAAAAAATTTATAAGATACGGAGTGAAGAACACGGTGAGTAAAAGGCTGGTAAAGAAAATAACTAAATAAGACATGTTATAATATTAAGAAAAAAAACCATTTTTTTAAAAGAAAGATAATTTTCATTTACTGTAGTACAAATAATAAGCCAAAAATAACCGCGTTTTGACTCAAATTTGACGTCGGGATAGTGCATATATGAATAAAAGTTTACTAAATGTTTACTAAAACTTTACCAAATTTTAATAACCCCTAAATTGGCTGAAGACTAACACATCAGCTAATTTTTTAGTAGTTAGCTTACTGAAAGGCAAAATATCATAGAGAATGCGCAATAAAAGCAATTAGTGATACTAAGCAATTATTTATAGTATTAAAATAAGGAGCAAATATAAGCCGTTGATATACTCGATCCGCTTCAGCAAAAGGCTGAAATAGGAGGCTTATGAACGCAAGGTGCTATATTCTTTTTGATATATCGTTTTTAGGAACGTTACGAGACTAAAGCAAAAATTATATCAGCCGAAAATTAATGCCCAGACGATATAAACGATCAAAGCGATAAGAGTTACTCCCATCAAGCCGATAAAAGAGTAAAACGGTAAATTCTCCAACAGATTATTTTTCTCTTTATTTGTTTCCATATAAGAATCCCTTTCAATAACTACGATTGATTAAAAAGTTGAAATTAATTAATTGACAAGAAAGGGAGCTTTAGGTACTGGTAGAAAACACAACTGTTAGGAATGAAGAATATCTAATTGTAAACGAAAATTCACTCTTAAATATTTTATTTGAATTGATTAAAATGCGGGCAGCTTCTAAACCGAATTTATCGAAATGGAAGTTAGTGCAGGATGAACTGCTTTCTAAATTGATTCTGCCATTATATTGCGAGGACTGAACTATGTAATCATTAATAATTGTATCCGAAACACGAAAACTCAATTCGTTCGAATTCTGTTTACCGGTATCATTTTGCAATACTATAGGATAAACTTGATATAATAAGATCAATATAGCAATGAAGCTAACTAAAAATCTGAATTCTTTATTGGTTTTATAATGCATTATCAAATGAATTTTATGTGCATCCAATATATGAAATAAACCCTTATCAAAAAAAGTACGAGATATTTAGAATATTGAATAGCTAAGTTGATATTTAACTCCTACGGAGTTCAGTTTATGAGTGGGAGTTCTTTTAGTTACAAAGATGTAACTCCTAACGGAGTTAAAACAAGATGTAGAAGCTACTCAATGTAAACAAAATTTTTTTTGTTTTTCGTTTAAACTATGGCTTAATCTTTATTGGTTTTTTTGTATAGCTGCGGAAGTTTGGAGAGGTTTTTTCTTATGAGAATAGAAAAAGCATTGGAAAAATTGTTTTGTATCAAGAAAAGCAGCGTTACTTACCTATCAAGTACGCAACCTAAAGCGAATATACCTTTCAAGAATATCTAAGGAAAAGCCTCCAAGAGGCCGTTAAAATCTCAATTAACTAACCACGAAAGGATTTGGGGGGATAATATTCAAAGGTTAATCATTAGCTCGTTATTTTAAGGTTTGAATAAGTACAGAATTTTATAACCCATAAGAGAATGATAAATTAAAATTATGTCTTTCAGTTAAGCTATATTCAGTTATAAACCTGCCATCAGCATTGAAAATATTTTGATAATTAATACTAAAATATAAATCGTTATAAGGATTATAAATTAGTCTCAATCCTAATTCCGAATAACTACTTACAGTACCAGAAAGCAGAGGATAAGTGGAAGTAACTCTATTGTAATAGTCATTTATATCTTCCTTTGAACCCTTCTTAATTAATTGATACTGCATCTCAAACTTTAAGGGCTGAGATAAATACTGCTCAAATAAAAAATAATATTGCAATGAATTAGAGCCTATCCAATGACCAAGCTGATATCCAGAGCTAAAATAATTTTGAGCAGGGTCTCCGTTCATATAGCTATAAGGTTTAAGTGCGGAATATTCGATTGTCAAATAACTGTCATCCCAAAAGGGATTTGTAAATTTTCCACCTAATGTTACGGCATAAACTTGCGCATTATTTCCGCCGCTAAAAAAACTTTCCGGTGAAAGTTCATCTATATATAATGAAAGATAGAATTTGCTCTTTATTTCTTCCCAGCGATAAGAGCTATTAAAAAATATCTGTGCATTATCCCCCGTATCACCGCCACCCTTGCTATTGTAATGATCTGCGAGTCTGTAAAAAACCGGAAGAAAGTAAATAAATTCTAATTGGTCGCTGTAAATGATGGACTCGCCCAAAGTAAGCCACCAATTATCAAGCGGCTGAAAAGAAAGTGAATGACCCACATAATACTTTGATCTTCTTGAGTAAGATAATGACCTATCTAGTACTGTAGAAGTAACTCCTGTATATCTAATTGAGTTTGAATCGATTAGGTCAGAATTAAGCCAAGCATGAATAAGGTTATATTTAAACCATTTTACCGGATGAATATCCAATCTTATAAAAGGGAAAGTTGGGGCTTTTGAAGAAAGTATCACTGAAGATTGATAACTTGAACCGAAATTAATAAAATCTTTAGCCATTGAAAATTCGCCCCACTGCCAGCCGAATGTTAATCCCCCGCGTGTTTCGCTGTATTCAATATTATTTGAACCGATTTTTGAAAATATAACTCCCGTTGCAGGTGAAAATAACTTCCTGAAATCAAAATTATCACCCTGTTCATAATTATCACGGTAATCAAAATAAAAACCAACGAAATCGCTAATTCTGCCTTTAAATTTTATTCCGCCGTATTGATGATAATTTTTCTTTACAAAATCATAGCTTAAGCCAAAAACAGGATCAGCATCAAACGTAAAATTGTTATCATAATATTTAAATAACTTGAACCTATCAACCGAGCCAAACTCAAAAAATTCATTGATGGTTATAGTATCCTTTTCAATAAATTTTATTTCAAAGGCGTATTCTTTTTTATAAAAATCCAATTGCTCTTTTTCGGTATTTGACAAAGCAGAAACATTATTTGTCAGTTCTATAAGCTTTTCGGCTATAATGAGACGGGAGTAAGGACGAATAGCATCAAATATTTTAATATTTCCTTTTAATGAGTGGTTATCAATAAAGAAATAAATTTCTTGATTATAAACAGGTTCATCGGTGGATTGAGCAAGTAAGCTACTTAGGAAAACTAAAAATAATAAAGGTAATTTTCTCACTTTTTAACTGCAGAATTTATTTATTAGTTCAACAGACTGAATTATATTTTTTTCAGATGATGCACCAAAAACAATTGAATCAACGTGTTGTTTCCCAATAAATTCAAATGCTTCTCCAGGTGGAACAGCGCCAGATGCTAATACTGACATTGCCATTATTTGATACTTATTTCTATCAACTTTTTTTAATATTTCCTCGTATTCTTTTAAACCAGGGGACATTAAATAACCGATCTTATTTATTGAAGAACAAATAACTACTTCTTCTAAACCCCAATCCATAAAAGAGTGAATAAGATAGGGTAAATTCATAGTAATGAAGCCGGGAATAACCTTGTATTTTTTCCTTATATATTCAACATATTCGATAAAAAAAACTTTGGCTTTTAGACCCAATAATAAATCCGTAATAATATTCTGGAGGAATATTGATTTAATGTTTAAATCCCTAAACGATTTAATTTCAATGTCCACAAGCAATTGCATTATCTTAACAGCGTCTTGCCCCAGAACCGCACCACCGCCTTTCGAAATTAAACTTAACAGACCTCTTGCTGAATTGTCTGAAAAAATAACTTCAGTAATTGCAGGAACAATTCCCTTTTCCGCCACTAAATTTGCGTACTTGTAGGGATAAGGCAGCGAAGGATACCAATGAACATCGCTGTATTTTGAAGAATTGTTTCTGAAATAATCACAAATTTCTTTTGCCCTGTCATTACTGTTGAGCATAATAGATTTGATTCCAACTTCTAAAGCCGCATCGTATACTTTAACAATATTTTTCAAATCATGGAACTTTTCAGCAAGCTGCTGGGCTTTATCCTGTGACATGTGATTAATGCCAAAGAACTGGTTGTCACCAAGAATAACCTTATCAATTTTTTCCATGTTTACTCTTCCCACGCTTATAATCCTCACGAATAAGGTTCAATATTCTTTGAGTCTGTGAAGCATGTCTAAATGAACAAAACGGCTTAATTGATTTATCATTTATACAATCAATAAAATGATATAACTGGCTGCTAAATTCATTGCCCCGAACATAGAAAGGGACACTATGGAAAATATCGGTGATATAAACTGTATTCCAACCCTTCTTCAAATCATATTGCTTTTGAGGTTCTTTTAAAAATATTTTCAAATCATGCTGATCAACTAAAAGTTTACCCTCTTTTCCAAATATTTCAAGTTTGTTGGACGGTTTTCTATATGATGGATCACACCAATTAGCATATATTGTCCCGGCAATACCGCTATTATAAATTAAAGTACTTGAAAATATATCATCAACAGTTTTAGAATAAACTTTATTAAGTATACTCCCAGCCACAGAATCCGGAACACCAATTAGGTAATTTACCAAATCTATTGCGTGAGAACCCATTTCATTTAAACATCCGCCACCGGATTCTTCGCTTCCCCGCCATCCCTCGCCACTATCTGACTTGCTGACGGTATTACTAAACATTTCCGATTTAAAGCGAATTACATTTCCTATTGCTTCATTCATAATTAATTCTTTAGCCTTAAGAAACATATCGTTAAAGCGGTTTACATAACCTACTTGATTTACTAAATCTAAATCCTCGGCCATTTCAGCTAATTCGAAGGACTCATTATATTTTAAAGTAAAGGGTTTTTCTGCAAACACATGAATGTTGTTTATAAGCGCGTCTTTTATAACATCGTAATGAAGATTAGGTGGAGTAGAGACTATAATAGCGTCAGGTTTTTCAGCTGCGATCAATTCACTATAATTATCATATAATTTTATTGATCCAAAATATTTTTTAAAAAATACATTTATGACTTTTGAAGGATCACAAGCAGAAATAATATTTACACTTGGATTTGAGTT
The DNA here is from genome assembly GCA_041739035.1 of Ignavibacteriaceae bacterium. Classification (GTDB taxonomy): domain Bacteria; phylum Bacteroidota; class Ignavibacteria; order Ignavibacteriales; family Ignavibacteriaceae; genus XYD12-FULL-36-8. The sequence continues at coordinate 14,687 of JBGSOQ010000396.1, read as the reverse complement.
TAAAATAGAAAGGTGTGTAATTCCCATTCTTCCTAAACCTATAAATCCAACCTTAACTTGCATTAGAATAACTCGCTATATTTTTGGCTGATAGTTAACCAATTGTAACGTCGTTGAGCTATGCTGTTTGATTCATCTGCCAAGGTTTTTAGAACTGCCGGATTAAGATTTTGGATAATATTTGTAAGCTCAGATTCATCTTTAAAAAATAATGCTTTATTCTCAGTTGTTGCTCTATTCGCCGGGACATCAAACGAAATAATCGGAAGCCCAAGTCCCATTGCTTCAATTAAAGAAGGGGCTGAGCCGCAAGCCGAATGAGTATGTATATAGCAGTATGAAGCCGTTCTAATAATATCAAGCTCTCTTTGATCATAAATTGCATCAATTAATAGAATATTCTCAAACCCTGTATATTTTTCCTTTAATGCTTTTCCATAAGCCGATACATGCCAATTTGATATAACAACCACGGTTTTATCACTTAAATCTTTAAAAGCAGAAAGAAGCACATGGATATTATTATCTTCCTGAGCCCGGGAGACACTCAGAAAATAATCCTTCCCTTCAAGTTTATACTTTCTGAGCGAAATATTATCTCTTATATTAAGAACATGATCACTTCCGTATTCAATAACATAACTATCTTTTCCATATTCCTTTTTAACATAACTTTCAAAAACAGGATTATCCACAATAATATAGTCAGACAGCTTAACCCCAATATATTCTGACCACTTTAAAAACCATTTTGTCAACAAATTCCACTTCGCTCTCTGCCAGTCTAATCCCCCAAAATTAAAGACGATTTTTTTTCGAAAGAGAAAGTTAAGCGGCAGAATAATTGTACCTGATGAGCCAAGAATCAGCAAAGTATCCTGTGTAAAAAGGGCATGGATTATAGAAAGTACATCATAGATAATACCCTGAAAACCATTGGCACTTAAGGGTAAATGAATTAATCGTGCACCATTATATGTTTTTGCTTTATCACCCTTGTGTAAATTGCTGCAGTAAACAGTAATTGAATAGCTTTCAGAAAGGTATGTCACTAAATAGTTCGTTAATGTTTCAAAGCCCCCATATTTGGCCGGCAGACCGTTTGTGCCAATAATTGCTATTTTTTTATTCAATCTAAATAATTTTGATAATAATCATCTAAATATTCTGCCAATGCAATCTTCCAACTCCGCATGATATTTAATCCCCTCAAGTCTAACTTTTTATTTGTTAGCTGTTCGGACCTTGGGCGTTCAACAAAATAAATGTCCTTGAAGTAATCCGATGTGACTTCGGTAATTTTAATTTTATTCTCTAGCCTTAATATTTTAAATATTTCAGTTGCCACTTCAAGTCTTGAGGTTTGACCTCCGCAAACCATGTTGTATAATCCCCAAAGCTCCTTTTCAAGTAACAATTTTACATTTTTTGCAAAATCGTATGTATAAGTTGGGGTACCATCTTTATCATTTACGATAAAAAATTCCTTTTTACCATCTTTAATCTGCTTCATTAATTTTTGAATGAACTTTTTATCTTTTGAGGGTCCGGCACCCATCATCCAGCCTGGACGACAAACAAGATATTTTTTAGAATTTTCAATAACAAATCTTTCACCTAGGTATTTAGAACGCGCATAAATACCAAGCGGATTTGGTTCATCCCAATCATCATAATAATCCTTATTCCCATCGAAGATGCCTGCCGTGCTTATGTACAATAAAGGGATATCCATTTCATTTGCAATATAAACTGCATTTTCGACAGCTAGTGTATTGGTAATATATGTGTCGTCAGGATTTTTTTCGCAGAATTCGAGATCAGTATAAGCTCCCAAATGAAAAAGATAATCGGGTTTAAACTCCATTACATCCTTTTTATAAGCATCAAAATCCCTAAAATCTAAAAATGATAACCATTCCTCATTTACATCTTTATCAGAACATTTTAGCACGTACTTATCACTAAATTGTTTATAAAATGCTTCTCCAAGCATTCCACCGCACCCCGCAATATAAATTTTTTTCACTATGTATATTTTCCCTTATTTATTTTTTATTAAGCCAGGCCAATTTTCCCATTCAGCACGCTCATTCATTAAAATTCCGGTTTTAATTACTTTTGCCGGATTGCCTGCTGCAATGCAGTTTGAAGAAATATTCTTTGTTACTACAGAGCCAGCACCAACTATCACTTCATTTCCTATTTTTACACCAGGCATTATCACTGCACCTATTCCAATTAAACACCGCTCGCCAATATAAGTATCCAACATTAAAGGCATTCCTTCAACCCTTTTAACATGTTCATGACTCATAATCGTAACATGTGAGGCAATCAAAGTATTTTTACCAACATGAATACCCTTATGGTTCAGTCTATCAAGGTTTAAGTTCCTTTCTAAAATAACAGAGGGATCGAAATCATAGCCTTGAGAGCGATAAAAAGCGTTTCTTATTCGTTGAATAATAGTTGCAATGATTTTTCTAAGCTTTAATTTTGGTGTCAGTTTTTCTTCCATCACTAATTATAGCCCAGCCTATTCTCGTTTATTGCTTGTGTATATATTTCCATTAATTTATTATAGTGATTATCCTCCTGAAAATTTTCTTCGGCAAATTTTCTGGCATTATTAGATAAATGTTCATATTCAGGCTGGGAAATTTGAGATGCTTTGTCGATAACAGATTTTAATTGTGCTGTATTTTTCATTTCAAATAGATAACCGGTTTCATAATCCCGAACTATTTCCGGAAGACCGCCTATATTTGAAGCTATTACCGGTTTTCCATTGGCATAAGCTTCAATTACAGTAAGGGGATTATTTTCATACCATTCTGAAGGTACAATTACAAAAGAGGAATTTCTGATTAATTCAAGCAATTCATCACCTTGTTTAAATCCGATCAGCTCTATATTCTTTACTCCTTCTTTATTAATCTTCTTTTGTATTATATCTAACAAAGGACCTGTACCGACAATTTTTAAAATCTCTTTCCTTTTAACAACCAGCCAGGCGTTGATAAGGGTTATAATCCCTTTCTCTTCAGATAATCTACCATAAAATAAGAAATATGAACCCTTCTTATTATTAATAGCAGTACCATTTAGCCCCGGATAAAAATTATATAAATGATTTAACTTTTCTTTTAATTTATTAATTCTTGAATGTAATTCATATGCGAATTTGCTTACTAATATAATCCTATCAAAGTATTTTTCGAAGGGGATGAAATATCTATGAAATAAGTATTCAAAAGCAGAGACAGTACTTAAAAATAAATTGTTTCTATTACATCTATGAATAATGCAATTAAACGCAGAATGATTGATACAACGCTCGCATATATTATTCTTGCCATCAATCAATAAATTATGGGGACATAAAAATCCATAATCGTGAAGTGAGATTACGGTGGGTATTTTCAGTTTTTCTAATGCTATCAAAATTGATGGCGTAAGAGTTCCTTTATAAAGATGAATATGAGCAATATTCGGTTTTTCAATAGCAATTAGTTTTTCTAGTTTTTTTTTTGCCTCAATAGAGAAAAAAAAACGAGGTATCAGAAATATCCGCCTGATTGCTGAAACCTTAAAAAAATCGATATTTTCAACAAAATCCCTTGAAGATTCCGTGATAGGATGATCCTTTGATTTCTGTGAGAAATAAAAAACTTCATGCCCCATTTTTTTAAGTAATTTGCCCGTGTTAAGATACACCACGTCGGCACCACCACGGCGGAAATGATAATTATTGATCTGAAGAATTTTCATTAGAGGCTTAAATTAAAAAATTTAGTCAAATGTTTTCCAACATTATCTATTTTATTTATGATCTTTAAAATATTTTCTACATAGTTCTCATGAGAGGACATCTACTCAACACATGCCATCAATTAAACATATAATTTTTACACTCATTCAAAAATTATATTTAATTTTTAGGCCATTTGTTTGACGAGTAAAACGATTATAAATCTTTTTAATAGGTTGATCAGTTAATTACTTAAAAGACCGGGAATTAAAGTTTTTAAAAAATTAGTCCACTTTTCTTCCCATAATTCTTTTGAGAAAGAATACTTGGCAGTTTGGTAGCCATTTAAAGCGATACGTTTTCTTTCGGAAGCATTTTTTACCAAAAATGAAATTGAATTAACTAATTCTTCGCAAGTGGGTCTAATTAATAATCCATTATAATTATTAAGAATCATATTTGTTATTCCACCAGTATCTGATGAAACAACAACGGTACCTGCTCCAAGAGCCTCTGCAACTGTAAACGATGTCCCCTCAGAACCAATTGATGGGACAAGGGAAATATCATGATCATAATTGATTTCTAAAGCTTTTTCGGCATTATATTTCAAAAAAGTAACTCTTTGTACTGTAATAAAATTCTTTTTAAGCATCTCCAAATCACTACCATCACCCGCCAAAGTAAAATGTACATTTTTGTAAGTACTCAATAATGATTCTATAGCAGGTATAATTATTCTTGTTCCCCTGAATGGCTCAAAACGACGAGCAAATAAAATTCTTACTTTTGGCGTAAGGAGTATATCGTTTAGTTTCTTTAATAAATCTTCTTCCGATATTAAATCAGTACAATTGGGAATAACCTGAATTTTATCATCAATATCTTGATAGGTTCTAAGCCAATTTAAAAAATTATAATCCACACATATTTTATAATTTGCTTTATTAAAAAAAGTAATTGCCGTATTTCTAAGCGTTAGTCGTCTTATTTTTGCGCCCATACCTGACTTTAAATAAGACTTTTGAGTCAAATATTCAACTGGTTTATCCCATGCAATACCGTGTTGAATTGAAACCGATGTTATATCTTTAGTGTTTAACGACCATTCATAATTTCCAAAAAGAATTATGTCTTCATTTTTATTTATATTTTTAATTGCTTCCTTATAAATTATTTCTAAATTATTTAATTCCAATAAAGATACTGTAGGTGTTTTTACACCAATTACGGTATAATTATCTGTTCTAATTACAAAAGGTTTACTTGAACATTGATAAATGTACGTATCTAATCCCATTTTGGTGGCAAGATTTGACAAATGATATAGATATGTTTCTATGCCTCCAATGAACCTATTAGCACCATCGAAATCGTAAAACCTCCAATAAATTATGATCAATTTGGGTTTCATTTTTTCACCTATTTATAAAACTTTATTGGTTAGTATTAAGGAGGTTATATAATTGCTTGTTAGGTCAATAAGAAAAACTAAAAAAAATATATAAATAATTACAAGCCGAATATTTCTATGAACCATATTCAATTAAATAATTATTAACTGTTTTCTCAATAGAAAATTTTTGTGATACGTAAGAGTAATTTTTCTCAACTAGATTAATAATATTATTCTCTTTATACAACAAGTAAACATCATAAATTTGCTTTGCTAAATCTTCCGCACTTTCATTTTCAAAAATAATTCCAAAATTGCCATTTTCTAATATTTCTAATGGGCCATCAATATTTGACGCAATAATTGGCACCTTTGCACCCATTGCTTCAACAATGCTGAGACCAAATCCTTCTATTCTAGAAGGTTGTACTAATAAATCATAGTATTTAAGATTTTTATATACCCAACTTCTTGATTTATTTTTAAGAAATGTAATTCTATTCGACAAGTTGTAATTTTTAGTAAGGTTATACAAATAATTATAATCTTTCCCATCTCCTATAAATTCACAAACAAAAGGGAAATCTTTTTTCTCGTTTAGAATGTGTAAAGCTTTAATTAATACGTCCTGCCCTTTTTGATTAATCTCTAAGCGTCCTATTTGTGCAATCTTTAAATGATTATTAATCACAAAAACTTTTTTTTGCTCTAAAGTTGAGAAGTCAATACCATTATATACTAATACTATTTTTTCTTTTATTTTTAGATTCCCACTTTTTAATATACAATTCTTAACTGCATTTGAAATAACAAATACCTTTTTATATCCATTTAATTTTTTACAATACAAACCAGTAATATGAACCGTACTAAATATTTTAATATTGGGAAGTTTGAATGGGAAAAACGATATTAATGCCATATCATGACAATGAATGACATCTGGATTAAGTTTTATTATATAAAAATATAACTTAATGATTGGTAATATTGACTTACTGCCAGGTTTTCTATTTAACTTTAATACATTCACCCTATTAAATAAATTTGAAATTAAATTTTCGTCATAAATGTTATTGATTATTATGACAGTCAGATCATTATCCTTTGATTGTGCATTCACAATATCAATAAGCAAATTTTCCTTACCAGCATTTGGTAATGCAAAAATTAGATGTATTATTTTCAATTTTTAGCTGACAATATTTTTTTTGAAGATTCTGGAATCTCTTCTAAATCCTCATTTGCGAATCTTTCAGAAATGTAGGCTAAAACACTAAAGTAAAATGTGAAAAGAGGCCAGTAAAAAAAATAATTAAGAGAAAATACTCTTGCGATAATGAAATAGAATAATGTTCGTTTTTCAACTTCGTAATCACTTAACCCTCTTCGAGTGTTTAAAATAATTTTTTTAACATATAATGCTATTACAATAATACCAAGTATACCAAATTGGAATAAAGTTTGAAATATTCCTAAATCAACCAGAAATAATTTTAAATTTTGTGTGCCAAAATAGATTGGATCCCCAGGATCACCTAATGATGGTGATATTGAAATCCAGCCAAAACCGACACCCAATGTTTTAATAAACAATTCATAATAGTATCCGATTCCTAAAATCCTTACAGCAAAAGTATTAGCTTCAAATGTATTTTCTTCTGTGTAGCTTAACGAGGTAATGAAATCGGCAAAAAATGTAGTCACAAATGCCAATGTTGCAAATGCTGTCAATAGGACAATCATTGCTATCACTGCTCTTCTACTTTTAATAATCTTTTCTTTTATAGCAAAAACTATGAACACGCCGAATAGAGAAATCATTATTTGTCGAGACATAAATACAAGAAACAGTGTTATTCCAGAAATTAGCAAGTACACTACGTTCCGAAGGTTTTTTCCCTTTTTATGATAAATACTGGACATCAAAAAATATATAAATGTAAATACTACGGCATTTTCCGCAAATCCAAATACGCGCGTAAAACCAAATCTCTCTGTTTCTTGAATACGATTAACTATAAAAATATCAAGATTAAAAAAAGCTGTGCCAATTGCTAAGAATGATGCTATCAAGCCATATAGAATTAGTAAGTTAAAAAATTTTTTTGCATAAAATGTTGAGGGAAAAAATTTATTCAAGTAGAAATATATTAATACACCGCTAAACCAAACCATGCTGGTAAATATGTAATCAACAGGTTGATTGTACACGAGAACAGCGCCAAAGAAGTGCGCAATAATTATTGAGCAGTAAAGGAGCAGCCATATGTATGTAAACTTAGGTTTTGTATCCGCTCCTTTTTTCTTTTTAACGCTGAGAAATATTATGAATGAGATTATCGAAACAAATGATACTATTTTAACATATAATTGATTGAGTAATTCTTCCTCACCGAATATTTCAAGCTCCCAACAATTTTCTGAAAATAATAGCAAAATCAAGAATACAATAGAAATAAAAAAAGTATTTTTTGTTTCAGTAAAATTCATTTTATTCAATTTTATGCATCATCTATTTGTATCTATACCGTATCTTTTTCCTCGTATAGTACGACTAACATAATAGTATGTGGTTAATGAAATCAGTAAAGTGTGCAACAGATAGGATAGAAGAAAAGCCTTTGCTAAACCGGTTGCTCCAAGACCCTGATGAATAAATATGTTAGCTAGCACAATTAGTGCAATAGCCCAGAAAAAGTTTAGCGAGAATCCCGCCCACATCTTACCTAAACTTGCGATCGCCTGTCCAATCACATTATTGGCGGCTATTAAAACTGCAGTAAACGACATCAATATCAATACTAAATTATCTTCCGAATAAGTATCACCGTAGACTTTCATTATAATTTTGGAAAGAAGTGAAAATATTATTGCAATACCTAGTCCAACAGCAATATTTATTAGAAGGTTGTACTTTATTACCTTTATAAAATCATTTATGTTGTTCTGCACATTAGAAAACAAAGGCAAAGCAATTTGTGATAAAGCAATCGGTATAAAAAGGATAACAGTTTGCCATTGTGAAGCAGCATTAAATATGGCCATTTCATTAAAACCGTTTACATTTCTTACTAACAAAGTATTACAATACCACATAACTGGATTCACTAAAAGCCCCCCTAAAACCGCTGGCAAGCTAAATTTCCAGAGGTAAGAAATATTCCCCAATGATTTAGTAAAATAATTAATTTCTATGCTGTAATTCTTTGCGATCTTTCTTAAGACCCTGTAATTAAAAAAATATTGCGTAAAATAATTTGCTCCTAAACCGATAATAGCACCTTCCAAACCCCAAAAATATGTTGAGGCTATTTGTATTGGGAGATAAATTAAACTGACTTTAATATTGATCTTAGCAATATCCTTAAAAGCTTCAAATCCGGCTAAAGCGCCTGTTTGTGCACCATTTAATGCAGAAAAGAACAGCATAACCGAACCAATTCTAATTTCATCTGTCAAATAAGGCGCATTTAACACTTTGGCTGCTATTAATGGTGCTAAAAACAAAAATAATATTGTAAAAAATAATCCCATTATACTAGCAATCATATTTGATGAAGAAATAATACTGCCAGCAAGTTTAGGATCAGAATTTCTTAATTCTGCCACATATTTAGTTGATGTTACACCAAGTCCAAAACCTGCAAAGGTAGCAAACATAATTATTGTTGATTGTATTATGCCGAATTGACCATAAAAGGTTTGTCCAAGAAGTCTTGCAATAACAATAGATATTATTACACTCACTCCTCTTGAAAAGATTGAACCAACTAATACCCAAAAAGAACCCTTAGCAATTCTTTGAACAATTTCTCCTCTATCTCCAACAAATTTTATTAAAGAATTGGGAATTATTAACTTAACATAATTTAAAAATTGGTTAGTCATTTAGTTATTTCTTAGGTAGCTTGATTAAAGCATTACAAATGTGCGAGCTTGCTTTTCCATCACCATATGGATTTATAACCATTTGCATTTTTTTATAATGGCCTTCAATTATTAAATTTTCATAAGTGCCCACTAACTCAGCCCATCCGGCTTGAACAACTCCGGGCCTTTCGGTTACGTCACGCATAAAAAGTCGAATACAAAGGTGGAATAGAATATTAATATTGGTGCTCTGCTGTAAACCATATCAGAAAAGTTGTGCTGGAATTCGGGTAAAAAAATAAGCAGTTATGATAAGGACTAGCTTATTGGAAAAGATAGTGGAGCCGATTAAAACAAATTTTTGAAAGGTGCCTGGGATTTTTGCAGTTATAATTTTTTGAATATTCAAGTTTAGTTTCAAAATGCCGGGTTGAATAAAAAATGGTGAGATGAATTTAGCTTAATAAAAATTGTACCGCGCAGGTGACCTCAGTCTCACTATCGAACGTGATTGCCCGGTAATGAATTAGATTCTGAAATGAATTCAGAATTACAATATTCGGACAGATTAGTGAAGCGAAGCTATCGAGAAAAGGAATTAAGCATCTTTTGATTTATCGTAAACGCTTCTCCAAAGATCATTAAGTCCTTTTACTATTATTATTTTATTAAGAAATTCAAAATCAATGATATTCTTTGAATTTAAGAGCATACCATTTATGTCAGTAAGATGCTTTTGAGCATTGCCTTCTTTGTAAAATTCAAGCTTCTTTACAATAACATATTCCGGTGGTGCAAGCGAGATGGTACTATTGAAAAGCGTAAAAATTTGGCGATGCTTAAACGCCCATGTTATAAATTCATCATTTTCCACAAAATAAATATCGGCTTTGAATCCGGTTTCATGATGTATCAAATTAATATGTCCTCTTAAACTCCTTCTTAATTCTACTTTAATCACTTCCCTTGGCGGGCAGTAAAACAGGTCTGAAGGAAAAGCTTCGATCAGCGCATCAACCTGGTTATCAAACAAATTTAAAATTAAATCAATATCGTTGGTCAGCCGCGGTTCACCATAAACAATCGAAGCTACTGAGCCTGTTACTAAATAATCTATTTTGTTTTTATTTAATATATCAGTGTAAAGATTGAAAAGGTTAAGATTTTGCATATAAAAAAATTTCTTTTACTTTTTTTTGAATTTCTTGTTCACTTAATTCTGGGTGAAATTTTCTCAGTGCAGCAATTTTCAGTTCTTTGGCATTATAATAAAGTCTCAATGACTGAGTAAGCTTTTGTTCCGGTGAAAGTTTTACAATTTTTTTCATAGTGATTACAACAATTTCAACTTTTTAGAAGACGGTGTATAGCAATTAATTACTCGAGAGAATAATCTGCTCATGTTGTGGATTCCCGAAAAAGGGAAAAGACTAATCGCCAATATTTAAATTTATGAGGAAGTTTCGCTTTCGTTTAGGCGAGCACCCTTTACCATTGCATAGTAATGTTTTAACTGCGGTTGAAATACATAAAATAAGGAGCTTAAAATAACAGATAGGAACATCAGCAGTATAAAATTATATATCCGTTTCGGACCTGATTTTAATATGGGATCTTTAGCAAATTCCTTAATATTTACAATAGGTGTTTCACGGATATCATCTATTTTAGCTATCTCAAGCTGCTTGTTAAGTTCTATATAAACTGCATTTAATATTTCTATCTCTCGCATCAGCCTTCCCTGTTCAAGCAGCAAAGCCGGTGATTGTAGAATGACCCTGTTTTGCTCGCGGAAATTTCTAAGCTTTTCTTCAGCAAAGGCTAGTGAGTCCCTAACTTGAGCGGTTCTCTTTTCAAGATAAAAACTTTGTTCTGATGCATAGGTTTTTCTTTTGGTCCGCACATAAAGATCTAGGAACTCAGCAATTTTATTAGCAACATCTGCCGAAAGTTTAGATTCAGGCATTGTAACAGAAACATTGAGGATCTTGGTTAATCTGTCAACACTACTTTTAATTCTCGACTTTGTGAGATCCTCATATATTTCTAAAAAACTTTTTCTATCATTAATTTTTTCGGTATCATCATCCAAAAAATACCGGATCAGATTTACAGAATCTTTATACTCTTCTGTTTTATACTTAGCATATATTACAGGTTCAAGAACCGTTTCACTCGTTAAGAGGTTTTGATATATTTCCGTTGGGGCCCCTTCGCCTACTTTTACACCTGCCAATGAAGCCAGCTGGCTTAATCCGCTAAGTGTTGTTGATTTGCTGCCATATTCGGGAAGTATGGTAACAGCACTTTCAAAATAAGGTTTAGCAATTAAGAAAAGATAAATTAAAACCAGAGCGGCTACTGAACCATTAAAGATCAGAAGTTTCTTCCTTACTTCCCAGAGTTTGGTCAAATAAGGATGGATTTTCTCAATAAAATTTTTAAGCCAATCCTCAAACTTTTGAGGTTTGGTCTGTTCGTTTTTAATTTTTTGATCTGTCATAGTTTTAATTTATAAGATGTTATGAAAACGATAGGTAATTAAGCCTGCTGAAAATGGAATAATGCGACTAAAGTCGAACAATTAGTTCTTCACAAAATCAGTTGACCTAAGTCAACTGAAATAAATAGTTACGCCATAGCTCCTTAAGGACGTGAACTTTTTCACAGCACAAATTGAAGCTTTTCGAAAGGAATCCATCGCGCAGCCATGAAAAAGGCAATTATTGGGCTAAAGCCCGACCTTGTTCGTTGTATTTATACTCCCCACGCTTGCCAAAGGCATCCCCATGGGAGAAGCGTGGGGTTTAAGCGAAACATATTTACTTAGTATACTTGAAAGGGATAGGCATCATTACGATGAACCACTTTTATAAATAAAAACGGTTACAGCTGTTTTGCCAGCACCCAGACAGTTACAACGCTTGCCAGAAGAGCAAACACATCAAATATTGTTTTACCTAAGTCAAAAGTAACAGGCTCTTCTCTCGACGGTGGTTCTTTCGTAACAATTATTACCGAACCATCATAAGCTTCAGGATTGCCCGTGAACAAGCCGAAGTTCACTCTGTTCGATTCGCCGTTAGCTTTTTTGTAAACAGCATAGTTTGCGCTGTCTGTAACACCGCCTGCGTTATCAACGTAGTCCTTAACATTTAGTCCCTCAATAAATCTGTAAATTCCGGGATTGTTGACTTCTCCATCAACAACCACAGTATTGGGTTTTTTAGGTATAAATATTTTATCGCCATTTTTTAGAAAAATATTTTCTTTTTCGTCATTATCGTAAAACAAAGCTTCAAGGTCCACTATTAATTTTTTCCCGTCTCTATTGTATTGCGCACCAAACAAAAATGCCTCGGATGTTGACCCTCCGGCTTTTAGCATTAAATCGAAAAGCGTTTCATTTTTTGATTCCATTACATAAGTTCCCGGCTTATTAACTTCACCGGAAATGGTTACAACTCTTTGATCCTGGTAATTGGGATTTTTACGAACAACGACTATGTCCTTATGCTGTAATAAGAAGGCATTAGCCTGAACATGAGCGGTATCAAGGGTATTAATTTCACCGGATATATCTTTATAGAAGGATGGCGACATGGGAATTACAAAAGATTCGCTTATCTTCTCACCCAGGTAACCGCTTGGTTTTATTCTGTTTACATAAACTTCTGTTCGTAGAGATCTTTCGTTAAACCCGCCTGCCTGCAAGATCAGATCCATTGGAGTCATATTTGAGTTTAACGGAAACTGACCCGGATTATGAACTTCTCCTTCAATCCTCACAAATTTATCTAAAACCCTTTCAACATCACCTTTATAAATATAAATTTTGTCTCCGGGTTCAAGATCAATATTTACAGATTTTTCGCGCAGAAGTTTTTCAAGATTAAATGGAATAATTCTAGTTGTTAATCCGTCAGGATTTATTCGTACAATATCACCGCGCAGTAAAAAAGCTTTTCCTCTGAAAACCGGATCCTGCAAACCGCCTGCTCTAAAAACCATATCATAAAGAGTCAAGCTGTCTGCAAACGGCAGCGAAACCGGAGTTTTAACATATCCTGAAACCGAGACCTTCTTCTTTTCGATAAGGTCATAGATTGAGTAAATCTTCACAGAATCTCTTGGTGCAAGTTCAATATTATTCTCAGTATCTCCATCCAATGCCATGGAAAGATCAACTGAAATGAATTGATTTGTTTCATCGGGCCTTGTCCGGATAATATCCGCTTTTCCCAAATAAGCTTCAGGCAGAACGCCCTCAGCTTCATAAATCAGATCTGACAATCTTTGTACTTTTGAAACCTGGTATGCACCGGGGCGGCGGACAGCGCCTTCGATAACAACAAAGTTGATAAGCTTTTTTGATATAGGATAAACCGCAACAGTATCTCCATCAGAAAGAATAAAATCTGCAGAAGGATTTTGCAGAAGATCTGTCAGATCAACATCGATAATCTCCCGTTCAAATTCGAACTTCTTTCTCTGTTCAAATGGCTTGATTCGTAAAACTTGAACTCTGCCCGTATAGGCAGTAGCGCTCAAACCACCTGAAAATTCAAACAGTTTTTTTAAGTTTTCACTTCCGAGTAATTCATAAATTGCCGGGCGGAGGACCTCTCCTTTAATCGAAATTGATTTTCCTCTTGGCGGAATAAATACCATATCGTTATTCTGGAGACGCACATCACCAATTAACTGACCTTTGAGCAGATAATCATAAAGATCAACTTTAGTAATTACTTTATTATTTCTGATCACTCTAATTTCACGTAAGCTTCCCGATGTCAGCGGTCCGCCAACGCTGTAAAGTGCATTAAATACGCTTGCAAAGCTGCTTATTGTATAACCGCCGGGTTTTGCAACTTCTCCCGTTACAAAAATTTTGATGGGCTTAAGTTTTGCAAGGGAAATATCGAGAAAAACAGTCGGCGGATCAGCGGTTAATCCTTCGTAAAAACGCGACAAGTAGAGCGTCATTTTATTCTTTAATTCCGAATATGAAACACCTGACACAAACATCTGTCCTGCGGTTGGAATGAACACTGTACCTTGATTATCGACGTTCAGCTCATACTGTAATTCAACAGCTCCCCAGAGGTATAGCCGAAGCACATCACCAGGGCCAATCAAATAACCGGGGTCAACAGGTCCCACTGCAGCCGGTTCAAAAGCGGAAGGGATTTTTTCGAAAAGATTGTAACCGAAATATTCCGATCCTTTTTTTTCTTTCGATTGAGCCACGATAACTGAATCCTCAGATTTAAGTTCAGACTTAGCTAGTTCTTCCTCTTGAACCGGAATATCAATTGGGTCTAGCAGCTGAGTTGGCGGGATCAGAATTTCCCGTTCCCCCATAATGTACATTTGAATGAATTGATCATAATTGACGCCGTACTGTTTTGCGAGCGTTCGCGCATCTTCCTCAGTCATATTTTTCTCTTTAAGAGCCTTTTGGATATCAGCTTGATTCTTGATGCCTTCCTGCTCAAGTTTCTGCTTAATCAGCTGCTCTTTTTGAGGATAAATTTGCACGGCTGCAAATATCAGTAGAAATATTAGAGATAAATTTTTTATCATTTTGATTAATGTTTTGTTTCTAAAATGCTTGTAAAAATTTTATTTTCTCTCAGAAGTTCCGGCAGGACAAAAACTTTG
>JBGSOQ010000330.1:0-3291 GCA_041739035.1 Ignavibacteriaceae bacterium | reverse complement strand
GCAGGATTCTTCCCCAGATTTGGAAATTCAAGCTCTTTAAAGTCCTTACTTGCTAAATACATCCATGAGGTGCCGCCAACTTCATATTCACCAAAGATATGATCAACATAACGATCAGGATTTCTTTTAATTCGGTCTCTGGCAATTTTCACAAGTTCTGTTCTTGTTCCATACGTCAGTGCTTCCACAGGACAGATGCTTACACATGCAGGAAGTTTTCCCTCTTTGGTTCTTTCAAAACAAAAATCACATTTCATAATTAATGGATTAAGCGCCTTATCATATTCAAACGCGGGAATCTGAAATGGACAAGCAGCCATACAATAACGGCAGCCAATGCACATATCTGTATCCCAAGTAACTGTCCCGTTTTCATGTTTTGAAAATGCGCCAACTATACAAGCTGAAACACATGCGGGATGATCGCAGTGCATACATTGAACTTTTAAATCAACTGGTAAATTTGAATTTTTTCCAGGTGAGTATTCATTAATAACCGTGAGAGCTGTATGATCGGGTCTGCGTTTTGTTTCTAATATTTTTCTATCTTCATAAGATTCCAAATCACCGGCAGGTAAATTGTGAGCATCTTTACAAGCCCATTCACAATTCCGGCAGCCGACACAAACTGTCGTATCGACCAAAACTCCCATTCTGTCTTCAGATAGAATATTTTTGGGACCAGCTTTTGCAGTTGATGCGGAAAGTCCGGTTACTCCAGCCCCAATTACTGCAGATTTTTTGAGAAAATCGCGACGACTTTTGCCTGACATTTTCTTTCCCTTTCAAGAAAAGTGACAATATTTTAAGCATTGAGTTAAAACTAATTCTTTTCTTAGTCCAAAATTATGCCATTTCTACTTAAAATTCCTTTAATTGAATTGTGTGAATTTTTCACATTCATTAAGCAGTGATAAGCAAAAATTATATTTTTCAAGACTGTGAGAACTTTTAATTCTCAATACTGAAAAATAAATTTTGCTTTTTTAATGATAGAGAATGGCGGGTGGGATGAGTAACTTTAAAATAACTAATCAATAGAACGCAAATGATGTTGATTTAGCCAGAGGCTGACAGATCGAAAGATATTCGCAGATTTCTAACTAATAAATCTATTCCCACTTTTGCAGCTAAGCGATATTTCTTAAGTCTTGATTTTCTATTCTACATTTTAATTTGTGAGGAAAAATTACCCCAAAAAGTACTTGATTCTTGCTCTTGCACAAACCTTAGTAACACATATTGACAATAAGCGATTCAAGCTTATTAGAGTCATTTTTAGTTGAGATGTCTGCATTTATTTATTATCTGATAATAAGGGAATAAGGCTAATAACATCTTGAAATACTTATTGTTATTAAGGTTTAATCTTTGGATAAATGATTAGAGCTTTCTCTTAAAGAACCGATTAATCAATATTCTATAAAATTTCAGCTAAAAAGATTAATATCTTTTTAGAAAGTTTTTATTGATATTTATACCAGCAATTTTCAGAGAAGACTGAATCATGCAAGCAAAAAAAATTCAATTAGAAATTGGCGACATTACAAAATTAAAAGTCGATGCAATTGTAAATGCTGCAAACACGTCTCTTCTCGGCGGCGGCGGAGTCGATGGATCAATCCATCGTGCAGCAGGACCAAAATTATTAGAAGAATGTAGAAATTTAAATGGCTGTCAAACAGGTGAAGCTAAGATTACCAAAGGATACAACCTTCCTGCAAAATTTGTGATGCATAAAGTCGGACCTGTCTGGAATGGAGGAAAACATAATGAGGATTTATTACTAGCGAGCTGTTACAAAAATTCGCTTTACCTTGCAAAGGAAAATGGAATTAAATCAATTGCA
Source organism: Ignavibacteriaceae bacterium (assembly GCA_041739035.1). Taxonomy (GTDB): domain Bacteria; phylum Bacteroidota; class Ignavibacteria; order Ignavibacteriales; family Ignavibacteriaceae; genus XYD12-FULL-36-8. The sequence goes on along the minus strand of JBGSOQ010000330.1, from coordinate 1,442 downwards.
TTCCCGGCAATATCAACAGGTGTTTACGGTTTTCCTTCAGATCGTGCAGCGAATATTGCAGTTAAAACCGTGAAGGAATTTTTAGAGAAAGATGATTCAATAGAAAAAGTAATTTTTGTTTGCTTCGATGAAAAAACTTATTTGTGTTATCAAAACCTTCTTTAATCATTTTTCCCAATATTCGACCAATTAGTCGGATTGTTCTAAAATCGTCGAATAAAAAGTAGTATTTAAGCAACAATTCAATAAATTCAAGTTAAATTATCGGCATTCAAATTGATTCTTTTTATCTGAGGTATATATGAAAACAATAATTATAGCAATAGTCTTTTTTTCGAGTTTGATATTCGCTCAACCAATTAGTGATTCAACTCAAACACGCACAAGATCACAGGAGCGTGAGCAAATTCAAAATCAGAAACAAGAAATTAATTCTGCACAAGAACAGATTGGACCAAAAGAAAATTCGGGCATCGAGGGTAAAGCAAATCGTAAAAAGAAAGATGTTTTCATCGATAAAGATGGAGATGGAATCTGCGATACACGACAAAGCGGAATGAGCTTTAACAAAATGCGTAAAAGAATGGGTTCTGGTCAAAAAGGTCCGGGTAAAGGTCAGCATGGAAGTGGGAACGGAAATGATGGTCAATTTGGTAATGGAAACTGAAGTTGCCCTAAAATAAAATATGAAAAAACACTTCGTCTTACTCACTATTTTTGCGATTATGCAAATAGAATCCTTATACGCTCAGTTTAATCTTTACACTGAATATCAGGGAATCTATGACGATAACATTTTTAATAACAATCAGCAGATTTCAGATTACATTAATAGTTTTTCGTTAGGATCTGCCTACAATATCGAATCCGAATTAAATAACCTTCAATTTTATTATGAGGGGAGCTGGAATTATTTTAAGACGACGACCTCAAAATCATTTGATTCTCATCGAATAGGATTAGTTGAAACTCATCTGTTTTCTGAAGATGATAATCCCCTAAACTCAGGGATAAATTATTCTTTTCGAAATAACAAAGATGAATTTGAAGTTTACGATTTCAACCAGATTTCGGCGTACATAAACTACCGGCATTCAATTAGCGAAACAGATTTTATAATTCCGGGATATGTTTTTAACATAAATGATTATAAGAATTTTACACTTTTTTCACATAATGAGCATAAGCTTTTCTTAACTTGGATATCAAACTTTGAAACTAAAACTTCCTTAACATTAAATGCTGAGTACAGTCTGAAACAATATTCCGAAGAATATAATTTTGAGGGATATTTAAACCAAGCATCCCAATTGAAATTTTTAATGAACATTGGGCAGAGTTTAGGTGAAAATACCGGAATGAGCGGATACGTTGTTGTGAGAAAAAACCTTTCTGATGGAAGTAGATATCTTTTGAGCGATTCGCTGATTTATTATGAAGAA
>JBGSOQ010000232.1:0-2000 GCA_041739035.1 Ignavibacteriaceae bacterium | reverse complement strand
AAGCCTGCGCCTTTATTACGTGAGCAAAAAACATATAGGTTTTACCCTGTAAAAAAAGCTGCTTAGGAATTTCTTTTACAGCAAAGATTGTGTTTGCTTTACTCAGATCCTCATTAACTTCAATTCCTGCATCAGAAAAATCCTCATCTTTAAAAAATCTAATTTTTGAAGGTTGGATTACAGTGTTAATTCCGTACTTTTCCTTAAGCTTTTTAAGATCTTCAGGAACAAGCGGAACTCGTCTTTCCCATTCGTTTTTATCTTCTCGTCTTATGCCGATTAGCATGAAATCTCCAGTTAATTAAGTGAAATTTTTATTTAAGAAAAGTTTAGAAACGAAAAAAGGGAATTAAAAAACGTTTTCCCAGGAAGAAATGAAATAACTTTGATGCTTTTCTGTAGTCGTATAGAATGGCATTATTTTATTCTCGTCAAGCATCTTTGATTGTAAAAAATTACTGAATAATCCTACATGCAAAATTAATGATTAGGGAAATCATTTACAATAAAGGAATTCTTAATAGGATTCAAAATTTTCCTATTTTTACTAAGTCATTTTTCAAAACTATTTAAAATAAGGACTTATTATGGAAATCGCTCAAATCTTAAATGAACTTGCAATTGAAGATAAAAATTATGGTTCTTCTACGGGTCAAACCTGGAGCAGAACTACTACTGAAGGAGAATTAAAAATTGTATCTCCAACCGATGGAAAAGCAATCGCATCTGTTTATCAAGCATCAGCAAAGGATTTTGAAAATATAATGAACACTTCAGATGAAGCGTTCAAAATGTGGCGGAAAATGCCAGCCCCGCAGCGTGGAGAAGTTGTACGACAAATTGGAGTAAGACTTCGTGACTATAAAAAAGCTTTAGGAACTTTAGTTTCCTATGAAATGGGAAAATCAATCCAAGAAGGCTGGGGTGAAGTTCAAGAAATGATTGATATTTGCGATTTCGCCGTCGGATTATCCCGTCAGCTTTATGGTTTCACTATGCATTCAGAGAGGCCATCTCACAGGATGTACGATCAATATCATCCTCTTGGAATGGTGGTGACTATTTCGGCATTTAATTTTCCTGTTGCCGTTTGGTCCTGGAATGCAATGATTGCAGCAGTTTGTGGAGATGTAAATCTATGGAAACCATCATCAAAAACTCCTTTAGTTGCAATTGCCACTCAAAAAATTGTAGCGCAAGTGCTCAAGGAAAATAATTTACCCGAAGGAATATTTTCTCTTATCATTGGTAAAGGTTCAACTGTTGGGGAAATGTTGTTAAATAGTAAAAAGGTTCCTTTGGTTTCCGTAACCGGTTCAACACCTGTTGGAAGGCATGCAGCTGAAGTCGTTTCAAAAAGGTTTGGAAGAACTATTCTTGAGCTTGGGGGGAATAATGGAATAATCATAACTCCCGAAGCAGATCTCAAATTAGCAATTCCAGCAGTTGTTTTTGGTTCTGTAGGAACTGCTGGACAACGATGTACAACAACCCGTAGATTAATCATTCATGAATCAATTTTCGTTAAAGTTAAAGAATCGTTGGTGAAAGCTTATAACTCAGTAAAAATTGGTGATCCGCTGGATCAAAAAAATCATATGGGACCTTTGATTGATAAAACTGCAGTTGAAACAATGCAAAATGCTCTTGCGGAGGTCAAGAAAGAGGGAGGTAAAATCTTTTATGGCGGCGAAGTGTTATCTGGTAAAGGTTTTGAATCAGGCTGTTATGTTAAACCATGTTTAGTTGAAGCAGAAAATCATTACAAAATTGTTCAAGATGAAACTTTTGCACCAATTCTATATCTGATTAAGTACAAAGGTGGAATTGAGGAAGCAATTAAGCTCCATAATGCTGTCCCTCAAGGATTATCATCAGCAATCTTCACAAATAATTTGAGAGAAGCTGAAGAGTTTCTATCATGTGCTGGTTCTGATTGCGGAATTGCTAATGTGAATATTGGAACTTCCGGAGCAGAAATTGGCGGTGCATTCGGCGGT
>JBGSOQ010000220.1:0-3779 GCA_041739035.1 Ignavibacteriaceae bacterium | reverse complement strand
AAAAGTGGCAGCAACAGTACCGATTAAAATATCCCGATGTTTTACGTGCGCAAGTTCATGAGCCATAACTCCAGCCAATTCCTGATCATTTAATATTCTTAAAATTCCTCTGGTTGCAGCAACTGCGGCATGCTGCGGATTTCGCCCGGTTGCAAAAGCATTCGGTGTCGGATCATCAATAATATAAACCTTCGGCATTGGAAGGTTAGCACTTTTTGCAAGCCGCTCAACAATGTTATAAAACTCTGGTTGCTGTTCTCTTGTTACCGGCTGTGCGCGGTACATTTTCAATACTATCTTATCCGAAAACCAATATGAACCAAAGTTCATAGCCAGAGAAAAAATTAAGGCGATGGTCATCCCACTCTTTCCACCAAGCATGTTTCCTACAAAGATAAAAAGTGCCATCATAAGTGTCATTAAGAATACAGTTTTAAGCGAGTTCATATTTTCCTTTAGTTTTTTTTTCCGCCAAATTTAAGTATAGGAAAAGGTTTACGCAAGGAAAACAGGAAGGGTGGAATTTTGGGTGTACAATTATATTCATCATTGCAAGTGAGACTCACCTTTAAGGTGAATCTCACTTGAATAAACCGAAACTACTTCTGTTTGTGTATTATTCATTCTTCAAACGTGGTTTATTATATTTAACCAATCAAATAATTTTACCTTAGCAAAAGGGGTGGTTATGAACAGCACAAAAATAAAACTAAAACAAGTAATGGATTGGAAAGCAGCAATCTATGCCGGGTTTATTTCCGGATTTGTCCTGCTTTTGCTTGTAATTCTTTTTGTCCCGGGCATAATGGGCTGGAATGCCTGGGTAATTGTCCGATACATCTCATCAATATTTTTAGGACAAAGTATCTTACCACCGCCAGCCAATTTTGATCTTACTGCATTGATCATTGCATTGATAACTCATTCAATTATCTCAATCGGAGCAGCAATTCTGCTTGCATTTATCATTCACCGCTGGGGATTGTTAGTAGGAATTGTCGGCGGCGCAATATTTGGTCTTTGTTTATACGGAATAAATTTCTTTACACTATCCTATTTCTTCCCCTGGTTTTTCTTGATTAAAAGCTGGCCAATGCTGGTATCTCACATAATTTTCGGAGCAGTTGCAGGTGGAGTATATGAAGCTCTGGAAGTTGAAAAATTTGTTCCAGAAGAAGTTTGAAGGGAGGAATGAAATGCTAAATTTACCAGGTGGTGCACAAACCGGACAACGAAGCAGCGGCAAGGCAAGATTAATTATTGCTGCCGTTTTTGTTATAATATCCCTAATTTCTTATTTCAGTTCAAGCGAATACAATCCCGTAACCGGAGAAAAACAACATATCAGTATTTCTAAAGATCAAGAAATTGCTTTAGGACTTCAAGCCGTTCCCGAAATGGTTCAGCAATTCGGCGGGCTTTTTCCCGATCAATCGCTGCAAGATTTGGTAGATAAAATTGGCAACGATGTTGTTAATAAAAGTGCGGCAAGATCTACCGATTGGCAGTTTGAGTTTCATCTTCTTGCAGATCCTCAAACTGTAAATGCTTTTGCTTTACCGGGCGGGCAAGTTTTTATCACTTATGCGCTTTTATCAAGACTTGAAACCAATGCGCAGTTGGCTGGCGTGCTGGGGCATGAAGTCGGACATGTAATTGCGCGTCATTCTGCTCAGCGAATGGCAAAACAAAGCTTAACAGAAGGACTTATAAATGCAGTTTTGGTTGGTTCTGAAAATTACTCAACTGCTCAAACTGCCGCAGTTATTGGGCAAATGGTAAATATGAATTATGGCAGAGAAGATGAACTTGAATCGGATGACCTTGGAGTGAGATTCATGTCGGAAGCTGGATATGATCCCAGAGGAATGATACGTGTGATGGAAATACTTGCAGAAGCTTCCGGCGGCGGTCAAAGGCAGCCGGAATTCTTTTCAACTCATCCTAATCCTGAGAATCGAATTCAGAAAATTCAGCTTGCAATTCAGAAGACTTTTCCTAATGGAGTCCCGGAAGGATTGATAAAATAGTTGTTGTTTTGATCAACATAATATTGTCACCCCGAACCTGCCTTGCCGGCAGGCAGGTTTGTTTCGGGGTTTCATTATTTCAGATTTAAGATGCCGAAACAAGTTCGGCATGACGGTCGATTTTTGCCACTACTTTCGCCTTGTCTTTATTTTTGAATATGCTTAAATAACGCATGAATTTTTAAGGAATTTTATGAAATTAAAAGCATTAGCATTCATAACGTTAATTTTTATAGCAAATTCATTTAGCCAAAACACTTATGAATTTCTCAGAGTTGATATGAGTGCACGGGCTGCAGCTTTGGGTGGAACTTTTGTTTCAAACCATGATGATCCAAATGTTATTTTTTACAATCCTGCCGGTTTAAATTTATTAACCGAAAATCCTATCTCGTTTTCGTTTGTTAAACATTTATTGGACATTAACCTTGCAAGCTTAAGCTACTCAATGGAATTTGAAGACTTGGGAAGATTCGGCGGAGCGGTCAAATATATTAACTACGGCACATTCACAGAAGCTGACGAATTTGGAAATAGGGGCAGTGAATTTGGCGCTGGTGAAGTTGCTTTTATTTTAGGTTATGCTAATGCATTAGATCAGAATTTCAGTTATGGCGCAAATATAAAATTCATTTATTCCAAAATAGCCGATAGAAATTCATCCGGCCTTGGCTTTGATGTTGGGTTGAATTATTTCATTCCCGAAGACGATTTTTCTGTTGGTTTTGCTGTTATGAACATAGGCACTCAACTGACTTCTTATTATGAAGAGAAAGAAGAACTGCCGCTTGATATTATTGTTGGAGTTTCGAAAAAATTGAAACACTTACCGTTAAGACTTTCACTCGATTTTCATAAACTGAACACTGACAGAGAAGACTTTGTTGACCGATTCAAAGCATTTAGCGTTGGTGCAGAGTTTACTCTTAGCAAAGTTTTAAGATTGCGTTTTGGTTATGATAACGAAAGGCGGAGCGACTTGAAGATTGGTACATCCGCTGGTATAGCAGGATTTAATGCCGGATTAGGTGCAATAATTTCTGATTATAATTTTGATTATGGATTTTCTTCCCTTGGCGCAATTGGAGCATTACACAGAGTGACGGTTTCGACTACTTTATAAAATCTCAAATGTAATTGCATGTTCACTTTCAGAACAACATTGATGCTATTGTTCCTTAGTTACTATGCCAATACAAATGCTCAGAATAATAATGATATTAATCTTCAAGCTAATCATGAGTTTTCCTATTCACATTCTCACAGTGATATAGACGACACCACCTATAAGTTTGATGTTATTCCATTCAATAAACATTCATTTTCAAATTTAGGTGCTCAAGCATTAATAGGAAGTCTTTGCGCATTTAGTTTTGCCGCACTTCCCTTAAGTTCAATGTCATCCAAAATAGGAGGTAAAGATCAGCCAAATTCAACTGCGGCAATTATAACTATAGCTTCGTATGCCTTTGGTGCGGCCATAGGGGTCCATTGGATCGCAAAATTTGAGAATCCAGAAAATTCCTTCTGGGGAACAGCCGCTTCATCAGTTATTGGAGCTGGAATAGGCAGTGGTTTACTATTTATACAGTCCTCATCTGATAATTATTTTGCTGGCCTTCTTGCATTATTGAGCCCAATTATCAGTTCGATGATCTATGCTTCTTTCATTGCTGAATGGTCAAGTGAAAGTCAAAATATAGCTTTGCAAAAGAAAATTATCGCGCATAAAGATTTGATCAATCAATC
>JBGSOQ010000192.1:0-7115 GCA_041739035.1 Ignavibacteriaceae bacterium | reverse complement strand
AATTGCAAGGGCCACAAATAAAAATATTGAACTTGTTAAACTCGTCGCAGAACCCGACCACGAATAATATCTTCAAAACATGAATTCAAATCTTATTTTATTTGATGGCGTTTGCAACTTTTGCAATTTCTGGGTGAACTTTATAATTGATCATGATGATAAAAGGTATTTTAAATTTGCTCCTTTACAATCGGATATTGCCCAAAGAATTTTAGTTGAGAAGAAAATTGACATATTAAAAATAGATAGCATTATTCTGGTGGTGAATGATCAAGTATTTTTCAAATCTACTGCGGCAATGCAGATTGCAAAAAACCTTAACGGATTATTGAAAATGCTTTATATTTTTTCAATCATTCCAGCGCCTCTGCGTGACTTAATTTATGACTCCATAGCTGGGCATCGCTATAATTGGTTTGGTAAGAGAGATACTTGCCGGGTTCCATCCAAAGCTGAAAAAGAGCTATTTCTTTCTTAGTATTCGCTGTACAAATAAGAACAGACAAATTGGCAGTTGAGAATATTTGAAGTAATTTTGTATGCATTATCTAATTAAATTTTTAGGAAACATTCGATTTATTGTTAAACTTTGAAGTTTCAGCAAAAAATAAAAATTCTAAAGCAAGAGCAGGATTATTTAGAACTGATCATGGAGTTATCGAAACACCTGTGTTCATGCCGGTTGGAACTCAAGGCACTGTAAAGGCAGTTAATCAGGATTACCTAAAAAACCATCTTAATGCACAAATTGTTCTTTCAAACACTTATCATCTTTACTTAAGGCCTGGGACTGAAGTTTTAGAAAAAGCCGGAGGTTTACACAATCTGATGAATTGGAACCGTCCGATCCTAACTGACAGTGGTGGATTTCAAATTTTTTCACTTGCAGATTTACGACATTTGAAAAAAGATGGAGTCGAATTTAGGTCTCATCTTGATGGTTCTAAACATTTTTTCACGCCACAAAAAGTTTTAGAAATACAGAGAAGCATTGGTTCTGATATAATGATGGTTCTTGATGAATGTACTCCTTTTCCATGTGAATATGAGTATGCACAAAAATCTGTTGAGCTAACTTCAGATTGGGCTTCGAGGGCTAAGATTACATTTGATAGTTCAAAACCAAGATATGGTTATGATCAAAATCTTTTTGGAATAATTCAAGGCAGCATTTACAAAGATTTGAGGGAACACTCGGCAAAGGAAATTATTGAATTAGATTTTAATGGTTATGCAATTGGCGGATTAGCAGTCGGTGAACCTACGGAAACTATGTATGATATTGTTGATTTTACGACAGATATAATGCCCCAAAATAAACCTAGATATTTAATGGGTGTCGGGAGACCGGAAAATCTTCTTAAGGCAATTGAAAGCGGAATTGATATGTTTGATTGTGTTATGCCGACTAGAAATGCTAGAAACGCATATTTATTCACGTACAAAGGAATTCTTTCAATGAGGAATGCTCGTTACAAAGATGATTTCAATCCCGTTGACGAAACCTGTGATTGTTATACTTGCAAAAATTATTCTCGTGCTTACATTCGACATCTATTTATCGCAAAGGAAATTCTTGCTCTTGAACTCGCTAGCATTCACAATTTATTTTTTTACTTAAATTTGATGCGGACAGCTAGAGAACATATTATTAGCGGAAATTTTTTTGAGTGGAAATCAAAAATAATTAATAAACTATCTTTAAATTTAAATAATAATACGGAGGATTAATTGGAAATTTTAATTGCTATGGCGCCGCAAGGCGGAGGAAGTGCAAATTTAATCAGCACCTTAATAATGTTTGGTGCTATCTTTTTAATTTTTTATTTCATGATAATAAGACCGCAGCAAAAGAGGGCAAAAGAGAGAGAAAAAATGCTATCGAACATGCAGAAGGGTGATAAAGTAATCACGAGCGGCGGAATGCATGCAACTATTGCTGGTCTAGATGAAAAGACAGTCCTTTTGCAAGTAAGTGATAATATTAAAATGAAATTCGAAAAATCCGCAATTGCGAGCATTATAACTTCAAAAGAAGGTAGTTAACTTGCAATAGTTTTGTCCGAATGATAATGTGAATTATTAATAACTTAAGATTTTTATGTTTTGTACAGTTGAAGAAGCAATTGAAGAAATAAAATTAGGCAGAGTAATAATTATAGTTGATGACGAAGCGCGTGAAAACGAAGGTGATTTCGTCTGCGCTGCTGAATATATAACTCCTGACATCGTCAACTTCATGGTTACACATGGTAAAGGAATGTTATGTGTTCCTTTAAGTGGCAAACGATTAGACGAGTTAGGGCTTCCTTTAATGGTGGATCAAAATTCTGCACTTCATGGAACACAGTTTACGGTTACTGTTGATGCTATTGATGGAACAACTACTGGAATTTCCGCCGCTGATCGTGCGATGACAATAAAAAAATTAATTGATCCCACTTCTAAAGAATCCGATTTTGCACGACCCGGACATATTTTCCCGCTAAAAGCATTTGAAGAAGGCGTTTTAAGACGAGCCGGGCATACAGAAGCTACTTATGATTTATGCAGGCTAGCAAAGTTAAATCCTGGCGGTGTGCTTTGTGAAATTTTAAAAGATGACGGTGAAATGGCGAGAGTTCCGGACTTGATGAAAATTGCCAAGAAGCATAATTTGAAGATTGTAACTGTTAAAGATATCATTACTTACCGCATTACGAAAGAAAGATTAGTAGAAAGAATTACCGACATTAATTTTCCAACAAAACATGGCGAGTTTCATCTATATCTTTACAAAAATTTACTCGATCAAAAAAAGCAAATTGCATTGGTCAAAGGTAAAATTGATTCAACTAATCCAATACTTGTAAGAATGCATTCGGAGTGTTTAACTGGTGATGTTTTTCATTCTCTCCGCTGCGATTGCCAAGATCAACTTAATTCTGCGTTAGAGCAAATTGAATCCGCTGGAAATGGTGTTCTTGTTTATATGAGACAGGAGGGAAGGGGAATAGGACTTGCAAATAAAATTTTGGCGTACAAACTGCAAGATGAAGGCAAAGATACAGTAGAAGCTAATGAAGCATTGGGCTTCAAGCCAGATCTCCGAGATTATGGAATTGGTGCCCAAATTCTTCTTGATCTTGGAGTTCGTAAGATTCGTCTGCTGACTAACAATCCCAAAAAAGTAATTGGATTGAAAGGTTACGGCTTAGAGATTGTTGAACGTGTTCCTATCGAAATGCCTGCAAACAAAAATAATGAGCGCTATCTCAAAACTAAAAGAGATAAGCTTGGTCATATCATACTGCAATAAATTTTAGCTGCAGTTTCACAGAAACCTCCGAGGTTTGGAAAGCTAATAGCGGGACAAAAAACTCGGAGGTTTTGTATTATTACAATAGCTCCAGAATATTTGTATTAAAAACAGTTTCGGATTTAGTACCTTTTTCAAGGCCTTTAGGAGTGGGGACCTCCATCGTATAAGAAATTTGAATTTTACTATTTGTTTTAGATTTTTGTATACAGCCCTTGTTTAGATTAAAATAAATTTTTCCGTCCGCACTTGTTACTGGTTTTTTGAAAATATATGTAGCCCCCCTGTCTGTTACCTTGTTACTTCCTGAAATATCTGTTTTAAGTCCTGCATCTATAACAACAATTTTATCGTTATTCAACATTTCAAGGCTTTTAACTTTATAAGTACTTGTGTTTTGAGCATTGAAAATCATTAGCTTAGTTGGTTCCTGGGCATTTATCCAAATTGAATCTTTTGCCACCACTTTGTCTGTGAGCTGACGAAAAACCTGAACGACAAGCGGCTTGAGTGCTCGTTCGATCATATCTTTTTTTAGAAAGTCCTTCTCGGCTGTGCTAATTGAATCAGCCACACCTTTTAACTTAACAAACTCATTTACGATTCTATCTGCCTTATATATTTCAACAATCTCGCCAATTTTACTTACTCGTATATTAAATGGGTTATTTAGAACAGCGATATATTCAGAATATCTAAGTCTATCCAACGAATCTTTTGAGGTACCTGATTCAAAAAGATACTTTTCACCATTCGCATCCGCTTCGAGTTTAACTGAAGTAATATTGAAAGCTACTTCATATATGCTGTCAACATCTACATCTAAGACTTTTAAATTAATCAGGTAAATCAGTGTTTGTTTAACTTTTTGTGAAAGAATAGTATCATTGGCATTTACTGACTGCGTATTCTCCGCTATGTTAGTTATTCGATAATTATATTCCTCGCCTTTATTGAGAACATACTTGATATAAAAGAGTTCATTCTGGTTCTCCAATTGAACAGATTTAATCTCAGATGTATCAACAGAATATTTATCCTTTCCCTCAACTGGTTTCTGTTCTTCTTTTTTGCAGCCAATAAGTGCGAGGGTAAGAAATATTAGGACTAATAAGTTTTTCATTAACTCTTCCTTTTAGTATAGTAAATATTGTTCACGTATTTTTTTGAAATCATTTAATTCAGTTTGGTAAGAATTTATAATATCATCAGCGGATATTCCTTCAATAATCTTGTGGCGGATTGATTTATCTCCGCACAATCTATCAAAAGAATTATCTCTAAACTTTAATTCATTCGGATATAATTTAAATATTGTTGAAACTAGTTTAATACCAAATTTAACAGACTCAAACTTATCACGATTATTTATTTTAATTCTTATCCCATTACAAATTTCGTTTTTGTACTTAGGATTTGAAGCAACTCCCGGAATCTCTTTTGGTGTGAAAGAAATCGGTTGTAATTCAATACCATCAATATTTTCTTTATCAAGCTCTTCAATTAGTTCATTCGATTTGATATACGGAGCTCCGATTGTTAAAAATGGAGTTTCTGTTCCTCTACCTTCCGAGACATTTATTCCCTCGATTAAACAAGTCCCGGGATAAACGATTGCACCGTCAAGAGAGGGAATATTTGGTGATGGTTTTATCCATTCGGAAACGAAGCTGTCATAGAAAAGATTTCTATTCCAATTTTTCATTTTAATAATTTTAAGATCTACATGTAGATTATTATCAATAAGTTTTTCACCAGTAAAATATTTCGCTAGTTCACCAACTGTCATTCCATGAGCAATTGGCAAAGGAGCAATCCCTACGAAAGAACTCAGATCAGGTTTTCGAATTGGTCCGTCAACATAAATTCCATTTATTGGATTCGGTCTGTCCAAAACGATCAACGGAAGATTATTCTCAGCCGCTGCTTGAACTGTGTAAAACAAAGTCGAGATGTATGTGTAAAATCTTGCTCCAACATCTTGAATGTCGAAAATTAAAACATCGACATTTTTGAGCATTTCTTTTGTAGGTTTTCTGTCTTTACCATAAAGCGAATAAACAGGAATTCCGGTTTTATTATCTACTCCATGAGAAATTGTTTCACCAGCCGAATTATCTCCTCGAATTCCATGCTCAGGACCGAATAGTGCTGTAATCCTTGTTCCTTTTATTGAATGAAGCGTATCAACAAGATGAATTCCATTTGAAAGAACGGCTGTATGATTTGTGACTATCCCTAATTTTTTATTTTTGATCAAATGAAAGTTTTCAGAAAGAAGTTGATCAGCACCAAAACGAAATTCATTTTTGTTTTGCGTTTTGCAACTAAATGAGGCGGCAATTAATAAAATAAAAATTAGAAGAAAGTTATTTTTCATAATGTTTTGCGAATTGCATAGACAAACTCAGTTCCTGGAGTCAGTATAAACTTGAAAAAGAACTGGGTTTGTTGCTATTAAATCAGTTCTTGTGCAGAAAAAAAATGTGCAATTTCTATAGCTGCATTTTCATCAGAATCAGAGCCATGCACAGCATTTTCCGCTTTATCTTTTGCATATAATTTTCTGACAGTACCCGCGTCAGCCTGAGTTGGATCGGTTGCGCCAATAAGTTTTCTATAATCCTCAACTGCATTATCTTTTTCCAATGCCATTGGTACGCATGGTCCTGAAGTCATGTAGTCAACAAGATCATTATAAAATGGTCGGTCTTTGTGAATAAGATAAAAAACTTTTGCGGATTCAGGAGTCATTCTAATCATTTTCATTCCTTTGATCTTGAATCCGGCAGTTAAAATCATTTTAATAATATCGCCGATGTACTTTTTTCTTACTGAATCGGGTTTGAGTATTGCTAGTGTTTTGTTTCCCAAAATGAACCTCTATTGTTTTAAAAATATTTTAATAATTATTTATCGTTTTTTCTTTTTGCTTGCTGCTTTTGTTTTTATCGCATTGCTTTTTTTAGATACAACTTTCACTTTTTTGACAGTTTTAACTCTTTTTGTTGGTGCTGCTTTTTTTGATTTTATTTTCTTAATGGCTTTCAACATTGTTATGCCAATTTCAGCCGGACTTTCAACAACATGAATTCCTGCCTTTTTCATTGCAGACATTTTTTCTGCTGCAGTTCCTTTTCCACCTGAAATGATTGCTCCAGCGTGACCCATCCTTCTTCCCGGAGGAGCAGTTCTTCCTGCAATAAATCCTACAACCGGTTTCTTTACATTTTTCTTTATGAATTCAGCAGCTTGTTCCTCTGCCGTTCCGCCAATCTCTCCAATCATAACTATACCAATCGTTCCAGAATCTTCATTAAAAAGTTTTATTATGTCTGCAAAGTTGGAACCAATCACCGGATCGCCGCCGATTCCAACACAAGTCGATTGACCTAATCCCACATCGGTTAGTTGTTTCACTGCTTCATAAGTTAATGTTCCGCTTCTGGAAACTACACCAATTTTGCCTTCATGATGAATAAATCCAGGCATGATTCCAATCTTAGCTTTACCAGGAGAAATAATTCCAGGACAGTTCGGACCTATCAATCTCACATTCTTGTTTTTAATTGAATTGTACACGCGAACCATATCTCTTGCTGGAATTCCCTCGGTAATACATACAATAACTTTTATTCCTGCTCCGGCTGCTTCAAGAATTGCATCAGCGGCAAAGGCTGGAGGAACAAAAATCACGGATGTGTTAGCTTTCTTTTCTTTTACTGATTCTTCAACGGTGTTGTAAATTGGAATTTTATTTTCGAAAAGAGTTCCGCCTTTTCCCGGAGTAACGCCGGCGACTACTTGCGTTCCGTAC
>JBGSOQ010000321.1:0-5330 GCA_041739035.1 Ignavibacteriaceae bacterium | reverse complement strand
TGAGACCCCATCCGTGATACAAGAGACTGGTGGACATACGCTTGCTCCCCTTTCTGAATCATGGTTGGCGCTGTGACTCAGAAACGAGCACGTATGTCCACTTTTTTCAACTAAAAGTACGCTTCACCCGGATGAACCTTTATAATTCGTTCATGAAAGGTGAAAAATTTCAAAACCGGATTAGTTTAGAACCATCGCCGCAGTCCACTCATCGGTGTTTGCTAAAATCCTAATTTTATCCGAATACTTGGCCAGATTTCTCTCCAAAAAGTCTGAATCAGCTCCTGGAGGACGACTCAGTTGAAAGCATCACTTGATCATTTGCCGCTTCAGATCTGCTTGTTTGAGTTTTTGTAAAAACGGTTTCTTTAGACGATGAAGTGTTTCCCGAACTAATTTTGGTATGATTTTGAACCGGGGATAACAAGAAAAAGAGCAATGTCAAAATAAAAAAACTAACCATAATAAATATTAAAATCAACGTTTGTTACGTATAGCGTGTCTCATCTTGAAATTTCATGCTGTGAGAAAATATGGATGACAAAAGGAAGGAAGCTTAACCTTAATCGAAATGGAGAAAACAATACAATATATTGTGCTTATGAAGAACTTTATGAAAAGTCTAATCCCAACGCTTCTGTGCCTTCAAATATCGTTCAATACGGTCAAAATTTAAACCGTCTAAAAAACCACCTGGGACTATCATGCATCCATTTTTAAGAATGATTTTCTTGCAAAAGATGCTCTCTTTTTGCCTTGAAAAACCGTTCATCTCCCCGGCATTGTATATAATATTTTTTGATACCAAAGCCTCATGTATACAACCAATTTCTCCAGCAACACCATTACCCACCACAACCTTTAAACCATTTTTTAATGCTTGTGTCATCAACATCTCTAATCTTTTTAGGCTTCCTGCCTTCATTAATTTAAACTTAACATATTGTGCACATCCTGATTCATAAGTTCTATCGATATCATCGACTGTATGTATAGATTCATCGAGCATAAGTGGGATTGGAGAAATTTTTCTTAAATTAGTCATTTTCTCCCACTCGTTTATACTAAAAGGTTGTTCAAACAATTCAACATTATCTCTTGAAATTCCAAGCACAAACCTCTTAGCATCCTCAAACGAATATCCTTGATTTGCATCTATTCTTATAACAGCTCTATCTGCGACAACCTCCTGAATATACCGAGTACGTGATATATCTTTATCTAACTCCCAACCAACTTTTAATTTCAAAGTTCTGAAACCTTTTTCTAATAAAATCTCAACCTCATTTCGAATGTTTTCCTTATCTAATGAATTGATTGCTCCAACCAATTTAAAAGACAGACCCTCTCTTGGTATAGAATAATTTATTTTGTATTTTATCATTTCAAGAGGTGTAAGTAGAGCTGTTACGCAGAAGGGGAACGTAGAACAAAAGGGTTGTAGCTTTTCAATAATATCATCGATATCTGACCCCGGATAAATTCTCCCCCATTCTGCCCCAAATTTCCACATTTCTTTAAGGCTTTCTGAAGAATAACCCGGTAATGCTGTTGATTCTCCAATTCCTATTATGTTATCTTCTGTCCTAACCACTGACAGTATTGTGTGGAATGAATCGATTTCAGAAAATGATAAATGATAAGGTTCTAAAAGAGGAATATCCACTTGATAGATTGAAAGTTCTTTAATTTTCATACATTATACCTATTACGATATCATAATTAGTTTCATAAATCATGTTTTTAATTTATCTGTACATCTCATCGTAATTTAGAGCACTAAGCTAATTTTAAAAATGAAATCGATTTCTCTGTTTTTATAAACGAAATTGCTTTAAAGTCTATGTACAGTTTAAGTATAAGAGTTAACATATCTCTTAGATCCAGAATAAAATCCAATTGCTATATTAACTCCGAATCGTCTAAAATATTTATTGCTGACCTGGCGATATCCATCACATCATGTATAGCCAAGTCTATATCAATTTCTGATTTTTCCTTTATAGCCCGTTCTTTTAGCTTTGCTAAATGATATTCTTTAATTTCCTTTGAAAATGGTAAATCACCAGAAGAGAGGTAGCGTATTGCACCGGTACAATCTTTGGCAGGCATCACCTTGTTTGCAACAGAAAGATTTGGTGCCCAAGGAACATCAATTACTCCTGCTTCAAATCCCCTTATCGTGCCAACAGCAGGATCACCGTCACCCATTTCAAGCACTCTATCCAATATGCTCTCTGTTTCAAGTTGTATCCAATAAATCTCTTCATCGATTCGAGGGTCTGGCGGGTAAGTAAAATTTTTTAGCATCTGTAAAATTTTTTTTGTGGCTCTTAACCCAAGTGCATTCGACTCCATTGATGGAACACCTATTGCTTCATGGCTCGTTTTCGTGGTTATATGTGTTGCATTCCCCATCATCCCGATAAAAGCTCCAAGACAAATAACTGAAAATGCCTCTCCCTCATTATCCGGAAACGCGCCCATCCACTGGTGTAATCCAACCGGAAGCTCAACATCTTCAAAACCATAACAGTGAAGATATTTTTTACAAATAAGTGGCATTATTCTTAGTGCAGCGACATCTTGTATAATATTTAAATTTTGACCAATACCCAGACTATACTGCTTTACACCTTGTTCGGCGGCTAGCAGGCAGTCTAGTACGATAATGGAAATTGCTATTGCAGGAGGGATCAATGTACCGGTAAGAAATCCAGTATGTTCGCGATGTATCTGTACCCCCCTGTCGCCATAATAGGAAACCAGCCTGTCGACATACTGATAATTCGTGATACCCTCATGTAGAAGCATTTTTTTTGTAAATCTTATTGTATCAGAAATCCCCCCACCGAGAAGTCCCGTATACCCTCCCCCAAAAGCAATTTCTGCTGCAGTACAAGGAGAAGGTGTTCCGGGTAGTAACATGGCAGGCACTTTAATCGCTTCAATAATTTTTCTACAACTCTTAACTCCGTGGTTAACCACAGGAAATCCGTTTAGCATTGAATGCCCATTTTTTCTACTTTTTTCAATTCCTATTTTTGCACTTTTAAATAACTCGTTGCGTGTATAGCTATCAACGGTGGTGGGAAGATAATCCGCACCACCATAATCCTGTAAGTAAAGCAATAGGTTGATTTGATCTTTAAGCAGAGCGACGCCACCTCTCGGATAAATTAATGTCTTGCAATTTATTTTTGCGTCTTTTATTAAATGAAATAAATTTTTCTGGCGAGGTATATTTTTATGATAATTGATGGCCTCTTCAAGATTTATCTCCCTTAGTGTAGGCCATTTTGAGACAACATCCTTTCGGAATTCAAAAAGCTTATTTTCATTCCATTTTATGTTTTTAACTAAAATGTCTTTCATTTATTCTTACCTACCTACGCTAATTTTAAATACTTTTATCGATTAGTTTATTTGTGTTAAATATTTTTTTGCAATTCTCAAAGCAATATTTTGGTCAATTTCACTCAACAAGCCAACTGCAAAAAGGATATATTTTGAATCTAAAAAGATTTTAGCGTTTTTTGGTCTCAGAGAAAAGGGATCAAGGGGATTAAAAGCAATTTTTTTAAGGATATCAATTGGAGAATCACTTTCAACAATGGCCCCTCCTGTACCGATAATTACAGATACATCGCTAAGATCCTTTCCTGTCTGGACAAATAATTCGCCCATGGGTGTAAAAACATTGTTAAGGAATCCAGCGTGCCTTTTTATAGCAATTTCTACTGCAATTTTGGCCAAACTTCTTTCAACTTTTAATTCTTCTGATGATTCTGGTAAGGTCTTTACATTTTTTTTTGCCCGGGAACAATAATTTGCCACTGTTTCCTGGTCGAGCAGACAATCTTCTGCAATATCATTAATACAACTGTTTTTTATAATACCTTCCAAGTTATATCGCATGCCTATATCGCCCTCTACTGTTCGTTTAAGATAGGGCTCTGGTAATCCTTTTGTTATTACATTCGGCATAGTTGGTTTTCCATATGAGGCTGAATGTATGTCGGTTGTCGCTCCGCCAAGATCAACAATCAACGCTGCCCCCAATCCTAGCTGTTGACGTGTTCCGTTGGCCACAAGTTCAGCAGCTTTTAACACAGCCATGGGGGTCGGCATAAGTACATTATCTAGATATTTATTAGCATTTTTTATGCCTTTAGCATGTATAATATTTCTTAAAAATATCTCTCTGATTTCACGTTGAGCGCTTTCAATATTTAATACACCTATCTCCGGCATCACATTTTCAGCAACGCTAATCTCTTTACCAACGGAAAGAAACTCATCTTTAACAAAGTCTTTAGCTTCTTTATTCCCAGCATAAATAAAATGAGAATTTATTTTTAAATTAACAATTTTTTTTGTATTCTCACGTACAACCTTATCGTTTCCCCCATCGGTACCACCGCACAAAATAATAATATCTGGTTCTAGCATTTCAATTTCTGATACTTCCGAATTATTCAAAATACCTGCGTACACCTTTTCAACTTTGGCCCCAGCACCAAGCGCTGCATTTTTGGCTGCAGCTGAAGTAAGGTCCGGTATTAATCCTATCGTTACCATGCGAAGGCCGCCTGCAGCGCTACTACAGGCAATCTTTCGATAAAATACAGGTTTTTGGTTAAATTGGTATGATATTTTATCTATGGCTGAATAATATCCATCCATAATGTCAGTCTCAACTGTAGTCGGACTTTTACCAATCCCCACAATTTGTTCGGAAATCAAATCGATAGCGACACATTTAGTATATGTACTGCCAAAATCGGCTAAAAGAATGTATTGGGCGTTAGGCATTTTTGCTAATTTTTAAATCGCTTTTAAGATCCGTAATAAAATCTTTTAATTCAACCGATGGTGGGTATACACGATCAAAACCCATTCCCAAAAATTTTTTTTCTGTTTTTGTAAATTCCTCGGTGCCAACTGATAAATTGCCGCCAATGTATAATAAAATATTTCCTAAACCTGCTTCTATACATTTATCTCTGAATCCCTGACAATCAATCTCTGCATGACCGTATAAAGATGAAATTACGATAGCACAAGCCTCGGTCTCAACCGCAGCTTTGATAAATTCATCCGGTGGAGTTAATGCTCCTAATCCAACAACTTTAAAACCTTCCTTTTCCAATTTTCTTTGCAATATTCGGTTACCGATAATATGGGCGTCCGGCGGTGGTCCCCAAAATTTGGACAGTGTGCTAAGCTCTGATTCAGACCCCAACGGGAGGATCAGAGATGAGCAAGAAACGTAAAAAGCACAGTGCCCAGTTCAAGGCGAAAGTGGCCCTGGCCGCCCTGGCCAACGA
>JBGSOQ010000136.1:0-10274 GCA_041739035.1 Ignavibacteriaceae bacterium | reverse complement strand
AGGAATCTTTTAGTAAACTCCAAGTTCCGAGTGTAATAACCAAAACAATTACCAGGCTTATTACTGGATCAACCCACGTCCAGCCAGTAAAGAAAATTAAAAGTCCGCCTATCACAACTCCCAATGAAACTCCAGCATCTGTAGTCATGTGAAGGAAGGCTCCTTTAATATTGAGATCGGTTTCACGTCCTTTCATAAACATATACGCGGTTACTCCATTTATAATAAATCCAATGCCAGCTACAATCATCATTGTTAGACCTTGAACGGGTTCCGGATAGATTAATTTTCTTATAGCCTCAATAGAAATTGCTCCAACAGCAATCATCAAAATTATTGCATTGATAAATGCAGCGAGAATAGTTGATTTTCTTAAGCCGTAAGTTCGTTTTTCTGTTGTAGCAGATTTTGCAAGATAGGATGCCCCCCATGCGAGTAGAAGCCCCAGAACATCACTGAAATTGTGTCCTGCATCAGCAAGCAGCGCCATCGAGTTAATGAGAATTCCATAAATCACTTCAATTATTATATAAACAACATTAAGAAATATTCCTATTGCAAATGCTTTGCTAAAATCATCATATTTACCTCTATGAATGTGCATCGAATTATGTTTAAGATTTTACTTTTAAATCTTGATCTGATGAATGTTCGTGTTCGCCGCAATGGCACATCAAGTTTCCACTTTTAATTTTTTCAAATGCCTCATTGCCTTCTTTAAACGCAAAGTAGGCAATACCAAGTGAACCGAGAGTATCAAAATATGAAATACTATAAAGTTGGTATAAACTGCTTGATATTAATAGGATGAACGAAAGATAAAAACAAGTTTTTGTGCAGTTTGCATCTGCAATAATGGCATCGGATTTTAATTTCTTCCCGACTTTTAATTTTGATTTCATCAGCCAATACATTGTTAAAATAGAAATTACTCCAATTATTATTCCCGGAAGAGTTGTCTCGGGTTTTACAGTGTAAATAATATTCAGAACAGATCCGACTATCAATCCGGCAGTTAATAGATAAAAAGCTGTACCTGTTACTTTTAATGCAGTCTTTTCGAATGAATCCCGTGTCTGAACTTTTGAATATTTCATACGGAAAATCATGTGCGCTATTCCTATTCCGGAAATTACCTCAACAAAACTGTCAACTCCGAATCCAAGCAGAGCAAGTGTTTCATCACCTGCACCAAAATAAACGGATATCAATCCTTCTACAATGTTGTAGAAGATTGTAATTAAACTCAGCGTTATAGCAGTATGAATTAATTTATTCATATTATTAAATTACTAAAATGATAATTAAAAAGTATTCATTTACATTGTATAAACCTGGTTCAAATCGCCCCTTCACCTCTCTCATTCGTTCTTATCTTAACAACGTTACTAACTTCAGTTATAAATATTTTTCCGTCTCCCGGATTTCCTGTATGAGCCGTTCTTTGAATTACATCTATTACTTCATCAACAATTTTATTATGAACAACCAATTCGATTTTATTCCTCTTCACAAACTCGTGTAATCCTTCGCTGATTTTATCCTGTGCATCTTTGGCTTTTGATTTACCAAATCCTTTTATTCCCGAAATTGTAATACCGGGCAAACCCTCTATTTTCTTAAGCTCAGTTATTACTGCATCCAGTTTAAAATCTCTTATAATTGCTTTTATTTCTTTCATAATTATTCTCCAAATTTTTTAGTTAAGAGAGATAACATCTTTTAGCAAGATGTCATCTCTACGAGTTTTACATTTTACCTTCGCTGAATTTTATTGAAAACCATTTGTATAAAGCCGGCAGAACTAATAAAGTAAGTATGGTTGAAGTGAACAATCCGCCAATTACCACAGTTGCAAGTGGTCTCTGCACTTCGCTGCCTGTACCTGTTGCAAACAATAATGGAATTAGACCCAGAGCAGTTGTTAGAGCAGTCATTAAAACCGGCCTAACTCTTAATAAAGCTCCTTTAACTGAAGCTTCATCTATTTTTAATCCCTCTCTCATCAACTGATTAAAATAAGTAACGAGTATCATTCCGTTTTCTAACGCGATACCAAATAACGCAATAAATCCGACTGAAGATGGAACGGAAAGATTTTGCCCGGTAATCCAGAGTCCGACAATTCCACCAACAAGCGCTAGCGGAATATTCAATAAAATCAATAACGAATTTTTAACTGAACTGAAATTAAAAAAGAGGAGCAAAAATATTAATAAAAGTGTAATCGGAATTACCACCGCAAACCGCGCGTTAGCTTCCTGCTGAAGTTTAAACTGTCCGCCCCAGGTAACAAGATAACCCGGCGGAAGTTTGATATTTTCTTCAATTACTTTTTGTCCTTCTTCCACAAACGAGCCGATATCTCTTCCGCTAACATTTGCCTGTATTGTAATAAACCTCTGGTTGTTTTCACGCGTTATTTGTCTCGGACCAACAACTTCTTCAATTGATGCAAGCTGGCTTAAAGGAATTTTTGTTCCATCCGGCGACTGAATTAATATTTGTCCGATTGCATCCGGCGTAGTTCTGTATTCCGGTTCGAAGCGGACGAGAATATCAAACCTTCTTATCCCTTCAAATATTTGTCCGGCTGTTTCCCCGCCAACCGCAGTTCTTATTACCTGTTGAACATCTTCCACATTCACTCCGTAGCGAGCTATGTCGTGGCGGTTAACAACAATTCTCAACTGCGGTGTTCCGCTTACCTGGTCAACCTGAATATCCTCAGCGCCTTTGACTTTTCTTATAACAGAGGCAATCTCTTCAGCTTTGGTTTTTAATTTGTCAAGATCATCGCCGAATAATTTTATCGCAAGCTCAGCTCTCACGCCTTCGAGCAATTCATCTACAGTCATCTGTATCGGCTGAGTGAAGTTTGTTAAAGCTCCCGGAACTTCGCCAAATTCTTCACGGATAATTTCCTCAAGCTCCGATTGAGTCATATCCCGCCGCCATTCATCTTTTTGTTTTAAGATGATATACATTTCAGCGCTGTTTATCGGATCTGTATGAGCGCCAACCTCACCGCGTCCTATTCTTGTAACAACATTCGCAACTTCTTTGATTTTCATCAATCTTCTTTCAGCAATTAATGTTAACCGAGTGCTTTCGGTTAATGAGATTGATGGAGCCATCGCCATTCTTAATACTAAAGTTCCTTCCTGCAGAGTCGGTGTAAATTCAGAACCAAGCTGGGGGAATATTATTACTCCGAATATTAATATTACAGACGCTAATATTACCGCCGCTATTCTCCGCTTAATAAAAAATTTAACTATAGGTTCATAACCTTTCTGCAGTTGTCTAACTATCCAGATTTCTTTTTTCTCTTTTCCGCTCTCTTGTTCTTTTTTTCTTCTCTTCATTAAAAAAGAAGAAAGCACCGGAGCAAGCAGCACTGCAAAAATTAACGAGCCAAACATTGCAAACGTTATTGTGTATGCAAGCGGACCAAAAGTTTTTCCTTCAACTCCCTGCAAAGTAAAAAGCGGAATGAATACAACAATGATTATTGCTATGGCAAAAGTTATGGGCTGAACAACTTCTTTACCCGCTCTTGAAACAATATGAATAAAAGATTCATCGGCAGAAGATTCCCGTTTTATTCTATCCACATTTTCAACAAGCACAATGCTTGCATCCACCATCATTCCGATTGCAATCGCAAGTCCACCGAAAGACATAAGATTAATTGATATATCGAAGTAGCTCATCCCGATGAATGCGAATAGAATTGAGAACGGAATTGAAAGTGCTACAACCAGACTCGGTCTTATTGAGCCCATAAAAAACATCAAAACAATTACTACTAAAATTATTCCCTGCCATAGTGCATCGGTTACAGTTGTTACTGCTGATTGCACAAGGGATTTCTGTTCATAATAAGGAACAATCTTTATCCCTTCGGGGAGCATTTTATTAATTTCTTTCAACTTTTGCTCAACACGACCGATAACGGTTGATGAATTGGTTCCGTAAAGTTTCACAACCATACCTGATACAACTTCACCAATTCCGCCTTGCGTTTGAACGCCGCGCCTAACAGCCCCGCCAATTTTTACATCGGCAAGCTGTGTAAGATAGATAGGTGTTCCATCTTCTGATTTTATAATGATGTTGTTTACATCTTCAATTGTCTGAGTTAACCCGACAGAACGAACAACAAATTCCTCCGCATCTTTTTCAATAAACTGCGCGCCAACATTCAAATTGTTGGCTTTTATCTTTTCTACTAAATCATTTATTGTTACGTCATAACGGAGTAAAGCGTTTGGATCAACAACTACCTGGAATTGTTTTTCATAACCGCCGATTCCCAGAACTTCCGTTACGCCGGGAACAGTTTGAAGCTGGAATTTGATAAGCCAGTCTTGTATTGAGCGGAGTTCTTCAAGCGTATATTTTCCGGTCGTATCATCGAGATAATAAAAAAGAACCAAGCCCATTCCGGTGGAGATTGGTCCCATTTGCGGATCGCCGAAACCTTCCGGTATTTGTTCGCGAGCTTCGGTTAATCTTTCATTTACAAGTTGGCGGGCAAAATAAATATCGGTTCCGTCTTCGAAATAAATATTGACCACAGACAAACCGAAATTGGAAACCGACCTGATTGTTTTAAGATTTGGCAGCCCGTTCATTGTAACTTCCACCGGGTAAGTAACATATTTTTCAACATCTTCCGGAGCCAATCCTTCAGTAGCTGTAAACACCTGAACTAACGATGGTGAAACATCCGGGAATGCATCTACCGGAAGATTTTTATAACTGAGATATCCGGCCGCCATAATTATCAGTCCCAAAACAATTATCAGCAGCCTGTTCTTAAGTGCAAAATCAATAATTTTTTTCATTTTATTTTCTCCATCTTAATGTTCGTCTCCGCCGAAAGATTCTTTTAGCACTTCGGCTTTGAGCGTGAATGCACCTTTAGAAACATATTGCTGACCGGCTTTCAGTCCGGAAAGTATTTCAACATTATCATCATTTTCTTTCCCAACTTTTACTCTCTGCGGAATAAACCCTTCGCCTTCTTTTACAAAAACAACCGGCTCATCGTCTATAGTTTGAAGAGCCGTTTTTTCAATAACAACCTGCGCTTTTGTTTCACTCACATAAACTTTTGCAGTTACAAACATTCCCGGGCGCCATTTGCCGCTTTGATTATTTAGGATAACTCTTGCTGAAGCTGTTCTGGTTTTTTCATCAACAATAGGACTTAGGTATGAAATTTTTCCTCTTTCCTCAGTATCAATAGAACCGATTGATATTTTTGCGTTCTGTCCTATCCTAATTTTGTCTAAGTCTTTCTGATATACACTTAACATTGCCCAAACTTTGTTAAGATCAGCGATTGTAAAAGCGTGAGCTTCTGTGCCGATTAATTCTCCTCGAGTCATATGCATTTCTATTATTGTTCCATCTATTAAAGATTGAACTTCGTAAGTTGTTAAACTCTCATTGCTTTCAATAATTGCAAGCACTTCTCCTTTGCTCACCCTTTCGCCAACAGTTTTATTAACCTGCTGAACAATACCTGAAAACCTCGGCACAATGTGGGAAATTTTTGATGGCTCGGCTTTTATTTCGCCGGTTAAATCAATATGATTTTTTATCACTCCTGGTCCGGCTTCTTTAACTTCAATCCCGAATTCTTTCATCACTTCATCGGAAAGTTTAATTACTTCCGAATGTCCTTCGGTTACGTTGTGTTCTTCTTTATTAACTGCATCATTATTCTGCTCATCAGAACATCCGGCAATAAAATACATTAATGCAGCAGTTAGAATTATTCCAAACGATTTCATCTTAGATTCTCCAAATTTCTTATTCATTTTATAAATGTCTTTCCTGTTATGCTTTCTAATTCTATTAAGGATTTGTAGTAATCTGCCAACTCAAGCAAGTATTGTGCTTCCGTATCAAACAAAGTTCTTTGTGCATCGAGCAAATCAATAAAGGCAAATCTTCCCTGCAGATAACCCTGTCTTGTAATTTCATACGCGTTTTCCGATTCGGGAATAATTTCTTCTTTCAATCTTGTAGAATTATTGTAAGCGCTTAGAAGATTATTGAAGGAGAAATTTATATTTGAAACAACCGAAAGCACGCGTGCTTTTTTTATCTCATCAACTTGCCTATATAAAACTTCGGCGGATTGAATGTTTCCTTGGTTTCTGTTGAATAAAGGGAGAGGCATCGAAACTCCTGCCACAAAAGAATTTGTTTTAAGTTCGTTTAAATACCTCACACCGCCTCTTACGATTAAATCCGGCACCGCTTGCGATTTTTCAAGTTCAAGCTTTGCTGATCTTAAAACTCTTTCGGTTTCAACGATATTGATGAGCGGGATTTGTTCTAAGCTATCAATGACATCTTCTCTATCCGGCGGAGGAATAATATTTTCATACAGATTAATTACCGGCTCATATTTTTTTGCAGTTGTTCCGAGCAAAGAGCTTAATATTGATGAAGCTGATAGTGATTGTCTCTGCAGCCTGTCTAATTCAATACGGCTGTTAATCAAAGCTACCTTTACTTTTGATTCTTCAGCCGGTGAAGTTCTTCCCGCCTCTACGCGTTTTGTTATTGTGCTTAGAATTTCTTCATTTAATTTTATGAATTGTTTTTGAAGGTCAATCTGTTTGGATATTCTATATAGACTTAAATAGACTCCCTTAACATTCGAAATCAGTTCTAACTTTCTTAATTCAAATTCTCCATTGGCGGAAGTAACTTCACTTTGGGCAAGATTGATTCTGCCGCTTCTTTTCCCGCCAAGTTCAAAAAGCTGACTTGCAGATAAAGTAAATTCGCTCCCTTTTAATCCGCTTAAGTCTTTTCCACCGAGAAAATTCTCCGCTTCAAAATTTGCTTCGGGATTTGGAATAAGTCCAGCTTGTAATTTTTGTTTCTCCAACGATTCAATTTCATATTCGTAAACCGTAAGATTAGGATTATTTTTTAATGCAGTTTCAACTGCTTCATTTAATGTTATTTCTTGATTTTCAATTTCTAATGAATCATTCACTTGCTGTGCGAAAGTAAACGCGCCACACAACAAGAGAATTAATACACTTAAAAAGCGCATAGTTTCTCCGTTTGAGCTAATAAATTATTACTTAATATTTAGAGGAATTTTAAAAACGGAGAAGTATCAAATAAGAAGAAGGACGGTTTTGTGTGAGTCTAAGTATGGTGAAATTAAATTTTGATTTAGAGTTAAAATATTAATTTTGATTTTATCTACAAAGTAGTGAGTATTTGAACCGCAAAAATCAGAAACCGGAATTGATTGTAAATTATTTTTCGTAATCGAATAATAATCATCGCAATCTTCTGAGATTGAAACATCCTCACAAAAAGAACAAGTTTCAATATCATCATTTGCTATTTCTGACTCAGTTGGGCTGCAGCAATTATCCTTATCCGAAACACTCTCCAGTACAATTTTCCCATCACTCTCTATACATAGATAATAGCTCTGAGCTACTACGTGAGCCAGCAATATATGAGTAAGGAATACTATCAAAACAAATGTTTTGATGATGTTCGATTTCGTAAAATTTGTGAAGATATTTTGGCTTATGATTTGCATTGAGTATAAATCTAATACTATTCTTTGTTAGAATAAAGTCAGTAAAAATAATTTAATTACCTTACAATGGATTATGAAACCTTCAAAAGCTTCGCATTTATCGCTACAATTATTGTACTCAAGGACATCAGCACAGCACCAAGCGCCGGATTCAAAATAATACCTTGCGAATATAAAACTCCTGCTGCAAGAGGAATTGCAATAACATTATATCCGGTAGCCCAGATTAAATTCTGAACCATTTTACTGTAAGTTGCTTTAGCAAATTTAATTAATGAAACTACATCTTTTGGATTACTTCTTACAAGAATGATATCCGCTGTTTCAACTGCGACATCAGTTCCTGCACCGATAGCAATTCCAACATCAGCTTGTGCAAGTGCGGGTGCATCGTTCACTCCATCGCCAGTCATCGCGACAATCATTCCACGAATCTGAACCTCTTTTACTTTCTCTGCTTTTTTATCTGGAAGCACTTCGGCAAAATAATCATCGAGTCCGAGCTCATCGGCAACCCACTTAGCGACCTGTTTGTTATCACCAGTTAACATCATCGTTTTTATTCCCATATCCTTTAATTGTACTATGGCTTCTTTCGATTCTTCCCGGATTATGTCAGCGAGTGCAATTGCTCCTACTAATTTATTTTCAATCAAAACAAATACTACTGTTTTACCCTGTGCTGATAATTGATCGATGCTTTCCCAAACCTTCGAGGTTTGCTTATCGTCTCCTGCAGCGTAACCTCGAAGGTTACTTTCCGTTAAATACCCTGGACTTACAACCTTTACATCTTTCCCACTTACCTTTCCTTCTGCACCTTTGCCAGGGATTGAATTGAAATCTTTCAACTCATATCGAACCTTCGAGGTTTGTAAATCACTTTTCGATTCTTCAACCTCGAAGGTTTCAACCGATTTAACTATTCCGTGTGCAATCGGATGTTCTGACTCGGATTCAACAGCGGCTGCATATTTCAGAATTTCTTTTTCATCATAGTTATTATCAAAAGAAATGATTTCTGTAACTCCGAATTCTCCTTTAGTCAAAGTGCCTGTTTTATCAAAAATTATTGCTTGAATATTCCTTGCCTGCTCAAATGCATTTCTGTTTCTAATAAGCAAACCACTCTTTGCAGAAAGTGCAGTCGAGACTGCTACAACAAGTGGAACTGCCAAACCGAGAGCATGCGGACAAGTAATTACCATTACAGTGACAGTTCTGGACAACGCAAAATTAAAGCTTTCTCCAGTGAACATAAGCCATACAAACATTGTTAACGCACCGGCAGTAATTGCAATAATTGTCAACCAGAAAGCGGCTCTGTTTGCAAGATTTTGAGTTTTGGATTTACTCTCCTGTGCTTCTTTAACCAATTTTACAATTTGTGATAGAAATGTTTCATCACCAATTTTCTCAACTTCAATTTTAATTGATCCTTCACCGTTAATTGATCCGCCAATTACTTCATCTCCTTCACCTTTTGAAACAGGTTTTGATTCACCGGTAATCATTGCTTCATTGATGGATGTTTTACCTTCATAGATTTTTCCATCAGCAGGAATTTTTTCTCCTGGTTTGATTAATAATTTTGCTTTGTGCTTAAGCTCTGAAACTGGAACATCGGTAACATTTCCCTCATCATCAATTTTATGAGCTTCATCCGGCATAAGTTTGGCAAGTTCTTCAAGTGCTTTCGAAGCGCCCATCACTGATTTCATTTCTATCCAATGACCAAGAAGCATTATATCAATAAGAGTTGCAAGTTCCCAGAAGAAGACCTCACCTTTAACACCGAATACAACGGCGCCGCTGTAGAAATATGCGATCGATATTGCAAGTGCAATTAGTGTCATCATTCCCGGCTGTTTCTTTCTTATCTCATCAAATAGACCTTTAAGAAATGGGTAGCCACCATAGAAAAAGACAAAAGTTGAAAGCGCAAACAAAACGTAGATATCGACACCGAAACGCAAAGCTTCTTTCAGTCCGAGAAAATGTTGAATCATGGGGGAGAGAAGAAGGATTGGAATTGTGATGATAAGTGAAATCCAGAACCTTTTTCTGAAATCTTCGATCATATGTCCGTGGTGTTCAGAATGAACGTGCCCTTCATGAACTTTCTTTTTATGATTCATCCTTTCATGAGAACTTTGGGCATTATGTTTTGAATGATCATGCTCTGAATGTTTCTCATGATCCGTATTGTGGGCACTATGACTATAATGTTCTTTATCCATACAGCGCTCCTATTCTTTATGTTTTAATTCAAACAAAGTCTTAGTCAAAAATTTTATAAATAGTACTTTTTTGAAATAGCATTTATTTACCCAATTAGCTTTTCTAAACGAATAAATTATTCCAAATCTTTTTTCATTTGCTCAAATTCTTCTTTTGTAATTTCACCTTTCGCGTATCTCTTTTTTAGAATTTCTATTGCAGAGTCCTGCTGAGGAGGTTGATAGATTTGTTTATTCTTGTTGCTCTGGTTAACTACCAACCAGATTATTAATACAATTACTACAATCCAGAAAATCCAGCCGAACCACATTCCTCCGAACATAAAATCATGAAACATTTTATCCTCCTTTATTTTTTTTAATAATTACATGCAGCAATCTTTTTCTTTTCTCGCACTCCTGAATTTTATATAACCAATGAATACAATTATTCCAAT
>JBGSOQ010000130.1:0-13207 GCA_041739035.1 Ignavibacteriaceae bacterium | reverse complement strand
TCCGGTTTATCTGGCACTTGACAGACCTCCGGTACAAAAAAGGGATCCACTTGAGGATTCCTTTTTTTTGAGTCTGAGATAAAATCTGGAGCGTGTAACCTATCGTTCAGATAGAGTAACACTTAACTCGTGCTTCTCACCATTTCTATCTATTGTAAGCTTTACCTTATCTCCAGGATTATGTTCCTTTAAAAAGTTGGAATAATCCGTTAAATTTTTTACGGGTTTATCGTTAAAAGCAGTAATCACATCGCCTTTTTGCAAATTTGCATTTGCTGCTGGAGAATTATCCGAGACGCCGGCAATCTTTACACCTTCACCAGAATATGCGAAATCCGGCATTGCACCGGTGCTGGCCTTTCGCTCTCCAGTACTTTTTGTTTCATTAGGTTTTTCATTACCCTCAATTAGTTTTTTACTCGTAAACGGCATCGGCTCTGGTCGATCCGCAAGATATTCTAAGACTTCACGAGAAATAGTTGCAACTTTTACTAATCCTTCAGCATCAATTTTATCGGCATCATCTTCAGGAATATGATAATCGGATTTAATTCCAGTATAGAAAAGCTGAACACCCGGAATTCCTTTTTCAATAAATGCTGTTTGATCGCTTGCATCTAAATCTTGAGTAACAAGCTCTGTTGGAATTCCTGTAGTAAAATCAGTTCCCATAAAAATAAATTTCCACTCTCGCGCAGTATTGCTATTAAGCACCATTAACTTATTGCCGAATAATCTTCCAACAGTATCTAAATTTATAATTGCAAAAATTTTATTGGAAGGATATTTTTTATAATTAGCAACAAAATAACGTGACCCAACAAGTCCCGCTTCTTCAGCTGTAAATGCTATAAAAATTATAGTTCTTGCAGGTTTATGAGATTTTCCAAGTGTTTTAGCCAATTCAAAAAGAACGGCAACACCACTGGCATTATCATCAGCGCCATTGTGAATTTTTCCCTCATTTCCTTTTTTAACATATGGCCACCCTAATCCTAGATGATCATAATGAGCAGAAATGATAACGGCTTCTGATAGATTTGGATCTGTTCCCGGAATAATTCCTATAACATTTTTCAACTTGATGTTATTTTTATCCAAAACATCTTGTACCCAAGTTTGATAGTAAGTTCCATCATCGCTTCCAGGTAACAAGCCATATTCCTCAAATTTCTTAGCTATAAAATCTGCAGCTGTATCTAATTCAGGTGCTCCAATTCCTCTTCCTTTTAATTCGTCCGAAGAAAGAAATATAACTGCCTCCATCATTCTATCAGCCGAAAATACAGGTTCAAGAATAGCAAGTGCTTTTCGAGTTTCTAATTTAACTTCAACATCCGCAGCATCCAGACTTATATTCTTAAACAAAGGAGAACCGGTAACAGGCCATACTCCCTTATCAATATTGGTCGGTTCATTTCCATTGAAAGCAAGATAACTGTACTTACCGTAGTGTGGTAATTTATTATTCAATCCTTCAACCGCATTTTTATTTCCTATAGAAAGCAGGGTTATAACTGCTTTAATATTTTTAGGATTAGCGACAGATATGAAGAAGCTGTTGTCTTCTGATTGGATCTCTCGTTTGCCGTATCGAACCCCAGTTTTCAATATTTCGGAACCGTATCCCCTAATTGCATCATTGACCAAAGAGGCAAATTTATTATTCAAGCTCAACAGCATTACAGCCCCTTCAGCGGGTAATTCTTGGATTTCTTCTTGAGTTTTTATTGTAAACTTGCTTTCGTTTCCTTTAATCCATAATTCAACAAAATTTTTGTATTGCTCAAAATTGTTCTCATCTTTGCCTGGAAGTACTATCAGGGCTTGTTCTGCCCCATAAGCTTTTGTAAATGTAGGCGGAGACTCTTTTGGATCTAATTTTCTCATCAAATCGAACTGAGGATCCACCAGAATTTTTAGAGGTTCATCATTTAAAGAAATTTTGTATTTAGATTCCTTTTCATTCATCTCCAATATTTCTGTTTTACTTCCACCTTTTGTTACAACAAGAATTGGAACATCAAGATAAAAGGCATCCTCGGTTTGAATTTGCCTCAAGTTAAATGATAGATTGTTTGATCCCCTAACCGAATTAACTTTTACATCCTCGAGAACCAATTGAGGAGCACCAGTACGATTTACCCATTGATCAAAAAACCATTTAAGTTCTTTCCCCGTAACTTCTTCAAATGCAGTTCTGATATCGTTAAACGATGCATGTTTAAACTTATTCTTGCGATTAAAAACTTGAAATCCTTTAATAAATTGATCATCACCAACTTTGCGCCGCAGCATATGAAAAACCATTGATGTTTTTCCATAACCAATCGCCTCGCTTGCAGCATCATGTCGGGATTTAAATTTACTTAGCGGGAAATCATTGTCAGAAGTAACATAGTCAGTGAATTTTTGCAGTGTTTCGTGTCGGTATTCTTGTGCTTGTCCTCGTTGTTCCTTTATAAGATGATCTGCCATGTAAGCAGTAATACCTTCGCACCAATTGCCGGTTTTGAAATCAACATAAACAGAGTTTCCCCAATAATTATGCAGCAACTCATGAGGATAAGATGAATGAAGGATAAAAGGAAAGCGAATTATTTTTTCGCCTAAAAGTGTAAACGAAGGCATTCCATAACCGGTTTCCCAAAAATTTTCCACGAGAGCAAATTTTGTATAGGGAAATGGTCCGATTAACTTACGGTACATTTCCATGTACTGCGCAGTTGTTTCAAGATATTTATTAGCTAACGCTTCATCAGGTGTGCGCAGAAAGGCATAGGCATTTACCGCCCCCATTGGATAAGAGTATTCGTGAAATGAAGCAGCAATTAAAAATACTTCCTCCTGCGGCGTTGGAGATTCCCATTTGTCGATGTGCTTATCACCCTTTATTTCATTTAGCGTACGCGTTCCCACAGAAACTGTTTTCCAATTAGATGGAGCTGTTGTGGTAAGATTAAAAGATACCAATTCATCATCAAAGTAGGGTACCCAGTAGGTCGAACCGGCAAGATAAACACCCTGCTCCCAAATTATTCCAGGCGACTCGCTGAAACCCCGAGCATAATTTTCTTTACTTTGCTTTACGGGAGATTTTATTTCTCCCTTGTACTTGATCGTTAATTTTAAATCGCTAGTTGTGCTGCTTGGCAACTTGATTTCATAAACATTTAGTTGCAGAGAATTCTTCGAGACCGGGTCATCTATATCCATTCCGACATCTTTGGCAGGCATAGATTTGTCAAGTTTTTTGACAATTTCATTCGGATCAATCGCTAATTCATTGTGAAGCTTAAATTTTAACCCTTCTTTTAATAAAGATTTATCAATTGTTATCTGATCGGTAACCTCGATAAATGATTCATCAGGCTTGATTAGCGCTTCTAATTCATGATGAATTAAGGAGTTTTGAGCATTGACCGTTAATGCGGCAAAAGCGAGAATAAATATTTTTTTAATCATGGCCATTCCTTTCAGAACTCATCCACTGAATATAATTTTAGTTTTAGTTTTTTAGATTTATTATTCTTCCTTTTTTACAGGCTTAATTACAAACGATAAATCTACTTTTTCTTCCCCTCTCAGAAGTGAAAATGAAATTTGTTCATCCCAATTTTTAAACTGTAAATGTTTTTTTAGGGCGGTTGAACTATCAAATGTTTTTCCGTCTATTGAAAGAATAATATCATTTTTCTTCAATCCATTTTCAAAAGCTATTGTTTGAGGGAGAACGCGTTCAACTAAGAAACCGTTATTTTTTAATTCATCTTTAATGCTGAATCCAAAAGCCGGATACAGTTCTTGTTCTAATTCTTTAACGCCCCAAATAAAATCAGCATAACTCTTAATTACAATTTTGTAAGGAGTATCATCCATCATCATCATTGCATGCGGATTTGCAGGTTTTTCCTTTTCAGTCATTTCTTTCTTGTGCTCATCAACCTTTGCATCCTTTTCTTTTTCCTTTTTCATCTCTTTTCTAATTTCCATCATTCCCCCGTCTTTCTTTTTCTGAGGAATATCAACCGGAACAACCGAAGCAAAGGATAACTTACTTCTATCGTGAATAACTCTGCCAATTCCAATATTATAAATAACATGACCGCTGCCGGCTAAAAGAACAACTGTTGCATCCGGATGCTTTTCTGCTGTTTTGATTGCACCTTCACCCATTGCAACATCCCATAAACTTTGAGCTGGATACATATTGTTAAATTGATCGGGCATTGTTGCATCCATTCCCTGCATTAAAACTTTAATTAGAAATTTGTGCTCCATATTCAAAGTATCAATTTCGGGAATAGCTTTAAGATCTTCCTCGGTAAGGCTTGCCACGCCGCCTCTTCCTATTTTTGAAGTGTACTGTTTATCAATATTAGCTCCATAAATCGGGATATTCTTTTCTCTTGTGTATTCAAAAATTGCTTGGTAATACCTGTAGTTATGACCCCATGTCGTTAAGAAATCGGTCTGTTCCATAAAGGTATTTGGATCAGTATTTCCACTGCTCCATGCTGCTAAAGCTTCATCTTGTTTAGGATTGAACATTTCAAGCGCTAGAACTACCGGTTTACCTGCTTCAACTAAACCCTTAATTACTTTTAGTTCCACATCATGATAAAGCTGATTAGTGTGAGATTCCCCGACCATTACAATTCGATAATTTTTCAACTCGGTAATCATTTGATCAAATAATACTTCTTTACTTGCTTTAGTATCAAAAATCTTATCAAGTTTAACAGTACAAAAATCATATTTACGATTTTCATCACCGATTGGTAATTTCTCAGAATCAAAATTCTGTGCGAAACTTGCAGTGAAGAAAAGAAATAAAGCAATTAGTAATGTGTTGGTTTTCAATTTAGTCTCCATTTTTATTTTACTAGAGGTTAATTATAATTATCTAAATTTTAATAATTTTTAATTGATGATTTTCTAAATCAGCAATCCATAAATAACCATTATGAATAAGTACTGCCGCAGGCTTGTTCAATTCATTCACATCTGAACCAGCCTTTCCTGTACCGCCTAAAGTAGAAACTCTACCGTCGGGATCAATTCTTAAAACCCTGTGCGATCCCATATCAGCAATGTAAATATTTTTATTTTCATCCACTGCTATACCGTGAGG
The DNA here is from genome assembly GCA_041739035.1 of Ignavibacteriaceae bacterium. GTDB lineage: Bacteria > Bacteroidota > Ignavibacteria > Ignavibacteriales > Ignavibacteriaceae > XYD12-FULL-36-8. Next base: position 8,073 of record JBGSOQ010000130.1, on the reverse strand, counting down.
AGTGTTAAGAGTATCACTCAATGTTAAGGTTGTAACATCCGAGGCAGGGATTATTTTTCGAATCAAATTACTCCCTGCATCGGCAACAAAAATATTTTCTCCATCAGATACTATGTCTATTGCGTATACAAAACTCGCCTCATTAAAAGCCCCATCTTCATTACCCGATTTTCCGCTGCCAGCTACTGTTGAAACTATTCCATCCTTGATTAGACGAACTCGTGCATTACCAATATCAGGTACAAACACTCCACCGCCCTTAGCTATAATAACAGCATGAGGAGAGTTGAATAAAGCAGAATCACTTCTGCCATCCCTAAAACCCTTTTCATTTGGAATCCCAGCTAAAGTGTTTACAATAAAATTACCATTGGCGGTTTTCCTTATAGTTCTAATCAAATTGCCTCCAGCCTCTGCAACGTATATTATATCATTATCTTTATCATAAGCAACTCCGTGAGGAGAATTAAATTTTGCTTGTGCTGCATCACCGTCCTGATACCCTTTTTTATCAGGTCCACCAGCAATGGTTGTAACTTCACCGTCAAGTGAGGCAATGCGAATTGCATGGTTGTTTATATCGGCAAAAATCACAGAATTATCTTTGTATGAAGCCAATCTGATAGGTTTATTTAATTCAGCTTGCCGACCATCTTTAAAACCTGCTTTGCCGTTACCAGCAATGACGGAAAGCAATTCTTGCTGTCCTGCAGTGCAAGATAAAATAGATGGAAGGATAATAGCTATTAGGAAAACATATTTTCTCATTTGATCGAATCCAAATTAAACAAATTAGTGTGTTAGATCTTTTTAAAGTATAAGACTAAATGATTATTCAATAAATGAATGTTAGTGCCTAAAAATTGATACAATTACACCTGTAATAAAAGCCATCAACCACCAGTAATAAGCTATTTTAGAATACAGGTACAATGGTTTACTTATTAATGTTTCAACCCCGTATTTTATTCTGTATTTTAAAAGAAGAGCAAAGTCAATTAACATGAGTAACAGACCAATATAACCTAGGATTCCATGAAATGTAAAATAGGTTCGCGTTGTACCAATCATCATACATGCAGTTGCAGTGATATCAAACATCACAGCAAAGGTTATGAATAATAAAATAGTATTAGTTGCACGCTGTTTTTTGCCCTCGAATATTATAAATAGAGTGTAAAAAATTAATGCGAAATGAACAAAAAATATTCCAACTTTCGTAATATCTGCCATAAAGTTTACTTTATTAATTTTTTGACTAAATGATTAATAATTATGTTACTAAAACAATTCATAAAATATAATTAAAATTTGTCCATTACATACATTTTTAAGGGGGCAAAAAAATCTACTTGATAAGATAGGATAAAGCGATTGTAAAATCATCCTTCGAAGGAAAATGTATCACTTCAAAAAGAAAACTGTTTATTATTCTAAATCCAACTTGATAAGAAAAGTATTTTTCTTTTTCATCATGCATAACAGGTTGAAATGTTCTTGGATTAAAGCCTTTTATTACTGGATTTGTTTCTTCAGTATAAAATATTCCAAGTACAGGGTCAGAAAAAATTGAAAAATTGATTCCCGAAAGTAATTTATAAAACTGAAATGCTGAAAAACCTACATTATTTGCGTTGTTATTTATTTTCTGATTAAGGTGTACGTAAAAAAATGAATGATCAAAATTTTCATAATCTTCGGAAATAGCCAACAACTTTCGCTGTCTTAGCTGACTGTTAGCCCTCAGTGTTACATTGCTAATAAACATTCCGGTTATCATTCCGAAAGCAGCCGGCTGGACAAAGAGATTTCGATTACCAAAGAATAATCCGCCAAGCTGAAAATCATAGTCGGACTTATGTTTCCAAACAAAAAATCCCGATGGCATGTCATCATATCTAAATGGGGCCCATTTTCCGATTGCTAAAGTACGAACATTTTCACTTTCCTCAGTGCTTTTAATATAGCCGCCGAATGCATATGTATTCCAAGGCCCGGTTAAGAATGCACCGCCGCCAACCAAATTATTTGTTTTTTCGTTTATTCTTCCAGCTCCGACAACACCAATGGGGGAGAAAACACCAATTTTATATTTAGCGGAAAGATAATATGAGTTCAGGGTCGACGCCGCATATGGGTTTGCTCCGTGACCCAACTCATATCCATCGAAATATTCGAAGCCAACTCGAAGCCATAACGCGGATGTAGGTCTATAAGTGAATCTTGAAAAAAGCGTAGTATTAAAAAGGGCGGTATCGTTAATGTCGTCAAATGTTCCGCCTAATTCAAATTGATATCTATCATCGTCATTAAAAGGAAATAAGACTGCTGCTCCAGAAATTTGTTTAACTCTGTATTGGCTGGTATAATCTAATCCATTATTAATTATCGAAAGAAATAAGGTCTTATCTCTTTGATTCTTTTGATAAAAATTAAAAGCAGAAACATTCTCGTGATCAGTATTCATGAATGATGTTTGAAATTTCCATTGTGCCGGTACCGGCGGGCCAAATACGGAATACTTCGGATCAATTTCGCTTTGATGAGAACCTTTTTGAATCGAAAGAGAATCGAACTTAGTTACTTCATGCTGAGCTATTGTAGAAGTAATAAAAACACAATTTACGAAACACCATCCATAGAAAACAATTTTTATGTTATCAGTAATACGAAAGTTCATACTAAGCCCATTTCTAGGGCCCTAAATTTGTTTATAATATATATCGAGTTTTATTTTTTATCCGATTAAAATATCAAGTGGCTCAATCATTAGGACATAATTTCAAAGAAGAAATATCCATCAAGTAAGGAGATAGTTTTCGAACTCCCTTAGCTTCATCTCTGTTTGAAGAAAATCCTAAAGTTTTGCCATCAGGTGAAATTACAGGAAAACCATCAAACGCGTCGTTATAGGTTAAACGAGTCTGTTCACCGGTTTTAATACTCATCATATAAACTTCAAAATTGAATGGCGGTAAAACTTTAACAAATACGAAGTGATCGCCATCCGGAGCCGGAAAAGGCGCCCAATTTGTTCCATCATCAAAAGTAATTTGTTTTAAATCTGTCCCATCATCTTTGATAGTAAAGATTGTCATTGGTGTTCCGCGTTTTCCGTCATCCTTACGCAGCCAAGCACGATAAATTATCGTTTCATTATCATTTAAGTAAAAAGAGCCGCCTTCTTGCCATTCCTCTGAAAAAGTAACTTGATGCTCATCAGTTCCGTCAACATTCATTACCCACAAATCACACATGCCGTCAATTTGTCTGGTAAATAATATTTTTTTACCGTTGGGTGAAACAGATACTTCGGCATCATAATACTTATTATGAGTTAGTCGGACGACATTTCCACCATCGAGATCACTGGTGTAAAGTTCAGCACCTGTCGGATAATTTTTTGCATTCGACCACTCACCTTTAGGTAAATCGAGGTTATCGCGTGTTGATGTCCAAATTAATTTTTCACCATCGGGGAAATAATATGAGCAAGCATCTTCACCAATGGCATTAATTCTTTTTATATCGGTTCCGTCAATTTTTAAGGTATAGACTTGGTGAGAAGAATCATCTTCAAATTTGGCATTGCCAATCATACTTTTGCCATCAGGCGAAAAATAAAACTCGGCTCCATTCCCAACATTTGGGATTTTCCAAACTTTAAATTCTTTTACTTCATCATTACTTTTTTCAGTTTGTGCCTCAATGTTCATGTTTAATAAAAAGGCTGCATAAATAGTTGCCGTTATTACGGTAAAAAATTTTCTTTCCAAAAGGTTCATTATTAAGTCTCCACTTGTGAATAATTAAATTTATTCTGTAGTAGCAAAGCTACAACTGTAATTCGAGTGAAAATTGTGAAACGCTGCCAAGGTTTTCAAACTCTATAAAAGCATAATCAAAAACTACCTTTTGATTACCGATAGGAATATTTACACCAATACCTAAAGCCCATTTTTCAGTATCATAGTTAATTTTGTACCCTGCTCGAACAAAAACTGTTTCCGTCCAAGATAATTCACTTCCTATGTTAAAACGTTCATTATTATCATTCAAATGGGTTCCTTCAGTGGCCAAGGTTAAGCGATAATCTTCAGATTGAATAACAGGATCGTTACCACCTACAACATCCAGTGCAAGTCCGACTCTAAAAATTAGAGGAAGAGGATATTCTTGTGTAGTCAGTCGGGCATCAGGATTGTAGTTTCCACTAAATGATGAATTCACATCGGCAATTGTGATAAGATCGCGTCCATCTAACTGCATTGTTCCACCAAAATTAGATATTGCCATACCGATGATTAGATTATGGAAACCGGTTCTAAGATAAGATCCAACATCTAATGTAAATGATGATGCCTGAACATTGTAAAGAGTTTGTAAAACATACTTGCCTGTCAATCCTACAGAAAATCTATCGGTTAATTGCCTCGAATAAGTTAAACCGATAGCTAAATCTCTTACATCGTAAAAAATTCCTGTTCCGTCAGGACTGACCACTGTAGTTACTTCTTGCTCACCAGTGTTAAGTGTAGTTGCATGAACTGCAAGAAAATCAGAAGATGAAATCGGCACTACAACTCCAGCAAAATCGTGCGATATATCTGCGAACCATTCAGAATGTGTAAAGCCGATTGATGTTCGGTTTAAGTTTGCAATACCAGCCGGATTCCAGTAAATGGTGCTTACATCATTAGCAATCGCCGTAAAAGAGCCACCCATTCCATTGGCTCGTGCACCAACACCAATTTTAAGAAATTGTGCGGCTGCAGTTCCAACTTTTGAAAAGCTGCCGGCAAAAACTGCAATAGGTAAAAGCAGTATAAATATCAAAATAATTTTCTTCATATTCTTTACCTTAGGAATTTCTTTTGCTTATCAACTTATTTTATCACTAAAAATTTCCCAACATTCTGCTGTCCATCGGGTAGCTTAACTACAAATACGTACAGACCATACGCAATATATTGGTCATTGTAAGTTCTTAAATCCCAGAAATCGAAACCTCTGCTATCGTTATGATATATCTCATCAACAAAGTCGCCTGCAACTGTATAAATAGAGATTGTACATTCCTTAGGCAGATGGTTGAACATCAATCTCTTTCCAAATTGATTGGTTTCATATTCATTAGAAACGATGTAGGGATCCGGAACAGCTCGAATCTTTTTTAAGTCAACATTGCTATTATTAGTGTATTCAACTTTTTTAGTTGAAAATTCGTACCTAACTTCTTTCCTAAAAGGCTTATATGTTCTAATAGTAAATTGATCGCCATTGGATGGAGCAATAGCAATTTGATTAATGGTATTACTATTGGCATCAATGTATGTATTTGGTTGATTATTTGTACGAAGCACTAATCCTGTAACCGTAGTATCATTAGTTATGGGATCAATTTCATACTTTTCAAAATTTAACATGTCGGGATATCTTTCGTAAAATCCTGGGCTGCCTGCTGTATATGCTGGACCGCCGGGAACAAGATCCCACCCCAACTGACTATAAAAGTTTATTCTATAATCTTCCCAGGGAGCTTTTACAGCAAACTCCATTAGTAGTGTGTTTTCACTTACATCAATAGGATTTTCAGGATCAGTAATAACTTCAACTTTTAAAGGGAGATTGTAGGATATGGTATCGTAAAGAATATCTGAAAAATAATCGTACAATTTTGCATTCAGTCCAACATTTTTATCAATGGTAACTCTATAATCATCTATTGTATAAACTACCTCTTGAGCAGTTTGCCGATCACCGATATATTTTGCAACGGGTTTTGTAGTCCACTGAAAAGTTGATGTATCTCCGTTAACTAAACTCCATCCTTGGAATGCAACTCCTGATGGCGTATTGAGAGCAGTTATTCGGAATCCATCTGTTATCGGTAGATTATCTTCGGACTCATCTGAGAATAAGTGATGATCAAGAAGAATAGTGGTATCACGTGTTTCAGAATTAATTCTATATAAATTAAATCCGAGCACATAATTTGTATCGCTACCAACAATTTCAAGAGTTGAATCGACAAATGTCACCAGGTAATCATCACCTGTAATTGAATCAGGCTGCACAATATCGATCGTCACAATCCCTTGACAAATTCCACCAATCGGCGGAAATGATCCTTCAGGGGTTAAAGTTGGATAATATTCTGGAGGCAAATAATTCTGCGGTCGTACGCCAGGGACAACAGAAACAGTATTACTTTCGAGATCTGAACTGCCAAGAGGGGATTGATAGGATTGCTCTAAACTATCAGGGATTTGATTTCCTTTATCAAATGCCGTTACACAGTACCAGTATTCAACTCCATTTAACAAATTTTTATCAACATAACTATGCTCGATCCCATTATCATCCCCAAGCGATTGATTGAAGGCAGGATCAAGTCCCTTAATTCCATCTATAAGATCAAAAATTTTTATTGGTTTATAACCAATTATGCTGCCAAACTGATCTGTGATTGGATCGCCCCAAGTTTTACCAAGGTCATCGCTCCGATAAATTTTATATCCCTCAAAATCCTTTTTGCCTGTAAGAGCATCTTTCGAATCTTCGGCACCTGAATCCCAAATCAACCTTACCTGCTTATCGCCTGCAGTTGCTTTAACTATAGGAGTTTTAGGTGGCCCCGATCCCTGGAAGGCTCTTTTATACATTTGTTGTAACACTCTCATATTATTCATTAGATCGGAGGTATCAGGTTGATTGGGAATATTACCGGAACTTCCCATAACTAAACCAATTGATGAGCTTACGGTTTCCCCGGGATTTAAAGTGAATGGTCCGGTCATAATAAAATAGTTTATCGGTGCACCACTTGGATAATATTTTTTTAAACTGTCGGGGTGAGTTGTGTCTATTCTTCTGTTAGAACCATGAAAAAATGCTGAAGGTACTGTTAAGTTTGGGTCATTGGGATTGCTGCAGATGATCGGCCACATTTCCTCATCTACTTTTGGAACGAACTCCCGGCTGAGGTAATGAAAATCAGTAACGCCCATGTTTTTAGGAGTATTTAAAATGTTAATTCCAACCATACCCATGTTTACAGGATCACTCGTCCAGGCACCATCTTTAATATTATTGATATCGTACACGTAAACGAAATCACCATTTTGGTGTTCATCATTTGGATCGGTATCTATGATATTAAGATAGTCGGCATTGTCAAAATCAGGTCTAAAAATTCCAATATAGCCAACATAAACACTATCTAGTAAATTGTTGCTGGTATTAATAATGTTATAATTCCAAATCAGCAAATCTTCAGCGTAGGGTCGCCCATAGGAATATGCGGTCTGCTGAACTTCTATGCCCAATGGCCCTTTGGGATTATTGTTTTCCTTATCATCGAAGACACTATAAATATCTCTATCAGACACGAATTCACCTTTAACCTCCCGTCCATAATTAGGAGACGAGGATTCAATATCAATACGGTATTTTCCGGGCCAATGTCTTTCATTAGGAGTTTCAATCCAATTCCCGGTAGCATCAAAATAACCCTTGGGCCATGTTTCAGGATTGTCACTTGAGGCAAGGAAGGGAGTTTCATCAGGTGGAGGTGCCGTAACATCGCCGGAAAATACTCGTCCTCTAGATCCGTTCTTTGGTGCCCAATCATATTTTTCTGTTGGGCCGCCAACTACAGAAGTTATCACATTACCTTTCGAAGCCACGACTAATCCCAAACCAAAGCAATATTGAATTACTTCCGTTGCATCCGAAGGCCAACGGACGGCCTCATTGAAATACTCATGGAAGTTAGATAAAACACCAAAGTTGCCAAGGTAATTGGATACTTGGCCTTTATCCATAATTCCTAAACCACGTTCAACACTGGATTTGGTTTTTAATAATGGTTTTAACTGCCCGGGTTTTACATCTTTGTGACAGTTGCTGCAATCAGGCTGAGCAATAACCTTGCTTGCGCATAAATTTAAAATCAAGTAAACAAATAAGATTTTTATCAAAACTCTTAACATGAATTTTCTCCAGTTACCAAATTATTTGTATTCCGGCAGTGATAGATCTTGGCTGTCCCACATTCGCGGGATTATGATT
>JBGSOQ010000123.1:0-9511 GCA_041739035.1 Ignavibacteriaceae bacterium | reverse complement strand
CTTGGAATCGTGATGATTGGAGTTACAATATCTCTCCTAATTCCAATGCCCAAACAAGATAATGCTAGCAGCAATGCCAAACTGAAAACAATCCCGATGTACATATCAATGTTTGTAATTGGCTTTTACGGAGCGTTCATCCAGGTTGGAGTTGGATTTCTCCTGATGGCGGCACTTCACTATCTAATGAAGCTTGATTTGATCCGGGTTAACATGCATAAGGTTTTTATAGTTCTAATTTTTACAATACCTGCCTTAATAATTTTTATTCTTACTGATAATATTGACTGGACAATGGCAATTGCTTTGTCGCTTGGAAACGCATTTGGTGCTTGGTGGTCCGCAAAAATTTCTGTGAGAAAAGGTGAGAAATTTATTAAGATGATTTTAATTGTTGCTGTGCTTATTATGGCGCTTAAACTTTTAAAAGTTTTTTAATTAAGAACATTAAAGTCACAATCCTAAATAAAGCGAGGAAAAATGGCCGAATTACAAACCAACAACAATTTACCGGATGAAGGTGTTATCCAAAAAACTATTCGTGAGGTAACTCAACCTTTCAAGGATTTATTTAAAGCATCCCGTGCATTGTGGGGAATAAATCTATCTTACCTGCTAGAAGGATTAACATATTTCGGGATTGTCGGTTACCTGGTCATTTATTTCAATAGCTACATTAAACTTGATGACATAAATGCAGGACAGATGGTAGGTGTATTAACCGCAGGAATTACGCTTGCTATGCTTTTCCTTGGTGCAACAGTTGATTGGATTGGTGTAAGAAAATCTCTTCTATATGCTTTGTCATTTATGCTGGCAGGAAGAGTGCTTTTAACAATTGCGCCAAACATTACGTCAAATATCGGTTTGTGGTCTACGGCTCATCTTATTGCCATGCTGGGAATTTTAGGAATTGTCCTCGGTTATGGAATTTATCAACCGGCATGCTATACGGCCGTTAAACAATTCACAAATGAAAAAACTTCTGCAATGGGATACGCAATGCTTTATGCTCTGATGAATCTAGGCGGATTTTTACCCGGAATAATCGGGCCACCAGTAAGAAAAGCATTTGATTCGAATGGTCAAGGTATTCTTGCAGTGTTTTGGGTTTATGTTGCATTAACGGTGGTTGGAATAATTGTAGTCGCTGTCATCCTTTCTAAAAAGACGATTGAAAAAACTATAAATGAAATGAACCCTGAAACTAAAGAAAAATTAGATGCAGAGAGAAAAGCTGAAGAAGAAAAATCGGCAAAAGAAAAAATTATGTTCTATTTAAAAAACTTTCCAGTTAAAGATCTTAGATTCATGTTCTTCATCTTCATTTTGATTCCGGTTCAGACATTGTTTGCGCATAATTGGTTGACGCTTCCAATTTATTTTAGCAGAGCATTCACCGGAGTTGTGCAAGATAATTTTGAATTCTTCGTCAATTTCAACCCGATTCTGATTTTTATACTTACCCCCATGGTAGCAGCTTTAACAGCACAAAAGAATGCCTATAAGATGATAATAGTAGGAACATTTGTGATGGCATCTCCTACTTTTATACTTGCAACAGGACCTTCGCTTTGGGCAGTTTTTGGTTACTTGATAATTATGACTATCGGTGAGGCAATGTGGCAGCCAAGATTTCTTCAGTGGGTAGCTGAGATTGCTCCTAAGGGAATGACGGGCATCTACATGGGAATTGGGCAATTTCCTTGGTTCTTAACAAAAGTAGTTACATCACTTTATTCTGGTTGGTTCTTAATGCATTATTGTCCTGAAGGCGTTGCCCCCTCACAAATGAACACGGAATCTATGTGGTTGATTTACGGTTTCATAGCAATACTAAGTCCTATCGGGTTGGTTCTTGCACGAAAGTGGATGATTAAAGGATTTAAACACAAAGCGGAATGAACAGTAAATTAATTTGGACACTTAGAGTTATTCTTGGTTCTCTATTCATTTTATCGGCAATATCAAAATTATTTCCGATTGAAGCATTTGACCTAATCATAGTTAATCAGGGAATTGCAAATTGGAATATTGCACCTTACCTTTCGCGTTTTATTATCAGTCTCGAACTCTTTTTAGGAATAAGTTTCTTTGTAACTCCATTTGTTAAAAGGATCGCTGTTCCATTTTCATTTTTATTGCTGTTTGTCTTCTGTGTCCATTTATCTTTTTTAATTGCAACAGGAAGCGGAAGCAAAAACTGCGGCTGTTTTGGTGAATTTATCCCTATGTCTTCTCTCGAAGCATTGATAAAAAATTTGGTTCTCTTCTTTTTGCTTTTCTTACTTCACAAATATTTTCTATTTGAAAAGAAAATAAACTACTCATTTGCATTTGCAGTGTACTCAATTGTTTTTGGCGGGATGTTTTTGATTTTTCAAGTCAAACCGTATATTATTTCTCCACTGGATAATTCAAATCTAAAGAATAATGATTCTCTTCAAGTGGTTTCTTCTTCAGGAATAACGAATGAAATAGATACCGTTCAGACAACAAAAGAGCCGTCGATAAATGCTGAAAAAAATGAGGCACAAAAACAACAAACAAATCCACAAAAAACCGCTTCAGTGTTTGCATCCTTCAAGGTATTTAGCGGTAATCAACTTGTAAACCTTGATGATGGAATTAAGATAGTCGGCTTATTCAGCTTGGATTGTGAAGATTGCATGGAAACTGCGTTTAAGCTTGGACAGGTAAAACAGGAATGGAATAATTTTCCCCCGCTTTACATTTTATTCCTCGGGGATGAGGCGCAAGTGAATAATTTTTTTGATGCTGCTGCCACAACATTTCCATACAAGATAATCTCACCGCAGGCTTTCTTCCCGCTAATTAAAAATTATCCGCCGAGAATTGTTCTGCTTAAAAATGGAAAAATCATCGGCGATTGGGGTTATGAGAATTTTAGTGTTGATGATTTGAACAAGAAGTTGTAGAGAGATATGTGCTCATGCTTCCAAAAGCCCCCGCTTCATTACCGGCTGTTCCAAGCCTACATTGATAATAATTAAACTCACAACCATAAGATTGATTGTGAGCTTCGGCTAGATTACTAGTTTATTCGCCTTTTAGTCGGGTGTACTCTTCAATAGCCATTTTTTCAAGTTTTTCTTTCAGTTCTTTTGGAACAATAACCTTATCGTAGAACTTACCGTCTTTACCCTTCTCATCGGGAGCAGATAAAAACAATCCATTTGTTCCGCTAACCAATCTGAATCCTTTGATAATTATCTCTTCTTCTGTTTGTATGTCGAAGAAAGCAGCGGTTTTAGATTCGCCTTTTAGGGGATTCATTCTGGAAATTTTCATTGTACACCTTTCGATAATAAGTAAGAGAATTTTTTGATAATGTAATTTAATATTTGTGAGGAAATTATCAATTAAAATATTTAAGTAAATGTGTTTTAAAACTAAGTAATTCTCCATTTTTTGCGAAAATATATCCCTTTTCCATAGCGAAATCTGTCTTATTCAATGATAATTTCTAAAGTAAAACCCTATATTTGACTTTGAAAAACAATTCTTAATCTACTCTTTAGGTTTCAATTATGAAGCAAATTGCAAAGCTTTTTTGGTTTTATATTTTGTTTTTTCCTAGCATAAGTACGCAATCCTTAATCGGACAACCTTTAGTTGAGCGATACCAAAAATACGGTAAGCTGGTTATTTCAGAATTGCATAATACTTCATTCCCCCATTTAAAGAGAGCACTTGGGCATACTTACAACAATAAAAACTATTCATTCGAAGAACACTACAATGACAGCACAGTTTTAATATTCATTCCGAAGGGATTTAAAGCCGAAGCAGGCAATAATTTTGTAATTCACTTTCACGGATGGTATAACAATGTTGACAGCGTTTTAAGTCAATTTAAGTTGATCGAACAATTCAGCGAAAGCAAGAAGAATGCGATACTAATTGTTCCTCAAGGACCAAAAAATTCACCCGATTCATTTGGCGGAATGCTTGAAGAAGAAAATGTATTTAGAGATTTGATAAATGAAATCACCGAACTACTTTACGAAAAGAAAATTATTGTGAATAAAAAAATTGGTGACGTTATTCTTTCCGGTCACAGTGGCGGTTTTAGGGTAATATCTTACATTTTGATGAGAGGCGGATTAACAGATAAAATAAATGAAGTTTTTCTCTTTGATGGCCTTTACGGACAGATTGAAAAATTCACTTACTGGTTAGACCACTATGATGGGAAATTCATCAACATTTACACAAAAGATGGCGGAACTAAAGAAGAGTCGGAAAATTTGATGGAATGTTTTAATTCGTGGAAAGTACCCTACATCTTTAAAAACGAAATTGATCTTTTAGGTAATGATCTTAGAAACAACCGCATCATTTTTATCTACTCAGATCTTGAACATAACGATGTTATTCATGTTCGCTCGCAATTCAAAGGTTTTCTTGAAGCAGGTTGTTTATCAAACTCAAATCAATAATAACAGCTCAATATCAACGGCTTTTATTGCCACTAATAACACGAATTAAATTCAATTAGTGATTATTCGTGCAATTCGTGGCAAATACAATTAAAAACTGTTTGCTAAACCCCAAATAATTTTTGTAATTTTCGCAATCTTTAAATAGGAATTCTATGACGAAAAATAGTATTGTGATGGTTAAGCAAGTTCCCGACACTGCAAACATTTCGGGACAAGTAATGAAGGAAGACGGCACCGTTAATCGAGCTAAGCTTCCCGCAATTTTTAATCATGAAGATAGAGTAGCTCTCGAGTTTGCCCTTCAAGTGAAAGATAAATTTGGCGGAAAGGTAACCGCAATAACAATGGGTCCGCCCCGTGCATCTGATGTTCTAAGAGAATGTTTGTTTATGGGTGCCGATGAGGCGGTTTTGATTAGTGACAGAAAATTTGCTGGCGCCGATACACTTGCGACTTCATATGTTTTGGCAGAGGCAATAAAACAAATTGGAAATTATGATTTTATTTTTGCCGGAAGGCAAGCAATAGACGGCGATACCGCACAAGTCGGCCCGCAAACCGCAGAGAAACTTAGCATTCCTCAAATAACTTATGCAGATGAAATACTTGAGGTTGGAGAGGCATCCGTAAAAATTAAGAAAAAGATCGAAGGAGGATACGAAATTCTCGAATCAGCCCTTCCGGTTTTAGTTACGGTTATCAAAGATGCTGCATTTCCACGGCCATTTCAAGCAAAGCGAATTATGGCGTATAAAAATGCCAAAACACTTTCTGAACTTGAAAAGCTTACAGAGGGAAATTCTCTTCTCTACATTGATCAGCTTCAGGATGAATATGAATCACGCAATCTGTACATTAAAACTTTAACAATGGATGATCTTAAGCTTGATGAAAGCCGATGCGGAATTCATGGTTCACCGACAAAAGTTTACAAAGTTGAATCGGTTGTTCTGGCAGGAAGCAGTCATGAAATGGTTCCTCCCACAAAAGAAGGAATTGGTAACTTAATTGATCATTTACTCGCAGATCATATCCTGGGATAAACTATGGAAATAAAAAATAGAGATGTTTGGGTTTTTATTGAGCAGCGAAACAGCAAGCCTGCCGATGTCAGTTTTGAACTTCTTTCCAAAGGAAGAAAATTAGCTGACAACTTGAAAAGTTCGCTAAAAGCAATTGTTCTTGGACATAACATCAAGCCAATAGCTGAAGAAACTTTTAAGTACGGAGCCGAAGAGGCGATCATTGTTGATAACGAACAGCTTGCTCATTACCTTACAATGCCTTACAGCAGAATTTTAAATGAACTGGTAGAAAAATATCAGCCGAGAGTTATGCTTTACGGTGCTACAGTTATCGGAAGGGATTTGGCTCCGCGAGTAGCCTCACATACGAAAAGCGGACTAACAGCAGATTGCACCGATCTTCAAATCTCTAACGTGAAATATCTTAAGGAAGAATTCAAAGACTTACTTTTACAGATTCGTCCGGCTTTTGGAGGCAATATTATTGCAACAATTATTTCTCCTGATGTTCAATCTCAAATGGCGACTGTCCGTGAAGGAGTTATGAGAATGGAGCAGGTTAACAAACCAGCTAAAGGAAAGATTACTGAAGTTCCATACGTCCCGGAACAATTTGATGATATTATTAAAATCATTGAGCAGCACCGCAAAGAAAATAAAGTGAATTTAAAAGCTGCGCCAATAATTGTTTCAGGCGGTTACGGATTAGGTTCTAAAGAAAATTTTGAGCTTGTAAAAGAATTAGCACATACAATCGGCGGTGAAGTGGCCGGAACCCGTGCCGCTGTTGATGCCGGTTTTATTTCTCCCGATCGTCAAGTTGGGCAAACTGGTATTACAGTTCGTCCAAAGCTTTACGTTGCATGCGGCATTTCCGGGGCCATTCAGCATCGTGCGGGTATGCAGGAATCAAATAAAATAATCGCAATTAATTCTGACCCAGACGCACCAATTTTCGGAGTTGCTCATTATGGAATTATCGGAGATGCAGTACAAATTATTCCAATGTTCATTAACGCTTTCAAACAAAAATTGAGATAACCTATGGCAAACTATTTCACAGATAATAAAGATCTTCTTTTTCAGTTTGATAGACTTAACTTAAAAGAAATAGTCGATTTTTATGAGGAGAATTATAAACAATCAGAAAAATTTAATTACGCTCCGGTTAATTATGATGATGCGAAAGAAAATTATAGAAGAATATTAGAAATTACAGGAGACATTGCCGCCAATTATATCGCTCCAAGATCGCCAAGTATTGATGATGAAGGCGCAACATTTAAGGACGGAAAAGTTTATTATGCAAAAGGAACCAAGGAATCTCTTGAGTTACTTTCAAAAGCTGATCTGATGGGAATGATTTTACCGCGCGAATATGGCGGACTAAACTTTCCCACCACAATTTACATGATTGCAGTCGAAATAATTTCTCGAGCTGATGCATCGCTTATGAATATTTTTGGATTGCAAGATATTGGAAAAACTGTCGCCGAATTTGGGAACACGGAACAGAAACAAGAGTTCCTTCCTGGCTTTGCAACTGGGGAATATACGGGTGCAATGGCACTAACCGAACCTGATGCCGGTTCGGATCTTCAAGCTGTTAAGCTTACTGCTTATCAGGATGAAAAAGGAAATTGGTTTTTGCGCGGAGTTAAAAGATTCATAACAAACGGAAATGGTGAAGTTCTTCTTGTTCTCGCCAGAACCGAAGCGGGGACAAAAGATGCTCGAGGTTTAAGCATGCTCGTTTGTTACGGCGATGAAACTGTAAAAGTTAGAAGAATTGAACACAAGCTTGGTATACATGGTTCTCCAACTTGCGAACTTCAATTTAATGATACTCCGGCACAGCTTGTTGGATCGAGAAGGTTTGGTTTACTAAAGTATGTTATGTATTTAATGAACAGAGCACGGGTTGGAATCGGGGCTCAATCGCTCGGAATTTCTCAAGAAGCTTATGAGCAGGCATTAAAGTATGCAAAAGCTCGTGAGCAGTTTGGAAAACCAATTTATAATTTGCCGGTAATTTCTAACATGCTTATTGATATGCGCGTCTCGCTCGAAGCAAACAGATCGCTGTTCTATAATACTTGTGTTTGGCTTGATAAAAAGGAAATGCTCGAAACTCTTGTTGAAAGATTGAAAGCAGATAAAAAACCGGTTACCGAAGTAAATGAAAGATTAAAAGAAGCAACAAGGGTTTTGAATCTCTTGACACCGCTGACAAAATATTTGTTGTCTGAATCCTCCAACAAAATTTGCTATGATTCAATGCAGATTCACGGAGGAACGGGTTACATGCATGAATTTGGAATTGAACGACTCAGCAGAGATGCTAGAATTACAAACATTTACGAAGGAACTTCTCAGATGCAGATTGTAGCCGCTTCGGGAGGAGTTGTAAATGATATCTTTGCAGAATATTTTAACGAGTGGGAGAAAAAGGAATACAAAGGAAGCTTGATAAATCTTCACGGAGTGTTAAAAGAAATCCGCGGAATGTTTAATGAGTGTCTTAAGTACATTAAAGATAAGAAAGATCCGAATATTCAAGATGTGGCAGCAAAAGATTTGGTAGAACTTTACGGTTACGTTTATATCGGCTCCCTTCTTCTTAATGAAGCAAACGAAGATCAGCGGAAAGTATTTACAGCACGAAGATATATTCTTGATGCATTAACCAAAGCGAGAAAAAATGCCGAAGCCATTAAAAATGAACTTTATTCAGACATATTACACGCAGATACAATCTTAATTTAACAGGAGAGATGAAATGAAAAAACAAAAGAAGACAGTTTACAGAATATTCGATGACCACGAAGAAAAACATTATGTGATGAGCACACTTACTCACAAGCAATTGGAAAAACTTTTCGAAAAATATAAGGGGAAAAAAGAAAAAGTTTACGCGAAGGAGTTCCTTGAATTTCTTCACAAGCATGATCCAAAAGCTGAAGAAGTAGAAGTAAAGGATTTTTATTTTTAGTTTATCAGTCATCAAGATTAATAAGCCATTTGATAACATAGATTAAATCTCTTTGTGAATAAATTGGATGGCCTCAAAAATTGGATCGAGTTCCTTAGCACGTACGATATAAGCATAATTACCCATTGCCTGAGCAAGTACCGGATCCATTTCCGTATGCATTACTATCATCCCGCCAAAGCGATTTAAAATTTCTTCGTGGCTATGTTGATAATTCCTGCTGTACTTTCTGCTTATATAACATACATGATAACGCCTAGTATATTCTAAATCGAATTTATTATTAACAATAACGTTTGCCCACTCTTGATAAATGTCTATATCGCAAGCCCAGTTGAACATATCTGTTGTAAAACCGCCGGGAGGCCGCATATTTACTTCAAGCGCGATAATCTTAGAATTCTCATGCAGACGGAAAAATTCAAAGTGGAAGAATCTACCTTTTACGTTAAAAGCTTTTAGTATTTTTCGTCCAGCCTCTTCAATATCCTTTGGAACATTTCGGTACGAGTAATAATAAATATGATGATCCTCATTTACGGTTTCCATTACTCCTTTTTCATATTGATGAGACGTAAAGAAAACAAGATTTCCATCATGGTCCGTTAACCCATCGAATGAACAAATATCTCCTTTAATAAATTCTTCCATCATGTAATCAACATTGGGTTTTGTTTTGAAAAAACTCTTTAATTCATTTTCATTATGAATCTTAAAAGTATTTGCTGCACCAACTCCTTTGTCCGGTTTAGTCACAACAGGGTAACCGACTTCTTCAATGAGTTTTTTTGCTTCCTTAATGTTATTTACAATCCTTCCGCGGGCGCAAGGAACATCAGCAGTTTGAAATATTTTTTTCATCACTGATTTACACTTAATTGCATCCAGTGTGTCAAGTTTAAAACCATTTATATTAAAATCAGTTCGCAGTTTTGCTTCAGTTTCAAGCCAGTATTCATTATTGGAATCAATACCGTCAATTTTCCCATACTTGAATGTAAAATAACCAAGTGCTTTTACTAATTGAT
>JBGSOQ010000185.1:0-6146 GCA_041739035.1 Ignavibacteriaceae bacterium | reverse complement strand
AATATATTGCTGTATTCTATAACCGGCGAAGAAGTCATTCTTCTCTTGATTTTCTGAGTCCGGAGGAATATGAATTACAAATGAGTTTGGCTCAAAATATTGCTTAACTCAGTGTCCGCAAAATCGGGGCAAGTCCAGTTTAAATAAAAAACTTCATCATTCAGGTGGGTTAAGTATTACTCAAGCATATCTTAGCGGTCTTGGTTTTGATGTATAATTGATGGCCTATACTTCACTGACATTTAATAGCAATTTGCGGTTAGGATTAGTATCAGCTTTTATTGTCTCTACAGTACATGAAAAAACTCTACCTTCATTTATGAGAGTCGAAAGAATAAAAGCTTTACTACTACGTATATAGCCTATCTTCTTGGCTTGAGGTGAGTATACAGCAAGTGCATACGAATCAAATGTATTTTCAGGTTCACGTGTTAAATCCAATTTGTCCCCTTCGCTAATATCTTTAAGGAGTTCAAGACGGTTTTCATATTGTAAACCGACCAGGTATGTTAGAAAAATAATTTTATCAGGCTTTATAAAAGTATCTATCGGACTTGAATCAAGCTTGTATTTCCGAATTATCAGCCAAGTTTCTAAAACGAGTTCTTTATTGATAAGAATTCTATTTAAATCTTCAAAATTTAAGTCTTGAATCCATTCTTTAAATTCGTCAAGATTAGGTATCAAAGATTCATTTTTATCTAAACTATAATAATACTCTGAAATTATTTTTGCAACATTTCGGTTCGTGATTCCCATGCCGCAAATGTAAGCTGAAATAGGATTATTTACACCATATTTCATATAGGCTGGGAGAAAAATAATCTCGTTGGAAATAGATAAATGCTCATCTTCTTTTAAATAGTTTAATATTTTATTTACAGCATTTAATGTCCAAGGAGCATCGTTGGAAAAGTGGCGATATACTAAATCTGTAATTTTAAGTGGGTCTTGAAAAATAGCATTAGATTTTTCATAATTATTTTTTAATAAATTTATATCTGCAAAGTTAATCCAATCTATCATTGCTTTAATAATAGTATCATCTTGAGTCCTGTTGGATGTCTCACTTGGAATATAAATTAGTTTAAGGATAGATGTTAGATTTTCTAAGTTTAATGTTTTATTCTCATCTCTCAATGCATTAAAAACGTTTTGGGTCACAAGTATTCGAATTGCCTCTTCAAGAGATTTACAGCTTTTCATAGAAAAGCCTGTTCTATAGTATGATTTTTTCTGATTATCTGAGCGAAATTGTTCCGAGATATATCGAATTTGCATATTGGTGAAATTCACTAACGGATGATAATAAGTTCTTTCAGCAACCCATTGATGACCAAATAGAGTATCATCAATCATTTTCTGAATAGTTATAGGGTCTGATTCGTCTATTAATTCTTCATATAGCAAAGCAAGAAGACATGTTTGAAAAGTAGATTCTATTTCAGTCTGGGGTGTTGCATCCTCAGCATCAAAGGTTATATCTATAGCGTTTGCTATAAATTCCTCGAGAGATTTATTAAGTTTTCTTTTTAAAATATTTGTATATAGTTCAAATAATACGCTTTTCACTTTTTCCAAAGTGTCATCCCGTAAATACTTACGCATTTGCCCAACGAGCCATTTGCTTTGAGTATTCTGAACAAATATTACATTACCTTCGGTTTCATGTAATGCACGTCCTGCTCTTCCTGCAATGTTCCGAAAATCACGAATCAGAAATGGGTGCTTGTCTCCTCTATTTAAATTAGCCACAATCATTAAATGAACTGGTAGATTTACACCTTGTGCCAATGTCGGGGTAGCAATCAATATTCGTATGTATTCATTCCGAAAGGAGTTTTCTATTTCTACCTTAATGTCATCAGGTAAATAACCATGATGATATGCAAACCCTTCACGAATATATTGAGCTAAAGGAAAATTATCACCAAGCCTGCGTTCGACTTTTCTTGCAAGGAGTTCTAATGGAGATTTACTGTATTCTGAAACGAGTGAAAAATTCGTATTATTAATTTTCAGTATATTTATTTTTTCATAAAGGTCATTTGCAATACTATCTACATGAATACGGACAGCAGTAAATATAATTGTAGGGCTGGCTTTGATAAAGTTTAAAGCTAATTCAATAGCAATATCATAAACAGTATTTGGTTTAAAAATTGGCTTTTTTAATTTTTTTGTTGGATTGTTTTTACAATATTCCTGAATTAGAATTTTTTCTATATCGGTTATTATTTGAAGTTTTTCATATTCGTAGTAGATTCTGCCTATCCACTTGTCATCCCAGTAAAATATTCCTTGACGTAGTTTTGTTGGTCTCCAGAGGGATTTAACTAACGTAGGTTCTCCAAATGAAAGCCAGCTTGCAATTTCTTCACTATTAGGTAATACTGCCGAAATAAAAAGTATCTGCAATCCATTTTGAGAATATAGTTTATTTAATCGGTATAAGAGAAGCTCTAAACGGAGGCCTCTAATTTCATTATCTATTAAATGGCCTTCATCGATAGCTATTAACTTAACATCTTGAAAATACTCCTTGTTTTGTCTTAATAGATAATCTAATTTTTCAGGAGTTATGATTAATACATCACTTTGTTCTGCTAAAATATCTTCAAAGTCAACACTTTCATAACTCCCAAAAACTGATGTGACTCGATAACCAACTTTTTCCAAGTAATAATTCAATGATTCTTCAACTTGTGAAGCAAGTGATTTGAAAGGAGCAACATATATACACTTGCATGGATGACCGGTAGAGGATGCTAAAACCTGAGCAATTTTTATTTCAGCAACACGTGTTTTTCCAGCACTTGTGGGCATTTGAAGTACAATTGCATTGGTAGAATTAAGAACATTGGTTACCGCTTTTATTTGAGAATCCCATAATTCATATATTGGTTTTTTTGAGTCTGTAGAAAGTGTATTTAAATATCTTAGCAGGATTGGATTAGTTTTAAAATTATGAATATCGCCAAGTTGATGCCAGATGCTACAAAAATACATTTGTCGTATTAATAATAAGATTAGTTGTGTAATAACAAAATTATCTGGGTCACAAATTGTATCGAAAATACTTAATGAAGTTTTAACTTTTTCTAATGCATTGGTATAATAAATATTATTTCCCGTGCGAAGATAATTAGAAAATGATACTATCCCTTCAAGAGTTATATAATGACTTGTATCCTCTGCAACAGCATTTCTATCATATGCATTACTTTCAAACTTAGAAATTAGATTAAGTTCGAATTCATCTTTATGAGACACTACATCATGGAAAATATTATTAAGTTCAACAATTTCTTGCTTTAGAAGAAGAAATGTGGCTTTAATAACATTAGAATGGATGTCATTTTCAAAATCATATTTGTTTAAGAATTTTCTTGCTAATACAGTTGCATTTGCCTGGTATTCGCCGAGTGCAAAATCAAGTGCACTGTGAAGATATATCTCAAGATATATCTTTGAATTAAATTCAAGTTGAGATTCGGCAATCTGTTCAAATAATTTTGCAGCACTTTCAAATGCTTCTTTTGCTAATGGATAGCATTGTTGTTGATGTTCGACATCGTTGTAAAGTCGTATTGCAACTTGTTCAATGCGATAAGCTATTGAGATTAAATCATCCAGGGGAGTATCTGTAGCTGGTTTGTAATTATCATCTATTTGAGATAATAAACTATCGCCAACAAGATGGAATAATGAATCTTGAAATAATTTATTAGAACGAAAGTTATTTAATTCGCCCTGAGCGATTTCTATATATTCATTGATATTCAACTATGTCCCCATTGTGTAGCTCGTTGATATATAGCATTCATTATTTGCTCAAGATTGTGTAATGCAAAAACACATAGAATTACTTTTTCTGGTTCAGGTTTAATTATTGTAACAGCATCTAAAATGCTACTATCCCATGTGGCTTTATCTCTAACTAAAAACGGATAAAATGATTCGATGTATTGTGGATTTGTATAACAATCAAGGAATCTATAAATACGTTTTTCAAGTTCAAAATTATTCTGTTCAAACAATCGTTCACTTACAAAACGAACAGCATTGCGCATTTTTTGCTTGGATTCGGGTTGGCCTTCTTCAACTAATTGTCGTATTTCGTTAAAAACAATATCAACGCCATAATCGCTGTGTTTTGATGCTTTAACTTCAGAAAAAACTACTGTATCTTGGCTCGGGTCGTTTGGATGCAAATGAAAAGCTACTACATCAACGCCAAATGCTGATTTCTCCCAGTTCGTTTTATATCGTATTTTCATAACCGGTATTGTATGACCAAATACATCTTGAAGCACCATGTGGGCTATTATTTCTCCAAAATCGCCTGTGCGAACCCCAAATTCATTGCTCTCTGGTGGAAACCGTTCATTGAATAATTTAGTAATGCCAGTAAAACCTTCTCTTTCAAAAACACTTGATAAATATGAATTATCAATGTAAGCATTTAGTAGAGATTTACTTGCATAATCTACATATTTTTCATAATTATCTGATTCAATTTCCATGTGATAAAAATTGCATCTCAATACAGTATGGGTAGTTGGTGTTGCTGAGTCCTGAGTTAGCAATTCCTTTAAGGATATATCAGTTGGCATATAATATACTCACAGTAATAATTATCATCCCACCAACGGCCATTCCCTATAATATTCTTCAGCGTGCTCAATAATTCGAGGAAGCAGGAACTTGAACTGTTCTTCTTTGACGCCTTTCTTCATAAGCACCAATTTCACTGAACTTTCAACGGCAGCCCGAATTTGCTGGCGATGTGGTTCCGTCCAATCTATATTCAATTTGCTTTTGATGGCTTTCACGACATCACGAAGAATATCAGCAAGAAATTTATTATCCATAACATCTTCCTGATGATAAGTCACTGCTTCATAAAAAGACATTTCCTCTGGGCCAAGTCCAAGTTCCTTCATCTTTTCTTCGTCGGCATCGATGTCGTCCTTGATGTTTTTAAAGGTCATCAGTAGTTCCATCAAGGTGATTTCACGTTTATGATACCGTTTCAAGGTTTCTTCGAGAAGTTTCATGAAAGACTTTTTCTTGTTTTTGTTTTTTTTAAGGCGAACTCCGACTTCATCGCCAAGAATCTTTTCAAGTAGTTTTAATCGCAGGTCTACGTTTTTGTCTTCCTTGAAATTCTTTAAGAACTCATCAGTAATTATCGAAACATCAGGTGCTTCAAGCCCAGCTAATGCAAAAAGGTCTTTTACACCTTCACTGCTAATACTTTTATCAATCAAATCCATTACGGCTTTTTCTTTATCGCCAACTTTGCCAGTTGTTCCTCTGATGTATTTGCGAACCTGATTGCGTATAAGTTGATAAAATGCAACCTCATCAGCATATTTCTTTACTTCATCAAGATGACTGATAAGAGAATATGCCCCAGACATTAGATTCTCAACTTCGAGGAAATCTTTAATCTTTGATTCGTCATTTTCGATGATTGTCCCAAAAACATCGGTGAGCATATCATCAAGATTTATTTGTTTCAATGTGCGCCAGGTGGAATAATCATATTTCGAGGGCAACTGACTTTTGAGCTGATTCCGTTTTTCCATGAAAAATACTACTGCCTGTACATTGATGTCATCTGCTGGATTTCCTTTTCCACCTGAACCAGTATATTTTTTCGTTGCTTCCCGTAATTCCTCGCCGATGCCGATGTAATCGACAATGATACCACCTCGCTTGTCAGAAAAGACCCGATTGACCCTTGCGATGGCTTGCATGAGGTTATGACCGCTCATCGGTTTATCAATATACAGGGTGTGCAAGCAAGGAATGTCAGTTCCGGTAAGCCACATGTCCCTGACGATGACTATTTTCAATAGGTCGTCGATGTCTTTCATCCGAGCTTTAATGGTATCACGTTGTCGCTTAGTTGTGATATGCCCGGCTTCTGACCATGCTTTCGGGTCTTTGGTTAAATCGCCAGTCATTACAACTTTCACTTCGGGGCAACCAGGCAAGATGGCCCTGCCCCGAAAAAGGGGACACGAAGTTAAGCGTATAATACGATACTATGCTTAACGAGGTTACCAATGAGTGAAAGAAGGAGATTTGACAGGCAGTTTAAGGTTGATGCGGTACACATGTTGGAAAGCAGCGGC
>JBGSOQ010000113.1:0-2772 GCA_041739035.1 Ignavibacteriaceae bacterium | reverse complement strand
GTTTTTACCGTGGAAGGAAAGCAAAAAGCTGATGCCGTAAGATTTAACTTCGTGGTTCTCTGATTCTTCTCTGTGTCCCTCCGTGTAACTTCTATTCTTACACGAAGATGCACTGAGAAGTCACGAAGTAACACGGAGATTGATTAATAAAAAAGAAGATGAGGATTAAATAACGTGTCAAAAAAATTAAGAGCTACAACAATCTTAGGATTGATTCATAATGGTCAGCCAGCATTGGGCGGCGATGGACAAGTTTCACTCGGCAACACCGTTATGAAACACAACGCAATGAAGATTAGAAAAATTGCTGATGGAAAAGTTCTTTGCGGATTTGCAGGGGCTTCTGCAGATGCTTTCACTCTAATGGAACGGTTTGAGGACAAGCTTGAACAATACCGCGGAAATGTTCATCGTTCTGCTGTTGAACTTGCAAAAGATTGGAGAACTGATAAATATCTCCGACGGCTTGAAGCAATGCTCGCTGTTATCTCCGAAGATAAAGCACTTGTGATTTCCGGAACCGGAGATGTAATTGAACCGGATGATCAAATTGTCGCAATCGGTTCAGGAGGAATGTACGCGCTTGCAGCAGCAAGAATGTTGAAAAAGTACAGTAAGCTTTCTGCCAAAGAAATTGTAAATGAGGCATTAAAAACGGCTTCAGATATTTGCATATACACAAACGATAAAATAAATGTTGAAGAGATCACCAAGTAAGAAAAAAGGCAAAACTTTGAATAAAGAACTAACACCCTCTCAAATAGTTGAGAGCCTAAACAAATTCATTATAGGACAAAACGAAGCCAAACGTGCTGTTGCTATTGCGCTTAGAAACCGCTGGAGACGACAGCAGATTAAAGATACTATGAGAGAAGAAATTCTTCCCAATAATATAATTCTCATTGATCCAACAGGCGTTGGCAAAACCGAAATTGCAAGAAGATTAGCGAAATTATCAGATGCACCTTTTCTAAAAATTGAAGCCTCAAAATTCACTGAGGTTGGTTATGTTGGCAGAGATGTAGAATCAATGATTAGAGATTTGACAGATATTTCTGTGAACATGGTCAAGTCCGAAAAAACAGCAGATGTGCAGGCAAAAGCAGAGCAGCTGGCTGAAGATAGAATTTTGGACATTCTAATTCCACCTGTTAAAAAAGCCGGTTCTTCAAACGCTGAACAAGAAACGGATGAAAATTCGGAAGCATTTCAAAACCAGAAAACCCGCGAATGGATGCGTGAGAAATTAAAGAAGGGAGAAATGGATGATAAGATGATTGAGTTCGATGCTGCAGCACAATCGGCAATTGGTATGCAGGTTCTCGGTCCGTTTGGAATGGATGATATGGGAATTAATATTCAGGAGATTATGGGAAACATAATGCCGAAGAAAAAGAAGAAAAGAAAAACTCCCATAAAAGAAGCCCGCATAGTTATCACTCAGGAAGAGGCTCAAAAGCTGATTGATATGGAAGCTGTTCAAAAAGAGGCAATTCAGCGCGCAGAAAATTCGGGTATAGTGTTTCTTGATGAAATTGATAAAATAGTCGGAGGCGGAGGCAAAACTCATGGACCCGATGTGTCCCGTGAAGGAGTTCAAAGAGATTTGCTGCCGATCGTTGAAGGTTCAAACGTAAATACAAAATATGGGGTTGTAAAAACCGATCATATTCTTTTTATAGCATCGGGTGCCTTTCACATTTCTAAACCATCAGATTTAATTCCCGAGCTTCAAGGAAGATTTCCAATTAGGGTTGAGCTGAAAAGTTTAACTGAAGAGGATTTTATAAAAATTCTTACTACAACCGAAAATGCTTTACTTAAGCAGTACAATGCTCTTCTTGAAACTGAAGGAGTAAAATTAGATTTTACTGAGGATGGAATTAGAGAAATCGCAAAGATTGCAACCGAAGTGAACGAACAAGTCGAAAATATTGGCGCACGAAGACTGCATACAATTCTTACAACCTTACTTGAAGATATTTTGTTTGATGTTCCCGATAAGCTTCCCGAAGAAACAGTTAAGATTACCGCAGAGTTTGTGAAAGGTAAATTGGATTCGATTGTGAAGAACAGGGATTTGAGCAAGTTTATCTTATAGAATCGCAAAGTTATTAAGGTTTCGCATTGATGATAATGAAAGTATATAAATCTTCCTCAAAAATTCCACGCTTATCTTGATGAAGGCATAAGGTATTGCAGAAAATAGCTTTCATGTTTCCTATAAAAAAATAGCACACATCATCTCTATTAACCGCTGTTCACTTAATTGAGCTTTCTAAATAAATATAATCATGTATTCCACCGCAGTTAAATAAAATTGCATTATAAAAGCAGATTTTTATTCTTGATATATTTACAACAGCTAAATGTGTTCAGGTAAACTTGCGATTTGTATAATAAAATGGACTAACATTTCATTAAATAATACAAGGTGAAATGTTAGTATCATATTTTTTAATAATTGGTATTTTTCTTTTCGGCATTATGCTTGATATGAACTTATTAACATCACATAATTTTACGATTTAATCGATAGGAGGTATCTATGTCAACTTTAAGATTACTATTAATCTTTTTTGTGTTTTTGGTGTTTCATTCCTATGCGCAAGAAAATGATTCGCTTTCATGTGTTTCCGATTCATCGGATTCATTTGATTTTGATTTTAACTGGGAAAGAGATGGTTTTGCGTTGAAAGGTTCTCCAACAATTTCTTTAAGCTATGGTCAATCTCAAATCAATCATAAAAATTTTGACAACAACTTTACTAA
>JBGSOQ010000183.1:0-3178 GCA_041739035.1 Ignavibacteriaceae bacterium | reverse complement strand
AATATATTGCTGTATTCTATAACCGGCGAAGAAGTCATTCTTCTCTTGATTTTCTGAGTCCGGAGGAATATGAATTACAAATGAGTTTGGCTCAAAATATTGCTTAACTCAGTGTCCGCAAAATCGGGGCAAGTCCAGTTTTTACAATTTTGACTCAAATATTTGGAAGGCAAAATTGTATTCAAAATCAATTAAAGTATTATCTGAAATAACTCATACATCACTTTCCATAGATAATTCAAGTAGTATTTCTGTCAATATTGATGAAGATGATTCACCTATATCACTAAATGCTGGTGATGTCTCATTGAAGATTATTATGATTAGGAACGCAACTGGTTATAAGTTAGAATGCACTGGTGCCAGTATTTGGAATACTGTGGTTTGAAATTATTACAATAAGTAAATAATAATTGAAAACATTTTTCTTATTTATAGTTATTGCATCCATAAGCATGATTGCTGGCAAGGCACGCCGCATCATATAACACGGCGTAATGCGCGGCGCTCCCTTTGGTCGCTTGGGCTTCGCCACATTTTCACCTCCGCTGCGTTACGGTGAAAACGTCGCATTCGCCGGAAACGTTATGTGCCATGCCAAGCAAATAAAAAGTTTATAAATTGAATACTTGTATGCAGTATAATAATAAAATCTCTATAATTGGAGTGTAATATGTCAATTGGAGATATCAAACAATTACATGATGAAACAAAAACATTACTGGAGAAAATTAAAAATAGTTCAAATGATTATTTTAAGATTTTTAATGAAATTGAAAATTTACGTTCTTTGAGAAATACGGTTTATAAAGAAAAAATAGAAAATTATAAATGGGAAATTTATGAACCGACTCATAGATTAATTGAAAAAACATTGGAAGAAATGCATCGTAAAGCTATTGATAATAGCAAAAATAATCCTGATTTGATTAAACCGTTACGTGATTTTTTTCTCAGTCCTTTTAATCAGTGGAGGGAGCGGTATGATCTTATAGCAGCATTAGGTGATGCTGAATCCGCTCAAATGGTTTTTGATATAGTTGATGAGCAATTTAAAAAAGAAGTTGATGATGATATTGATAAATCAAGTTTCTATGGCCTCGTAGAACTTTGTAAATTACCTGATTATAATGAACGTGTTTTAAAAATAATCAGAACCGGTTTTAACAAGACTATAAAATCTGCTGGAGATGATCTTGTAAATGATACAATTTTTAACATACTGGGGCAATTATGCGTTATATTAAACGATAAGCAATCCGCAGATGAAGTATATAAGGCTTTTGTTTTCGGAGCCGATCCGGAACAACATTATGAAATGAATACTGCATCTTCAAGACTTGCTATTTATCTTACAGCGCTTGATTATAATGGGCCAATAGACACAATAAAGAGTTATATAGATTATTACAGTGATTCTTATGACGATGATGAATTTGTTGTAAGAGCCCGTTATGCTTACTGGTGGTTTAAAAATGATACTAATGAAGCTTTGGATTTTATTAATAATACAGAAAAAAAGAAAAGTCTTGGACTTGTGGCTGCACTCTTAGCTGATTTGAATGAAAAAAAAGCTTTACCGATTTTGCAAAAACGTATAAAAGAATTAACCAATAAAGTGACGATTGAGATTTTTAAAGAAGCAATAAGCAGACTTAAGTTACAACAGAATATTCCGGAGAATAAAAACAGAATGATCTGGATGTTTGGTTTTATTACGCCAACAGAAATAGCATTAGGAGATGAAACAGATAATGTATTTATTAAAAGAGCAAATGAAACTTCAGAAATAGATCTTGGCATTGTATATGAGGTTGATGATAGTACTCCTGAAGATGTATAAAGATTGCTTTGGCACGGCACATAACACGGCGTGATGCGCGGCGCTCCCTTCGGTCGCTTGGGCTTCGCCACATCGCCTGCGGCGACGTCGCATACGCCGGGAACGTTATATGAAAGTGGTGGGCCGACCTTTTTGGGCGCGGCCGTCCTGGCCGCTTAAATTGAATTAATATTTTGAATTCAGGAAGAAAAGTATGAAAGTATTTTATGTGTTTCTATCAATTACGCTTTTATTGCAGTGTGGTAATGAAGTTGTTAATTATCTGGAAGAAGTAAAGAGGATTAATAAAATACCCGGAAACCCTAAAAAAGCTATAGAATATCACACGAAAGCTCTCAAAGAACACAAAAATAGTAATTTTCAAGAGGCCGAAAGATTATGGTTTATGGCGGTAAAAACTGATCCAGTGAATCCGCGATATTACTTCAATCTGGCCTGTACTACAGCAGCTCAGGGTAAGGATAGTATAGCAATCGAATATCTCAAGTTGGTTAGAGATTTTGGAAATAATAAATATTATTTGAGCATCCTAAATGATCCAGACCTTGAATCTCTTCGTAACTCAATTATATACAAGTCATTTTTCAATGATATACGGAATAAATCCGGTTCAAACTGGATAGAATCACTTATAGGAAAGAAGTTAATACGGAAGTGTGCAATTGGGTCATGCTCTGGTGGGTATGATGTTAATTTCACCATGATCTTGGACATTAACGGCAAAATAGATGCAAATGGAGGTTATCATACAAGAAATTCAACGACAGGTGAAAATCCTTCAGAACCAGCAGAAATTAAAAGATCTCATACTCTTATCAGTGCAAGTTGGAGTGTAGTGGGAGACACCCTTCAAATAGATATGACTTTTTCCGGTCCCACAAAGGATGGTAAGCTGGTATTCAAATCAATAAAACAAGTAAGAAGTTATTTTTCAAAGGAATGCCAATACGAGCCGGAAATCGAGCAGATTAATACTTACTAATTTTCATCTGCCTCCGCCTTCCCTGGCTCCGGCAGACTTTCAGTATCAGCGGCCCACCACCTTCATATAACACAGCGTGGCCTGCTGCGCGCGGCCTGGCGGCCGTGCTCGGCTGCGCCACACCGCATTTAATCCTGGAAAAAAATGATTGCAGAAATGGGCTGGATGCTCTAAAATATAATTTCTTGACATTGCGGCGTCAGGCACGCTTGGACGTTATGTGCAAATTTGCCGCAGCCGGCCGCATAATATTAAAGAGTTTAAAGGTTGTAATCGTTTACTTCGCCAGTTTATTTCTCTTATTTCCATTCTCTTCCACTTCGGATAAATCTTTTGTATTACATAGCGGTGGG
>JBGSOQ010000067.1:0-2149 GCA_041739035.1 Ignavibacteriaceae bacterium | reverse complement strand
TGAGTATATATACTTTTCTCGTCCGGATAGTTTTATCTTTGGACACAATGTTGATAAAATGCGCAGACGATTAGGCAAAGTACTTGCTAGAAAACATCCCGTTCGCGATCGTGATGGGGAAAAAGTAATTGTGATTAGTGTCCCAGATAGTTCTAACACAATGGCCTTAGGTTATCAAACAGAATTGGAAAAGCAAGATATAAGTTCTAAGCTTGAAATAGGGCTCATTAGAAGCCATTATATCGGACGAACATTTATTCTTCCGGGACAGGAAAGACGAGAAATGGGTGTCCGGATAAAATTTAATACTGTAAAAGGCGTGCTGCAGGGAAGAACAGTTGTACTAATTGATGACTCAATTGTTAGAGGAACAACATCTAAGCAATTAGTTAAATTAATAAGAGAGGCTAACCCGAAGGCAATACATCTGCGGATTTCATCATCGCCAATCACTCATCCTTGTTATTATGGAATGGATTTCCCCAGCAAGGAGGAATTAATCGCTAATAAATTCAATGTGGATATAAAAGCCATTCAAAATTATTTGGAGGTTGACAGCCTAGAATATCTTACAATAGACGAAATGTTGGAAGCAGTCTCAGAAGCTGATGCTGATAATTTCTGCAATGCCTGTTTTTCTGGGAATTATCCTTCCGCGGTGGATTTAACAGTTACAAAGGAAATGTATGAAATTTAGAGCTTTGTTATTTCTCCTACTGATATTTACCTTAATTTCAAATTCAATTGCTCAAAACGAGACGTATTTTATCAAATTTAAAAATTCAATAAGCAAGTTTGAAGTTGAAGAAAGAATTAATCAAAAAGAAATTCTTTCAGCTAGTAACTCTGCCTTCCTAAAAACCCAAAACTTTACTGCGAATCACCTGGCAAAGGGCGTGGCGAAGGATATTGACGAGCTTTCCAGGATTGTAAAATTAACATTTTCTTCCGTTCAGCAAGCTGAAAATTTTCTAACTTCAGCATCCAGTGATCCGTTGATTGAATATGTTCAAAAAGGAAATATCTATCAGGTTGATTACACACCCAATGATAGCTTAGTATCAGAGCAATGGGCCTTAAATAAAATTCAAGCTTTTGATGCATGGGATATAACTCTTGGCAGCGATACAATTTTGATTGGTATAATAGATACTGGAATTGATTATGATCATATTGATTTGACATCTAAGATTTATAATAATCCCGGAGAAATGGGCTTAGATAATTTCGGTAGGGACAAAAGATTTAATAATATTGATGACGATGGAAATGGCTTTATTGATGACTTTATGGGATGGGATTTTACCGATCGTGTCGGTTTTCCCTTTGATTCAACCGGCGGCGATTATTTAGGTTGGGACAACAATCCAAAAGATGAAAATAATCACGGAACTTACATTGCTGGAATAGCCGGAGCCAGCACAAACAATCTTTATGGCGTTGCTGGAACTGCTCCCGGGTCAAAACTAATGAATATTCGTGCTTTCGATCCAAATGGATATGGTGAAGAAGATGATGTAGCGGCTGCAATTTTATATGCTGTACGGATGGGCGCGAAAGTAATCAACATGAGTTTTGGCGATAACGCATTTTCATTTGTGCTAAGAGATGTAATCAGATATGCTTATTCCAGAGGTGTTGTATTAGTCGCAAGTTCGGGTAATACTACTTCAAGCGCACCTCATTATCCATCGGGTTACTCTGAAGTTATTTGTGTAGGGAATTCAACATCCGATGATTTTATTGCAGGCAACTCAAATTTCGGCTCGACTATTGATTTAGTTGCTCCGGGTTCTTTGATTATGACCACAGCAAAAGATAATAATTATGCTATTATAAGCGGAACTTCGGCTTCCGCACCTTTCGTTTCGGGCGCTGCAGCTTTAATTCTATCCCTCGAGAATTTCTCAAATGAAGAAATAAAACAAATTTTAAAATCAACAACTGACGACATTGACAAACCAGGCTGGGATTTGAAGAGTGGGGCAGGGAGGCTTAATTTATTCAGAGCAGTGAAAGTTATTGCGCCATCAAAAATTAAAATCAATAATCCTACGCAGGATTTTGCTACCTTCACTAATAATCTCGAAATAAATGCTACAGTATTGTCACCATATTTTACAAAGTATGATCTGTACTATGGAATTGG
>JBGSOQ010000063.1:0-12512 GCA_041739035.1 Ignavibacteriaceae bacterium | reverse complement strand
AATCCGTAATCTCATTAGGATTGAATTATTATACTCCGGAAAAACATTCAGAAGAAAAAAATAAAGGTAAAGTTTCACGTTATGCATGGGGAAAAGATTATCATTTGGTAATTTGGGAGAAGTTAGATGCAATAATAAGCGAACTTAAAGAAGAAGACTCTTTATTTGAAGCAATATCTTACGTTGATACTGGTCCGGTTATGGATAAGGCGTGGGCTGTAAGAAGTGGATTAGGGTGGCAAGGTAAACACAGTAATGTTATAAATAAAGAAATTGGAAGCTTCTTTTTCATAGCAAACATAATTACAAATTGGAAATTCGAATATTCAAATCTCATAAAGGATTTTTGCGGTTCATGCACAGCCTGCATTGATGCTTGTCCAACCAAGGCAATTGTAAATGAATATGTTGTGGATTCAAATAAATGCATTTCATATCTAACCATTGAAAATAAACGTAATATTTCAGAGCAGTTCAATGGTAGATTTGAAGATTGGCTTTTTGGCTGCGATATTTGTCAAGATGTTTGTCCTTGGAATATTAAGTTTTCTAAATCAACTTTAATAGAAGAGTTTAAACCAAAAAATGAAAATAAAGAAATCGAAATTGATGTAGTGCTAAGCTTGACAAAAAAAGATTTCGATAAACGATTTAGTGATAGTTCTATAAAAAGGGCAAAACTATCCGGGCTGAAAAGAAATGCTGAGTTTCTGCTTGGTAATAAATATTGAAACTTTATCTATCTAATTGAATCAAATTATAAAGATTAAAATATTTAATAAGATTTTAGAAAGAGAAAATTATGTCTGATAATTCTAATCATCACAAAGTAATAATTATCGGTTCAGGTCCCGCGGGCTTTACGGCAGCACTTTATACCGCAAGAGCCAATTTAAAACCAGTAATATTTGAGGGTATGCAGCCTGGCGGCCAACTTACAATTACAACAGAGATTGAGAACTATCCGGGTTTTGAACATGGAATTCAAGGTCCAGAATTAATGGATGTAATGCGAAAACAAGTTCAACGATTTGGGGCTACTTCTCTGTACCAGGAAGTAACCGCAGTGGATTTTTCAAAACGGCCATTTGTTATCAAATCTTATGATGAAACATTTACTGCAGATGCCGTCATAATCTCAACCGGTGCTTCTGCAAGACTTTTGGGATTAGAAAGTGAAAAAAAATTTATGGGATATGGAGTTTCTGCTTGCGCAACTTGCGATGGATTTTTCTTCCGCAATCAAAAAATATTAGTTGTTGGCGGCGGCGATACTGCAATGGAAGAAGCTAACTATCTAACAAAATTTGCATCAGAAGTTACAGTTATTCACAGAAGAGAAGAATTTCGTGCATCAAAAATAATGCTGGATAGGGCAAAGAGCAATCCGAAAATAAAATTCTTGATGAACAAAGTGGTAAAAGAAGTAATTGGCAAAGAAGAGAATGGAAAAAAAACTATGACAGGTGTATTGTTGGAAGATACAAAAGATCACAGTACACAAATGCTTGATGCACAAGGATTGTTTATAGCTATTGGTCATAAGCCGAATACTGATTTATTTAAAGGAATCTTAGATATGGATGAAACCGGTTATCTTATTTTAAAACCGGGATCAACATATACCAAAATTGAAGGAGTTTTTGCGGCGGGCGATGTTGCTGATAAAACTTACCGTCAGGCGATTACTGCTGCGGGTACAGGCTGCATGGCAGCAATTGATGCAGAAAGATGGCTTGAAACTCAAGCTCATCTTCATGCATGAACGTATAGAGGCAATAGCAAACAAACCCAGTTTCTTAAATTGCTATATTCGTTTATAAAAACTGGGTTTGTAATTAGTTAATTTTTTACATCGTACTTTCTTGCTACTAATCCGCTAACAATAAATCCTAATCCGGTAAAGGTAAACAGTAGTAATGGAATCCAATAATCTTTGGATGTAAAATCTTTCATCATTATTCCTAATCCTAATCCTAAACCGAAAGCAAAGATTATAATCCCGAATTTTAGCAATCCATTAGGATCTTTTTTTGATTCGAAAAATTCCTTTATCTGATCTGCGCTTAAACCTTTTTCAATTAATAACTGTTTCTCCCTTGATTTATAGTAGAAGGCAGTTATCAATATTAAAGCTATTGCTATTATTGCAATAATTGGTATAGATACGGCAATTACGTCAGGTCCCATGGTATTCTCCTTTTTTAGTTCAGACTTCCGATTTAATAAAAAGGTTACAACCGATTTTTTGAAATCTCGATTTATTTCCTCTCAAGCATTATGACATAGATTCTATTCCAAAGGTTACACTCAAATTGTTTTTAAATTTTCTTGTGCCTATTTTTCAAAAAAGAATTATAACTTCCTTCTGTAACCTTTTGATCAATAATTAAGTCAAAGATATAGATGAGAAATCTTACCGATTTAGAAATAATCGCATCGGTTAATCGTGGAAATCAGGCTGATTATGCTATTATTATTGATAGATATAAAAACAAAGCTTTTTCTTTAGTCAAGAGAATGTTAAAGAATGAAATGGAAGCCGAAGAGGTACTTCAAGATTGTTTCCTCAAAGCATATAACGCTTTGAACAGCTTTAAACAGGATGCAAAATTTTCAACATGGTTTTATAGAATTGTTTATAATACAACTCTCAGCAAACTCTCAGCAAAAAAGCGAAAGTTTGAAAATGAGATGTCATCGTTGGAAGATCATTTTAATTTAGAAAGTAATTATGATTTTCGCGTGACTGAAAATATAGATTTATCTTCTTTTGTAAATGTTATGTTAGAAAAACTACCTTCAAATTATTCATCGGTTTTAAACTTGTTTTATCTTAATGAAATGAGCTGTGAAGAGATTAGTGAAGTAATGAATATCTCCGTTGCCAATGTTAAGGTGATGCTTCACCGTTCCAGAAATGCTTTGCTTGATCTAATAATTAAAAATGATTTAATGCGAGAAGTATCATGAATAAGCTCAGTGATGAAATATTAAATAAATATATAGATGGTGATTTAGATTATTCTTCTTTACAGCATGTAAATGAAGTTTTAGCAAGTTCACATGAAGATCAAAAAAAGTTAAATGCGTTATTAGCTCTTCACAATGAATTGAAAAAGATTAAAGAAGAACAAGTTGCTGACAGCTTTACTGAATTGCTTATGAAAAGATTGCAATACCGTAAGAAAGCATTCAAAGAGCAGCGAAATTTCGTTTTAATGATTTCATCAATATTTATCACCGCAATTTTAGTGGTTGTTGGTTTAGTTGTTTATTCTGCCCTTCACCAACCAAGCGATTCTCAAATTTCCACAAGCTATTCAAATTATATAATTTCATTTTTCCAATCCGCAGCAACCGCAATTACACAGATATTTTCCTCAAAAGGAATATCAGTTTTTGGCTCGATATTATCGCTTGGTATTTTGATATCGGGATATTTCTTCTTCGAAAATCTAAAGGCCTCAAAGCAAAACTTCAGTAAGTAAGACTGAAGTTCAATGTTTATTTCAGAATTGAACCGCTTAAGTTTCTTTAAGCATTCCTGTATATTTACAATAGAAACAAATTACTTATGAAAGGAACAGAAATGCTCGTACTCACAACAAATACAATAGAAGGAAAGAAAATTTTAAAATATTACGGTCTGGCAACCGGTGAAGCAATCATGGGTGCAAATATATTTAAAGATATTTTTGCAGGTATTCGTGATATTGTTGGCGGAAGATCGGCTGCTTATGAGAAAGAATTGCGGGCTGCTAAAGATATCGCCGTAAGTGAAATGATTGAACAAGCTCGGGCATTGGGGGCAAATGCCGTTATTGGTGTAGATCTTGATTATGAGACGATAGGCGGGGGCAGTGGAAATATGTTAATGGTTAGCGCAAGCGGAACTGCAGTTTTAGTTGAGGGATTATAAAAACTTTAAAACAAAACTATAATGGAATCATTCAAATCTGGATACGTTGCAATTTTAGGATTACCTAATTCGGGTAAGTCAACACTAATTAATGCTTTACTGGGGCAGAAGCTTAACATAGTCTCCAGCAAACCTCAAACTACAAGACGAAAAATTTTTGGCATTCTAACAGAGGAGCACTACCAAATTATTTTTGTCGATACACCCGGCATTCTGAAACCAAATTATTTACTACAGGAAAGAATGATGGAAGCTGTGGAAATTTCTACCAAAGATGCTGATGTTATTTTGTTAATTCAAGATGTTAAGGAAGATTTTAGCGGCGAGAAACTGCTTCATCAAGAATTTGTTAGTGAACTTTTAAATAACATTAAATCACCCAAAATACTACTGCTCAATAAAGTTGATCTTTCAAGTCAAGAGGAGATTTCTCTTTTGATAAAGAAGCAACTGAGCACCAACTTATTTGCTAAAGTAATACCGATTTCTGCCGAGCATAAATTCAATTTGATAGATGTAATTAATTCAGTGGTAGAATTGCTTCCTGAAAATCCTAAATTCTATCTCGATGATGAGTTAACGGATGAAAGCGAAAGATTTTTTGTTGCAGAAATTATTCGTGAAAAAATACTAGAACAATACTCTGACGAAGTGCCTTACAGCTGTGAAGTGCTTATCGCTGATTTTAAAGAAAGAGAGATGGGTAAAGATTTCATTCAAGCGTACATAATTATAGAGAGGGATAGTCAGAAAGCAATAATAATCGGCAAAGAAGGAAAGGCAATAAAAAAATTAGGTGAAACATCTAGAAAATCAATAGAAGAATTCCTTAAACGAGAAGTTTTTTTGGAACTGCGTGTGAAAGTAAAACCAAAATGGCGCAAAGATGAAAAAATGTTGAACATTTTTGGTTACGGCAAGGAAAAATAAAATATACATCTCCAATAAAACGATTCTTTACTATTCTAAATAGCTTTCATGAAAAAATATATTGGTGAAACAGCTCTTTTCTCAATAACAATTTTCTGGGGAGTCACATTTGCCATCATTAAGCTTGCATTGAATGATATTTCACCGATGCTATTTATCGGAATTAGATTTTCACTAGCCGCTTTAATACTTTTACCATTACTTCTCAAATCTCTGCTGAATTCTAATATTGACTTAATTAAAGCAGGATTATTTTTAGGTTTATTATACTTCATTGGATTTGCTACACAAACTGTTGGTCTACAA
The DNA here is from genome assembly GCA_041739035.1 of Ignavibacteriaceae bacterium. Taxonomy (GTDB): domain Bacteria; phylum Bacteroidota; class Ignavibacteria; order Ignavibacteriales; family Ignavibacteriaceae; genus XYD12-FULL-36-8. The sequence continues at coordinate 7,354 of JBGSOQ010000063.1, read as the reverse complement.
TATACAACTGCCACAAAATCTGGATTTATTACCGGGACATTCGTAATATTTATCCCGATACTTCAGTTGATTCTAGAACGTAGAGCACCGACCGGAGGAAATATCGTTGGTATTTTACTGGTTGTGATAGGATTGATATTACTTTCAAGTAAAGGTGAAACGGTTGTGGACATTCTCACAGAACTTGGCAGTAATTTTAACATTGGTGATTTGCTTACTTTAATTTGCGCAATCTTTTATGCTCTGTATGTCGTTTACATTGATATCATCACTAAAAAATGTAATTATAAACCTCTGATTATTCTCCAAGTTCTTTTCACTGGAATAGCAGGTTTCATTCTTGCATTTCTTTTTGATGCTGCAGGAATTGAAAGCATACGGTACGATTTCAATAAAACGGTAATACTTGTAATTCTCTACACAACAATTTTTTCATCAATATTAGCGACGGTAATACAAACGAAGTATCAGAAAGTGGTTACACCTACAAAAGCAGGTATTATATTTTCACTTGAACCAATATTTGCAGCATTCTTTGCTTTTCTAATAATCCATGAACAGTTTTCAAGCTTTGGCATTATAGGGTGTATTTTTATATTTACAGGCGTTTTAGTAAGTGAATTGTATGATAAGAATAATAACTGACCATGTCATCGGAAAAAGCAAGAGCGGAAATCTTAGTTAACGGATTAGTTCAAGGCGTTGGATTTCGATATTTTATTGTGAAGCATGCATCTCGCTTAAAACTAAACGGTTTTGTTGAAAATCTTTTTACAGGAGAAGTTCACACAGTCGTTGAAGGTGATAAGGCAATTATTGAAGAACTTTTTAATCTGATAAAACTAGGACCATCACATGCTCATGTTAAGAATTCACGAATTGATTGGTCTGAAAATAAAAACGAATTTGATTCATTTGAGGTTAAATTTTGAATTCACCCTACAGAACTGGAATCGGTTTTGATGTCCACGCTTTTGCTGATAATCGTAAATTGATTATTGGCGGAGTAGATATTCCTTTTGAAAAAGGATTAGCCGGACACTCGGATGCAGATGTACTTTTACATGCAATCAGCGATGCTCTTCTGGGAAGCATAGCAGCGGGCGATATCGGGCAGCATTTCCCCGATACTGATCCAAAATATAAGAATGCAAACAGTCTAACGTTGCTTAAGCATGTTTATGAATTAGTTCAGCGCAAAGGCTATTCTGTAGGGAATATTGATGCTGTTATAACTGCACAAAAACCAAAACTTGCGAACCATATTCCACTCATGCAAAAAAATATTGCAGATGTTCTCCAAACTGAAATAGAAAATATATCCGTCAAAGCTACCACAACAGAAAAGCTTGGTTTTGTGGGCAGGGAAGAGGGCTTATCGGCATTCGCTTCCGTTTTAATAATCAAAAGCAAATAGAATGTTTGAAGACATCTTAAATTCCTTAGCCGATTTTCATCCATTTTGGATTTATGCTAGTCTTTTCTTTTTTTCATTCATTGAAAATATTTTTCCACCATCACCGAGCGATGTAGTAATTGTTGTAGCCGGCACTTTGGTCAGCACCGATGTTATAAGTTTTATTCCCACTTTGTTAGTTACCTCGCTTGGAAGCGTATTGGGTTTCATGACATTATTTTTCGTAGGCACCCAGGTTGATAAAAAATTAATAGAAAAAGGCAGATTTAAGTTTCTGTCGAGAGAGGCGCTTCAAAAAGCTGAAATATGGTTTTCTAAATATGGTTATTGGATAATTCTCGGAAATAGATTTTTATCCGGTACACGCGCCGTAATTTCTTTCTTTGCAGGATTGAGTGAACTGAATTTTAAGAAAACATTTTTATTGGCATTAACCAGTTCTTTTGTATGGAACCTGCTTATTATTTCTCTTGGAATTATGTTTGGAAATAACGTGGCTTTAGTTGATCAATATCTGAAAACTTACAGCAACATTGTACTTATCATTACAATTGTGATATTCATTGCTTTGGTTGTAAGGTATATAATTCAAAAAATAAGAAAGCCAAAAGCTTGAAAATATTATTCTGGAAAAACCGAATTTCATTTTCTGAAGAAGAAAAAAAGCAAAGGAAGAAAGACCGCTTACTTCTTGCTCTTAGCGGATTTTTATTGGCTCTGTCATTTCCACCGATTCCTTTTCCAGCACCGATTTTATTGTTCATTTCATTGATTCCATACCTAAGTGTGATTGAAAGAAAAGATAAACTGATTGAAATAAATCGTGCAACATATCTCATGGCATTTGTGTTTTGTCTGCTCACTTTGTACTGGGTAGGAAGCTGGCAGAAGGAATCTGATCCATTTTTAATGATTTCGGGAACTCTGTTGATTTTTGTTAATCCTGTTTTCTTCTTAATTCCATCAACGCTGTTGTACTTTTCTCGACAAATAATTCCAAGAAAATATTCTCTTTACCTGTTACCACTCTTTTATGTCGCCTATGAATATGCTTACATGCTAACTGATCTTAGTTTCCCATGGCTTTCACTAGGAAATGGACTATCGCTTTTTACAACATTCATACAAATTGCAGATGTCATTGGTGCACTTGGTTTATCGCTAATTATTGTGATGATAAATGTGTTAATCTTTAAAAGCATAAATGCTTACAAGATTAATAATAAATTATTTATAGTGAATTCATCTGCAGCAGTCTTAATCTTTATCTTTATCTTAATCTACGGTTTTATAAAGATTGGTTCAGCGAAGCAACCAAATCGCAAAGTAAAAGTCGGCTTGATTCAACCAAATCTCGATCCATGGGAAAAGTGGAAAGGTCAAGACTTAAATCAGATTACCAATGAATATCTTGAACTGTCTGCAAAAGCGGTAAGTGAAGGGGCTAGAATAATAATTTGGCCGGAAACAGCTTTGCCGGTTTATCTTAGAGGCGGAACTTATGAAGAAATCCAAAAAAACATTTCTGATTTCTGTGATTCAAACCAAGTTTTTTTGTTAACCGGAATGCCAGATGTTAAATTTTATTATAATGAAAAAAATATTCCTGACGATGCAAAATATAACAGTGCTGGTAAGTATTATTATGCAACTTATAACTCTATATTGCTTTTCAGACCGAACAATCAGTTCGTTGACGCATACGGTAAGATGAAGCTTGTACCATTTGGGGAGCGCGTTCCATTCGTCGATGCGCTGCCTTTCTTAGGTAAAATAATTAAATGGGGAGTTGGATTATCCGGCTGGAACATCGGGAAAGATACAACTGTATTTTCATTGCCAATTAAAATTAAACCATTACAGATTAGTAGCGACAATATAAAAATTGGCGGATTGGTCTGTTATGAATCAATCTATCCGACTATTGTTTCGGAATTTGTTAAGCGTGGTGCGGACTTTATTGCTGTAGTAACTAACGATAGCTGGTATGGTAATTTAAGCGGTCCATATCAACATAAAGAGTTTGCAGCATTGCGAGCTGTAGAAAATCGCAGAACAGTTGTGAGAGCGGCGAATGGCGGAATTAGCTGCATAATAAATTCATTGGGAAAAACCGAAGTTCAAACGAAAATGTTCACTCAGTCTTACATCGTTGGAGATGTTGCGATAAATGAATCGGAAACATTCTTCACTAGTAATTCTCGTTTAATACCAATTCTTTGTTCTGCATTTTCTATTTGGATAATTGGAATAAGTCTATTACAGAAGTTGAAAATAAAATTTAAACTGTGATTATTTGAAAGTTATTACGTGAAAGTGGTTATTAAACAAATACATTTTATCTCTCCCCCTTTGGGGGAGTTGGAGGGGGCTTTTTGATAGATCTCAGAAGTGATACTGTAACAAAGCCATCTCTTGAAATGCGAAAGGCGATGTATAATGCTGAAGTTGGAGATGATGTTTTCAAGGAAGATCCTACTGTAAATAAGCTTGAAGAATATGCGGCAAATCTTTTAGGAAAAGAGGCTGCGCTGTTTGTTCCAAGCGGAGTGATGGGCAATCAAATCTGCTTGAATGTTTTAACAAATCCCGGCGATGAAGTAATTTGTGAAAGAGACGCTCACATCTTTAATTATGAATCCGGTTCGCCTGCTGCACTGAGTGGAATTCAGCTTCATCCAATTGAAGGCAATTTGGGTGTTTTCACTCTTGAACAAGTTGAACCAATAATTCGTCCATCGAGTGCTTACTATATGCCAAGGACAAGAGTAATCGAAGTGGAGAACACTCATGTTCGTGCTGGCGGAACAATTTGGCCAATGGAAAATATATTATCACTTAAAAAAATAGTTGAGAAGTATAATCTAAAATATCATTTGGACGGTGCCAGGATTTGGAATGCTAGTGTTGCCACAGGAATTAGTGTGAAAGAATATGCGGCACACTTTGATTCTATCTCATGTTGTCTCTCCAAAGGATTAGGTGCACCCGTTGGTTCATTAATCGGCGGAAGTAAAGACTTTATTCAAGAAGCATATAGAGTTAGAAAAGCTTGGGGCGGTGGAATGAGACAAGTCGGAATTCTAGCTGCGGCTGGATTGTACGCTTTGAAGAACAATATTGTCAGGTTAGCTGAAGATCATTCAAATGCAAAATATTTAGCGGAGAGAATAAACCAGTTGACTTCGGTTGAAATTAATCTGAAAGCAGTTCAAACAAATATTGTTACATTCAAGTCGCTTAATTTTTCTGTTGATGAAGTAATTGAAAGATGCCAAAAAAATGGATTACTGCTAAGCACGGGCAAAGTCGGCTGGATTAGGGCAGTTACTCATCTGGATATTAATTCTGAACAGATAAAGAAAGCAGTGGAGATAATTAGTAGGATTCTGAAGTAATTGTTCTGCTGTTTAATTGTTGAACGGTTAAATTGTATTTTGAACATATTTTTCAACAATTTAGCAATGCGACAACACAACAATTGGATAACTTGAAAGAAAAAAACTTAGAGAAATCTGGGATATCATGAACATAGACGATTTCAAACATAAGATTACTGTTCAAGTCCGTTTCCATGAAGTTGATATGCTTGGTGTTTGTAACAATGCTGTTTACATTAATTACTTTGAAACAGCAAGATTAGAATACATTAAAGCTGCTGGATTGATGCCGGAGAAGGGAATATTTTCGGACGGCAAATTATTTTTCATGGTAAGAAATGAAATTAATTATCGAGAACATGCATATTACGATGATGACCTGGATGTTTACACAAAAATATCTTATATAAAGAATTCCTCTTTTGGTTTTGATCATTTGATTGTGAAGAAGAAGTCTGGAAAAATTATTGTTGATGGTAAAGGTGTAATTGTTCACGTTGATCCGAAAACGAGAAAATCCCTTAACCTTGAATATGATGTTATTAATAAAATTAAATTATTTGAACCCGGGGTTGTAATCTTAAAGGATCAAGAATAAAAAATCGTCCTGGATAATTATTGAATACTAAAAATATTTGGAGTAACAATGCGACGAATAATTTTTGATATTGAAACTTGCGCTTATCCTGTTGAATCATTGAGTGAAAGCCAGCAGGAATATTTACTTCGATATTCGGAAAAAGAAACTGAGGAAGAAAGAAAGTCTCAGAAACGCGATGATGCAATCAGGTACTTAAGTTTGTATCCGCTTACAGCGAAAGTTATTGCCATCGGGATTTACCATGTGGAAAAAGAAAAAACTTTCGTTTATTATGAAAGCGATCAACCCGAAGAATGGGTGAATGAAGAAAAGAATATTTCTTACAAAGGATTAAACGAAAAGGAAATGATTCAATCCTTTTGGCGAATTGTTGATTTCACCGATCAAGTGATTACATTTAACGGAAGAAATTTTGATATCCCATTTTTGATGATGCGCTCGGCAATGTTGGAAATTCGGCCAACTAAAAATCTTATGGGGAATAGATTCAATTCAAATAATCACGTTGATTTATTGGAACAATTCACCTTTTACGCCATAACAAGAAAATTCAATTTAGATTTTTATTGTCATGCATTCGGCGTCGATTCACCAAAAGCAAAAGGTGTTTCCGGGATGGAGGTCAAGAATCTATACGAAGCCGGGAGAATTAAGGACATAGCAATTTATTGTGCAGAGGATGTAAACGCTACCAATAAGCTTTATCAAATTTGGGATAAATACTTAAATATTTAACAGGTACGTTTATATTTTTGTAATGTTCTGAAACACTTCTCAATTCTTTTCTCAAATTAGTATAATATTGAGCCTCCCTCACTCTATTTTTCTTTAATAATTCAATTGTTTTACTGGCATACTTTTAGGCAATTATACTCTTAACCAATCATAATTTAGTGTAAATCGAGGGTATAATGATTAGTACATCAGAAAAAAATATTTACAGCTTAATTGACTTGAAGAAGAATGTACCGTTTAGTTATAAGCAAGTTCTCTCATGCAAGGCTTTAAAATTTATTGCCGAGCTGCATATGAATTTTAATGGAAGAAGAAATGAACTATTAACTTCATCGAATGGCAGACAATGTCTAGCTAATCGAAATAAAATGCCGGAATCACTTTCTCGACCAAAAAACATCAGGAACGGTGAGTTAGCATATGAATTAGCATATCGTAAAATTGAAATAGTAAGTCCGACGGACCAGGATATAATTAAAAATGCTTTTAGTTCATCTTCGTGTTTATTCATTGTGGATTTTGAAAATATTAATTTACCTAACTGGGAAAACATTATTGAAGGTCAAGTTGGTATTAAAGAAATTATTAACAATTACATAATGAACGAAGCCGATGAGAATGCGAATTCTGAAATATTAATTGAAAAATTAGTTCCGCCGATGATTCATCCTCGAAGTCTATTTATAAATGAAAAAAATCTTTTAGTAGATGAAGAACCGGTTTCAGCCGCATTCTTCGATTTTGGGTTATTCTTTTTTCATAATGCTAAAAAGTTATTCGAGCAAGGCTATGTTCCGTACATTTACCTCTCAAGTATTGAGAATCATCAGGAAGCAAGGCTTTGGAATGACGTATTCATTTTTGCAGAGGAACAACTGCGTTTGCCAATCGGAATAACTAAAGCAGCCGCTTGAAGTGATCAAGATTTAAATTTATTAGTTCTGTAATAAATCCCGACTCCAATTATCAGCCAATTTAAGGGTTGATAATCTAACACAACCTTTTAACCCATATGCTTATCTATTCAATGGCGTTTAGATAAGTATTATATTTGCCCATCAAAACAAACTCATTTCTTACTTAAGCATCGGATATTCTAATGCAAGAACCATTGGTGAATTTAGAGCTTGCTATCGAGCATGGCCTAAACGAAGAAGAATTTGAAAGAATTAAAAAAACCTTAGGAAGAATTCCGACCTATACTGAACTCGGAGTTTTCAG
>JBGSOQ010000011.1:0-4454 GCA_041739035.1 Ignavibacteriaceae bacterium | reverse complement strand
AACCAATGTGGCATCAGCTATTATTTCCGAACCTAAAATTATTGACAAAATCGCTGTGTATTTTATCGGGACAACATACGATTTCAAACGAAAAGCGTTCAATAAAAACGAGTTTAATGTGAGGAGCGATTTGAATGCCGTTGAAACCTTATTTAATACCGAAGGACTTGAATTGCACGTGATGCCGGCTAATATTTGTACTAATCTGAAAGTCTCGCAAAATGATATTGATACTCGGTTAAAATCAAATGAAGGAATTGATGGAATGCTAAAGGAACTTTGGGACAAGGTAAATAAGGATGGTATTGACTGGACAATGTGGGATTTTGCAATAGTGCAGGCGGTTTTAAACCCTCAATGGACAAAACAGGTTTTACGAGATACCCCCCCGGAAAATACACCCCGGAAGATCTATGTCTACTCAGAGATTGACTCAGAATCTATAATGGATGATTTTTGGAAGGTATTTTTAAAATAGCAGTTAAGAATTAATAAAATGATAGAGTTGGATAGAAATCATTAATAAAGCACGTCGGCACAACAATACAGTTTAGTCAAAAGAGCAAAGAATGATAAATAAAAATGGATATAAAAGTTCACCGCTAAATTTTAATCGACGAGCTGTTATTGCTTCTGCTACTGTAACAAAGGAAAAGAATGCAATCCACAGTCTTACGGAAGTTGATATAACAGAACCAAGAAAACTAATTAAAGAGCATTATAAAAAGACTGGAGAAAAACTCTCATTGACAGCCTATATTGTAACATGTCTTGCTCATGTAATTAAAGACCATCCTCAATTAAACTCATTTATTAAAGGCATGAAACTTATTGTACTTGATGATGTTACCATAAGCGTATTAATTGAACGTGAAGTTGCTGGAGAGAAGGTACCCGAACCATTAGGAATAAAAGGCGCACAGGGAAAAACCTATTATCAAATTAACAAGGAAATTAGGGAAGCAAAAATGCAACAAACTGATAGCCTAGGAAGTCTTTCTGGCCAAGCATGGATAAGTTTAATACCTGGTTTTTTCCTTAAACAATTTATTCGTTTTGCGGATAAGAATATATACATGGCCAAGAAATTCGGAAAAATTGCTGTTACTGCTGTTGGAATGTATAGTAAAGACCCTATATGGTTTATTCCTCATGGGACAGCCACAGTATTGATTACAGTTGGGAGTATAAACAATAAGGTCGTTGAAATTGATAATCAATTTTTTTCACACGAGCATCTTTGTTTAACAGTTTCATTTGACCATAATATTGTTGATGGAGCACCGGCGTCACGTTTTATGAATCAGCTCATTGAGACAATTAAAAGTGGAAAGCTCTTACAAACTGACTAAATCAAAAATCTGTAAATGCCAGTGCCCAACAGCGTGTATAATCAATTGCTTTACATCGCAACAAGCTTTAAATCCCACAACCTTGACATGCCAATGATGCATTAATGTAGTATCTTTGACTTATGGTAGTAAAAGATGAAATATTAAAAAAGGCAAATGATTTTAATTTTTTGTGTCGAAGTCACAAAGTGAAGTCATTGTATGCCTTTGGTTCATCAACAAATGACAGTTTCAATTCAGATAGTAGTGATATTGATTTTCTTGTTGAGATTGATTATTTGGATCCCATTGAAAGAGGAGAGAAGCTAATGTCGTTTTGGGATCGATTGGAAGGTTTCTTCAATAGAAAAGTTGATTTGTTGACAGAATCTTCACTACGCAATCCGTTTCTTAAAAAAAGCATTGAGTCAACAAAGGTACTTATCTATGACGGATCAAGGCAGAAAATACTTATCTGATATATCTTTAGGTATTGAGCTAATTGAATCATTTACAAAAGAGGTAGCATCCTTTGAAAATTATCAAGCAGATTTAAAAACTCAAAGTGCGGTTGAAAGACAGTTAGGAATAATTGGAGAGGCCATTAATAAATTCGAGAAATTATTTCCAGAGTTCAACCTTGATAATTCCAGGAAAATAATTGGTTTGCGTAATCGTTTAATCCATAGCTATGATTCTATTGATTCCAGTATAATTTGGGCCATCATTAAGAATCATCTGACTCCACTGAAAATCGAAGTTGTTAAACTAAATAGTTAATATAAGCCTGTTGCTAACAGCGCGTATAATCAATTGCTTGGTATCAAGTTGCGATTATTATCACTTTGGGTTGCACCGGTGTGTCTAGTTACAGAATCCCTTTGGTGACGCAAATGATCATACACGCGGACGTTAGCACCAATTCCCCTTGAATCAGAAATACTGATTACTCGGACTAACTTTTTGGTGATAAAGATTGGCAAAAATGTACCAAAAATCAATTTTTTAACCTACTGAATATTAACTGTTTTACCAAAACGTTAGTTAGAATTATAAAAAACAGAGTATCATGATAAAAAGTAAGTTGACCACAACGATTATTGCAATTGTAATTTGTAGATTTTTCCTTATTCCAGATTCTCATGCTTGTAGTATGTTTAAAATAACCAACCATGGGAAAACAATGGTGGGCAATAATGAAGACTATTGGAATCCGAATGGTAGGGTTTGGTTTGAAAAAGGTCAAAAAGGTGAATATGGAGCATTTTATGTTGGATTTAACAATTTTTGGCCACAGGGTGGAATGAATCAGGCAGGTCTCGTGTTTGATGGTTTTGCTGAAGATTATAAAGCAATAGCTGATACAATAGGTAAAAGACCTCTTACCATGAACTTTTTGAGAGAAATAATGCGAAGATGCGCAACGGTTGATGAAGTGAAGAACTATTTGAGCCAATTTAATTTATCGGGACTGGAAACATCAATGTTTTTTTTCGTTGACAAATCGGGTAAATATCTGGTGGCAGAAGGAGATTCTTTAATTGTTGGAAATAAAGAAAAATATATAGTTTCAAATTTTTATCCTTCACAAATTAAAGATGAGTGCGATGTTCCCCTTTCTTATTATCAAAAAGGGAGAAAATATCTTGAAAACACTCAGGATATTTCAGTTGCTTTTTGTTCTTCAGTCATGGATACCATGCATCAGGAGAGGGACTGGGGTGCAGGTACAATATATACCACTGTTTATGATTTAAACGAAGGAATAATTCATTTGTATTTCTTCAGGGACTATACGCATGTTGTAAAATTTAACTTAAAAGAAGAATTAACAAAAGATAATCACAGTTTAATTATTCCCGTGTTATTCCCTGAGAATAAGAAAGGACAAAATTTTCTTAATAATTATAATGCAGTCAGCAATGAGTTGGATTTGCTTAAAAATGAAGATATTCTAGATGATTCACTGCGTTACGAACTTGTGACCAGTACTCTTTTTACCAGTGATGTAAAGTTAATCCGTACTTTTTCGAATAAAGTTAGTGAAATAGGCAGAAGTTGGATTGATAAAGGCAATAACAAGGCAGCAATTGGAGTCTATCTGATTAATGTAAAATTATCACCAGATTCTTGGAATGCTTATGAAGAGCTAGCCTATGCTTATTTGAAAAATAATCAGAACGATTTAGCTTTGATCAATTATGAGATATCTATAAAGTTAAATCCTAATAATGAAGCAGTCGAAAAACAGATTGAGAAATTAATGGAATTAAAAAAATAACTTGTGCTAACAGCGTGTATAATCCATTGCCGGTAGCGGTTTTACGTGGGTTAGCACTCTTGGTTTCCTTGTAGTAACTCGACCACAAAGCGCCCTGATCACGCAACGGCTCATAAACGCGAACATTAGCAGCAATATAGTGAAAATCAATACGACAGATGAACAGACTAGACAGACTAACAAGCATACTCATTCAACTTCAATCTAAAAGACTGACAACTGCTCGTGAAATATCTGAACGGTTTGAAGTCACCAATAGGACAATTTATAGAGATATTCAGACATTAAGACTTGCAGGTGTTCCAATTGGTGAAGAAGAAGGAAAAGGATATTTTTTGGTCGAAGATTATCGGTTGCCACCTGTTATGTTCACAACAGAAGAAGCAAGAGCTTTGGTTACAACAAGTAAAATTTTGAATTATCATACTGAAGATTCACTAAAACAAAATTTCGAATCGGCACTTTTAAAAATTAAGGCAGTATTGTCAATCAAGGACAAAGACAAATTAGAATTTTTAAATTCGAGAATTGGTTTTCATAAACCTTGGGCACCTACAAGTTTACATTTAGACAGTATTCAACATTGCATTACAGAAAACGAAAAAATAAAAATTCAATATCAATCAAAAAAAGAAAACCAAATAACGGAACGAATCATTAATCCTTATGCCGTTTATTTTAGTGGTGCTGTTTGGACAACAATTATTCTACTCCCTATCCTTCGAACCAATAGTTTTCTTTTCTTAAGTTAAATCTATGAATAAATATGATGATGTAAAGCAAGTGTTAATAACCGGAAATAACTCTTCGGAGTTATTCTGGTTATTAACACCTTTTCTTTT
>JBGSOQ010000010.1:0-3975 GCA_041739035.1 Ignavibacteriaceae bacterium | reverse complement strand
AGAAAACCCGAAAACAGCCTTCATCTATATCTTTCACACGACCAAAGAAGGCAAATTCCGGGGTAGGCAGGGATTTGCTCATGATGTTGATGTTATTATTGAGGTAGAAAAAGGTTTAGCTAAGGCAAATGGAAGGTTTGGCGTGGGGAAATGCATAGTTATTTGATTTATTGCATTGGAAAGCTACGAATGGTATTTTTTTTTATCTTCATGACTTCCTTGAAAATCCATATCAATTTTATCTATAATAATTTCTAAATAAAAAACTCACGAATATGTTATTAAATGCTGTTGATATTAAGCGAAGAAAATTATTAAGAAGATCAAAAGATGAAAATTTTAAGGAAGCTAGTTACAATTTGACCATAGGTAAGATTGTAACGTTGGATGGAAAAGAATTAACTTCTTTCTTTCTTGCACCAAGAGGAATGGTTTTAATGGTATCAGAAGAATTATTCGACTTGCCTAATAATGTAATAGGATATACCACGGTCAAAAACAATTTATCAATAAATGGAATTATGGCAATTAATGTTGGCATTGTCGATTCTCTATGGAAAAAGCCAATATCAAGCTTATTGATTAATTTTGGAAATACTTCATACTTGTTCGAAAAGGGAGATGAATTCTTAAGAATGACCTTTCATGATTTTGAAAAGGTTGATATGAGCGAGTTAGGTAAAATTAAAGAGAATAATTTATCATCTGATGCCTTGGATTTTGAAAGTTATTTGAAATTTAGAAAAAAAGAGTCCGTGCAAAAATTATCTACAACTTTTCTTTCAATTAATTCGATAATAAAAGATATTTCAAAACATGTATCAAAAAAAATATTAAGAAACGTAATAATTTTTATTGGCCTACTTGGATTATTAACTTTCTTAATAAGTTATTCAAAGGACGTTTTTGATTTCAGAAAGTCTTTAAGCAATAAAATATATCATCAACAAATCGATTCTCTAAATATGAATTTAATTAATATTAAAAGAGAATTGGATTCAATTAAGTTAAAGCAATTAATTTTTGAACAAAAAGATGAAACCAAAAAACAACCTAAAAGGACTGATCATATTTGATCTTGATGATACTCTTGTTGATACAAGTGATTTATATTGGAGAGCCAGAAGTGAGTTTATAAAATTATTTGTCAATTATAAGGTTGATGAATTGGAAATATTGGAAACATTTGAAAAAATTGAAGCCAACAATATCAAAATTGATGGAATTATTCCGGAACGATATAAAAAGTCTATGTATGAGACGATGAATTTTATCAAAAATAACCATCAATTAAATCTTTCTGCAAACCTCGAAAAGGAAATTGAAGTAATTGGTGACATAATTATTTCAAAAATTCCAGATTTAATAGACGGGGCAATCGATTTATTACAATGGTCTAGTCAAAATTTCAATTTGGTACTTTTGACACGAGGAATAGAAAATATTCAATACAATAAAATAAAAAAGTGGTCTTTAAATAGATTCTTTAAAGAAATTTATGTAGTTGAAACCAAGAACTCGGATTTATTTCTATCTATAATCGCAAAATTTGATCAGAATCCAACTAACTGTTGGATTATTGGAGATTCAATAAAATCCGATATAAATAATGGACTCAAAATAAATTGTAATTGTATATTATATAAGTATTCCCATCCAAATTATATCTGGAGGCAGGAATATAATGAGACGCCAATAGGGAAATTTTACATTGCAAATAGGCTAAGTGAAATAAAGGATATAATAACGAATCCGAAAGATCATAATTTGTATTCTTCCTTTTAAATAGTTATTCCTCAAATCCAAATTTTAATACTTTTTTTAGATTCAAGCCGGCTATGAACTTATTTCGTTCGGTTAAAGGTTTTTTACCTTCTGACAATTCCAGCATATATTTAAATTCAAAGTCTCTTAATTTTTTATACTTTTTATCCCACTGAACGATTTTGGATATCAACTCTAAAGTTATATTTTGACCTTCAATATGTTCCTTTTCTTTTGAATTTATTTCATCTATTTGGTCTAATAGCTCGGGCGCCTTTTCTATAACCAAATCAAGAATTGCAATACCTGCTTGTCTTTCAAAGTCAGAAATTTTTGAATTATTCCTTACTCTACCTGAAAGATTAAAAGCAATAGCTTTTTTCTGTTCTGAAAGCTCTCCAGTTGTTTTACCCCATTCTTCAATATTATGCCAAACAGGTGGTGGAATTGATTTCAATTTCTCAATTTCTTCCTGAATCTGTACTTGTGTAGTTTCTTCATCAACCATTCGTTTTCTTAGGGATGTATTCTTCGGGTCTTCAAAATCTGATTTGATAGTGCTAAAATCAATATCAAGTTCCTGCTTTTTAAGGTCCATCCAGCAATCTTCCTTTTTAGCCCATTCACCATATAATGCCCCATGATATTTTTCAGCAGACATTTTAATAGCGGCCTCAACTTGTACCATCAATTGATAAAGAAGGGTTTTTAAGGGTTCCGAGATTTCCTGGTTTTTCCATATTTTATAAAGGTCCAGCTTACATTCAGTTCGATAGGTCAGATATGATATCGCATAGGGTACAGTTATATAACGCAAATCTCCAATAGAGTTAGGTTTAACACCATAAATTTTCTCTGCAGTTCTGAAAAGTATTGCTTTTGAAACTATGTCCTCAAAATAAATGCTGTCAGGTTTATTGACAAGATTAAAATTAATAAACTGGACATAGTTTTTTTGATTTCCTCTCACAACATGATGGGGTCCGATTAATATTTTCTTGTTTTCTATTATTTCCTGATAGCAATTAATATATTTTGCAAGTACTTCTTTTGTAAAGACCTGGCCGGGAGGAATCTGCAAATCAAATTTTTTCTGTCTGGATTTGGTAAATCCTTCTTTCAATCGAGCATTTTTATATTGTCCCCTGGCTCTCTCATAAAACCATTTTGTTTGAACGTTTTGTCCAGAAACATGAGGGGCAAAAATACTTCTGGACAATTTTTCAAGCTCTACATGGTAAGGTCGATTAGAACTTAAATCTGATACAGAAACCTTGTTTTGAGTATTTGCATATTCTGCAATTCGTGATACAATCTGGCTGAAATTATCTTTGTTTTTTACAACGGATAATTTTAACTGCACAAAAACCCTTGAAATATCTGCCTTATCTTTTTTAAGAGTGTGATAAATTGAAGCGGTAGTTTGACCGCCATTCACAATTTGAAAGTCCTGAACTTTGGAAATGACTAACCCTTTTCCTGTTACCGAATTTGTCCAATCAATTTTTTCAGCTGTTGCAGCTAGGCCGTTATTGAAAGCAAGGAACATATGGGGTTCATTCAGTATAGTGTTTCGTATTCCTTGATTAATTTTTCCTGTGAATTGCAAAAATGAGCGTACATTTTGTTCCAATAACCTTGACCCATATCTCTCATAAATTGTCGCAAGCGCTTGACCAGGGATTATCGCCAAATATGACTGATATTCTTCATTATCCGATGGAGAAACAGTACATGGAACTTCAAATCCTTCCTTTTCAAAGTCAATTTCAATAGGAATGTGCGATTTTTCTGTTATATTATATAAATAATTAATATCGATTATTCTGTAAAAAATCGGATATCCGGAAATGTTCTGATTTGTTGGAAAATCGCCAGGATAAAAGCCATCTGTAAGAATAATCGCGTTAACTCGTACCAGATTGTCTTTTAGTTCATTTGAATTACCAAGTGTATGTGCAAAATCAAATATTGGAGCCGATTCTTCAATTTCATTGGCATAATCCTTATAAATACCAATTCTGAAAAAATTTGTAATTCGCTTTGCGGCAGTTTCTATCTCATCCTTTGTATATTCTACTCCCTATCCTTCGAACCAATAGTTTTCTTTTCTTAAGTTAAATCTATGAATAAATATGATGATGTAAAGCAAGTGTTAATAACCGGAAATAACTCTTCGGAGTTATTCTGGTTATTAACACCTTTTCTTTT
>JBGSOQ010000440.1:0-2543 GCA_041739035.1 Ignavibacteriaceae bacterium | reverse complement strand
AGCGGACATCGACTTTATTATAAATACAAAAACTGACTCTGAAGACTGCCCTTGTCCTGAAATCATTTCCGAGATTGAAAATCAAGAAAAATTATTTAAGAATGAGGTTGAAAAAGCTGCTGCACTTGGGATGATGTGGCTTTATTGCAGTTTGGAAAAATCAATTGAATTTTTTAAAAAAGCCGAAGTCAAAAATCCCGATGACAATAGAATAAAAGAAATTAACTCAATATTAATTAACAAGCTCATTTCTAATAAACCAAACTCAATTAATTAATTTAATCACCAAAAAAAGGAGATCTACATGCGAAAACTTACTCTATTTCTCACTACAATTTTTGTAATGGGATACATTCTTCCAGCCCTCTCGCAGTCAGGAAACTTTAGCACTAGCCTACATGCCAAGCGAGGTGGTAAACCATACTTTTATAACAAGGTGGAAAATGGCGGAACCGGTGGTTTTGAAACTCTCACAAATGTCCCTATTTCTCAATTAGGATGCGTTGAATGCCACGATGCTGTAGATGCCAATGGGACACCTTACCCAACGAACTATACACCCGGTTGCGTGGATTGTCATGCAACAAACTTTGCGGTCACACAAGCTGATTGTATAGGATGTCATAGCAGAGAAGCTTCTATTATAAACAACCCAAATCTTTCTGATGTACATAGAACAGCAGGAAAAGATTGTATGTTCTGCCATAAAACTACCGATGTTCATGGAACTGGTACTGAATATAAATCAATGTTTGATCCTGGAGCGATAGCAGCAGATTGTTCAAATCCAGACTGCCATCCAACTCTACCTCCTACTCATACCGCAAATGATCCGCACGCTGGAAAATTGCATTGCACATCTTGTCATGCATCCACGAACTTAACTTGCGTTAGCTGCCATTTTGAAAGCCAAGTTGTAATGAAAAAAAGAGCCTTAAAGCAGGTTACAGGTTTCATGTTTTTGGTCAATAGAACTAAAGATAATAAAGTACATCCTGCTACCTATCAATCTCTTACTTATCAAGGTAATACTTGGGTAACATTTGGTCCTTCTGTTGCACATACAATAGTTAAGACTGGTGCAAGAACATGTGTTAACTGCCATCAAAATATAGGTGGAAGTATTCCTGCTATCACAGATTATAATACAGATGGAATTTTGAAGATCTCAACATGGAATTCTGGAGATAGTACATTAAGTCATATGACTGGTATTATTCCTATACCATCAGATTGGCAGCGATCACTTAAAATGGACTATGTAGTTTACAACGGCAATCCTTCTGATCCAGTAGCTCCATCTAAAAATTGGTCATTGCTGGATGATGTTACCGACGGATCGCATATGTTGTACGCTACCCCACTTACAAATTCTCAAATGGCAAAAATTGGAATGGATACGACTTGGACGGTCATTCCAGTAGAATTAACTTCTTTTGTTGGCAATGTAAACGGTTCTCATGTTGAATTAGAATGGACTACTGCGACCGAACTTAACAACAATGGATTTGAAATTCAGAGAAAAGCTGGTCAAGGTTTTACGACAGTTGGATTTGTTAAAGGAAATGGAACATCAACAAATAAGCATGATTATTCCTTCGTTGATAAACAATTGCAACCAGGTTCTTATTCATACAGATTAAAACAAATTGATTTCAACGGGAAATATGAGTTCTCAAAGGTGGTTGAAGTTCAAATTGTTCTTGGTTTGAGCTACGCTTTAGAACAAAATTATCCTAATCCATTTAATCCGGAAACAGCAATAAAATATACTATACCACAAGCTGGTAAAGTATCAATAAAAGTATTTGATGTTACAGGAAAAGAAGTTGCGACTCTTGTTGATAACGAACTTCAAGCCGGTTCTTATGAAACACATTGGTTTGGAAAAGATAATCGCGGCTATAACGTTTCTGCCGGAGTTTATATTCTCAAAATGGCATCTGGCAGTTTCTCTAATGCAAAGAAAATTATGTACTTAAAGTAATCGGGAAAGTAATTATAGAACGTCCTCTAGGCTTTCCTAGAATACTGAGCTGCTGCATTTAATAGTGCAGCAGCTTTTTTTTCAGCTAAATACCCTCGATTATACTCTCTTAAATACACTAAATTCTCAAAGTAAAATTGCTATTTTTGATATTATTTCTCTAGTGTATTTTGTTAAGGCATAAAATGAAGAATAAAAAAAAACTAATAATATGGTTTGCAATATTAATTTTATTAGCATTATTGCTAGTACCTAAGTTAAATCTTACCGGCAGTAATTCAGATAATAATTCAAGAATCAACCCAAGGGCAAGACAAGTATCTGTGGATGCTTGGATAGTCCAGCCGAAACCATTGCAGAATAAAATTTTCTCAAATGGAACTTTGATAAGCAATGAGGAAGTTGAGCTACGAACTGAAATATCTGGAAAAGTAACAAAAATTTTATTCGCAGAGGGTAAGCGAGTTAGGAAGGGTGAAGTACTAGTAAAAATTAATGATTCAGAACTTCAAGCTGCATTAAAGAAAAACAAATCTAGAGAATTGCTAGCACGTGA
>JBGSOQ010000430.1:0-5033 GCA_041739035.1 Ignavibacteriaceae bacterium | reverse complement strand
GTTACAGATAGCAAAAATGGATTAGCAATTTTGGTGGATGGATTAAAGGAATACGAATTGCTGAATGATAAGAAGAAAACCTTAGCAATTACTCTTTTACGCGGATTTGAATATATAATCGCGCCCAGTTCGAAACAAGATTACACTCATAAAAAAGGGAGCCAATGTTTAGGGAAATCAACTTATAAGCTTGCTGTTTTTCCGCATAAGGGAAATTGGCAAGAGGGACAAGTTTATCAAGAAGCTCTTAATTTTAATAACTCAATTAGTCTTGTTCAAACTGGCCTTGCAAAAGGAGACCTTCCCGTCGAATTATCCTTTTTAAAAATTACTCCATCTGATCTAGTTTTTAGCGCGTTAAAAAAACCTGAAGAGGAAAAAGAAAATTCATTCATCCTTCGGATTTATAATCCAACAGAAAAAGATATAAATGGGCGAATTAAGTTTTTCAAGAAAATTGAAAGGGTTGAACAAGTTACTTTGGAGGAGATTTATTTGGAAGATCTAAGTATTATTGATGAGAATTCATTTAATATTTTCTTGGGTAAGAAAAAGATTGGAACTTATAATCTAATATTTTAGCGGCTTCAACTTTTGTTGAAAATAAAAAGCAGGAATTAAGAATGTTGAAAAACAAATATGGGTATTTTACGGATGATGGGAGAGAATTTGTCATCACCAATCCTCGCACACCGCGTCCGTGGTTCAATTACATGTGGAATGAGAATTACGCCGGGTTGATTTCTCACACAGGCGGGGGATTTAGTTATATGGAAACCCCGCGCGATAATCGTTTGACAAGAATGCGCTACAACTGTCTTCCCTGGGATCGGCCGGGAAGATACGTGATTGTTAAAGATACTGAATCAGGTAAGTATTGGTCTCTAAGCTGGGCACCGACAATTGACAAGAAGTATGATCATTACGAATGCAGACACGGACAAGGTTACACTAAAATCATTGTACAAAAAAATAAAATCCATAGTGAAATAACGTACTTTGTGCCAACTGATCTCAATGGTGAAATCTGGAGAGTCAAGCTGATCAATCTTTCCAACAAAAAAAGAAAGTTAGAAATATATTCGTTTACTGAATTGATGATGGGAAATGCTTTAAACGATATAATAAACCAGCCGAATGATAAACATTTCACAGAAATCTACTTCGATAAAAAAAATGAGACCCTCGTTTGTACGCGCCGTTACTGGGTGCTGAACAAAAAAGTAACTGTTGCTCAGCCAAACATCGATTGGAAGTACAATTTGCTTTTTACAACATCCCTTCCTGTAACTGGTTTTGATGGAAGCTTAGACAATTTTATTGGTAAATGGAGATCGGAAGCTAATCCTGAATCAGTTGAGACAAGTAAGATGAAGAACACTGAAATTACTGCTGGAGATCCAGTTGCAGCTTTGCAATCAATAATTAGTTTAGAAAAAAATACCGAGATGGACTTCGCTGTGATAATGGCTGTTGTACCAAAAGATGAAAATCTTTTTGTAAGCAAGAAATTAAAGGAACTTAAATCGATACAAACTATTGATAAAAAATTTGATGAATTAAAGAATTACTGGACTAAATCTCTCAACAGTTTTAAAGTTAATTCGCCAGATAAAAAGTTCAATCTTTCTCTGAATGTTTGGAATCAATATCAAGCTGCGGTTACTTTTGATATGGCTCGCAACTCAGGCTATTATCATGGCGGCTTGCTTTTCGGAACAGGAATACGAGATCAATTTCAAGATATACTGGGAATGGTTATTTCACATCCGCAGCGAGTTAGAAAAAGATTAATTAATGCTTTGCGATTTCAGTTTAAAGATGGTTCAACTCTTCATAATTATTTTAAAATTACAGAATGGGGTGAGAAAACCAATCATTCTGACACTCCGCTTTGGATACCATTCGGCATAGTTGAATACTTGAACGAAACTGCCGACTTTTCTCTTCTTGATGAAATTGTGAATTTTTATGATGAGGGTGAAGCAACGGTTTATGATCATCTTAAACTCGCAGTTGATTTCGCAATCTCTACATGCACAGAGCGAGGGCTTCCTAAAATCATGAACGGCGATTGGAATGACACTCTGGATCATATAGGACCGCAAGGTAAAGGTGAAACTGTATGGGGAGCATTCTTTCTTGGATACATTATAAGAAAAACCTATGAACTTTTAGAGTATCGAAATGATTTAGCTGTGCTTGAAAGATGGAAAGACAAATATGAACAACTAAGAACAGTTATTGATGAAAACTGCTGGGACGGCAATTGGTACCTTAGGGCCTTTAGGGATGATGGTAGTGAAGTTGGATCTCACAAACACAAACAAGGTAAAATTTTTATAAATGCACAATCGTGGTCTGTAATATCGGGTCTTGCCCCAAAAGAAAAGACGAATAGTGCAATGAAATCTGCAAAGAAATTTTTAACAACGCCTTACGGAATGCAAATAGTTTTTCCATCTTACACTCAAGTTGAAGACAATACAGGGCTGATTAGCCGCTGCGTTCCTGGCAAAAAAGAAAATGGAGCTGTGTTCAATCATGCTTCATCCTGGTTTGTGCTTGCCTCAATACTAAACAATGACATCGAATTTGCATATGAAACTTACTCTAAAATGCTGCCAACAAATTCGTCAAGAAATATTGATAAATATGAAGTTGAACCTTATGTTTTTGCAGAATATATAACCAGCCCCGATCATGAAACGGAGAACCAGGCAAGTCATAGCTGGTTAACCGGAACTGCAGTTTGGATGCTTAGAATCGGGATGGATCAAATATGCGGATTTAAAACCTCATTGAAAGGCATGACCATTGATCCACATATTCCAAAAACTTGGAAACAATTTGAAGCTCAAAGAGTTTTTAGAGGTAAACAAATAAAGTTGAGAGTGGAAAATCCTAATTCCAAAAATTCGGGAGTTAAGTCGATCGAAGTTAATGGTGAAAAACTTAGAACAAATTTTTTCGATCCTGCATATTATGCCGATGAAGAAATTAAAATAAAAGTAATATTGGGGTGATGAATTATTTTTAAATGATATTGAAATTATAATATGAATAGACTTTTTTTATTTTTTATAATCAGCAGCATCACTTTATCGCAACCTATTACTTGGACTGAAATAACTTCTAATTATCCTCTCCCCTTGGGCATAAAAATTTTTCGGGGAGATAGAACATTACCGGTTCTTAAAATCTTTTATCTTGATGTTGATATGAATAATCCCGACTTAGTAATTCATCCTTATATCAGCACCAACAAAACTGTAAATAATTTTGTACCATCTGTTGGGGCTTATGCAGGTATCAATGGTGGATTTTTTGGTGCAACCGGTTCTTTGTCAGCAGTAGTTTATCCCGATGAAGTAAAGGCGCAAAATGTTGCATCTGTTACGCGGTTTAATCAATCATATCCGGTAATTCGGAGTTTATTTGGAATGAATTACGATAGATCGTTTCATGTTAATTGGATTTACCATTTTGGCAGCAATGTATCTGACATTTATAAATTTGATGCACCATTGTCTTACACAAATAATCAGACTAATCCGCTGTCCCCGCCTGAACAATCAGCAGGTACAGCTTATGAAAATTTATTGATTGGAATTGGCGGAGCGCCCACCTTAGTTAAGAACTCGAATATTAATATCACATATGATGAAGAAATAATGTGGGGATCGGGTGTAGGGTATGATAACAGAGATCCCAGGACAGCGGTTGGATACACAAGCAATAATCATGTTATTATGCTAACAGCTGACGGAAGACAAACATCGAGTGAAGGTGTAAGTTTACCGGAGCTTGCTCAAATTATGATTGACTTGGGCTGCGCTGAAGCTATGAATCTAGACGGCGGTGGATCATCGCAGATGGCTGTAGGAAATCAATTCGTTAATTCGCCTTCCGAGCTGAGAGCTGTACCTACAATTTTGACCGTTACCAATAAAGATTCACTTAAACTTCCCCAAACGCCGGTATACGAAAAAATTATTGATACAGGAGATTCAGGAGCAAATTTATTCGGAACGGGTTGGTTTACATCCGCAAATCCAGGCTTTTGGGGCAGTACTCCTGCACAGCTTCATACACTTGGAAATGGCGAGGCATATGCTGAATTTATCTTAAATCTTTCCGCTGAGGCACAATATGATGTTTATGGATGGTGGGTTGCTTCTTCAAATCGAAGCCAGGATACACCCTTTATCATTACACACAAAAACAGTACCGATACTGTGCGGGTTAACCAAGTTCAAAATGGATCTGTTTGGAAACTGATAGGTTCATACCAATTCTCAGCTGATACTACTCAAAAAATAGTTATTTCAAATGCTGGGACAACCGGAGCTTTTGTTGTTGCTGATGCTATTCGGATAATTTCTTTTAATCCAACTACATCCATCTATGAAACAAACGAGATTACAAATGATTTTGTTTTATACCAGAATTATCCTAATCCATTTAATCCTTCAACAAATATCAGATGGCAGTCACCAGTGGATGGTTGGCAAACACTAAAAATCTACAATATTCTCGGAAGCGAAATCGCAACTCTAGTTAATGACTTTAGGATTGCAGGAAATCACGAAATAAATTTTAATTCATCCGACCTTGCTAACGGTATTTATTTCTACAAAATTACTGGAGAATATTATTCGCAGACAAAGAAAATGTGTCTAGTCAAATAATAGATTATCATTTGTTTTTGTTCAAATCGGCTGGGATTTAACGATAAATTAATTCAAACCACTTGACTTCAAAAATGTTTTATGATAATTTATCATACGAATAATTTTTAACATCAATAATCAAAGGAGGCGCTATGAAAAAATCTATTCTAATTCTCTTTTCTATTTTCCTGTTCTCTGGTTCCTTATTCGCACAGTATACAACCATTTGGGAAAAATCCCAGGCTCAAGCTAATTTTCCAACTTTTATGAGTACTGGTAACCTCGATCGAGGTTTTGCCTATGGAGTTGTTGATGGAAAGGAACAAGTATATTTGGTTTCAAGACTTGGTGCTCCTAATG
>JBGSOQ010000421.1:0-1668 GCA_041739035.1 Ignavibacteriaceae bacterium | reverse complement strand
AGTAATATTTCTCTTAGCGATGTTAGCTGCTTATGCATTGTTATCGTTTTTGGCTGATAAGGGATACGTAGCCATTGTTGCTTCACATACGAAAGTTTTCTCAACCCAAATACCGGTTTGGGTTTTAATACTGTTGGCTGTCATGACTCTTTATGTGGGATGGATAGTCGCAGATTTACAGGAAGCCTTGTTTGCCAGCGGCATAATTTTATTTATCATTTATCTTTTGTCTTTTATCTTTAGAATCGTTGGGTTTGGTTTGAATCAAAATGAAATTGATTTATCAATTTTAATAACGGCTGTTCCTTTTCTTGTTTTATCAATAAAAGAATATAAAGTTGATAGGTTTTTAGGAAAAATTACTCAATAATTTTACTTCGTTACTTTATTCAACCAATTAAGCATGGTTTCCAAAGCAAGAGGCGAAAATGTTTCTTCAATCTGGCCATATTCTGACACAGAGCCAGTTTTTGCTGTTTGGAATAAGTGGTTTAAACCCGGCAGCATCTTTATTTCATAATTTTTGTTGCCGCCTCTTTTAAGCGCATTTTCAATTGCTGATAAGTTTTCTTTTGGAGGAACCTGAAGATCTTTCTCACCGTTTATTGCAAGAACAGGGCATTTTACTTTTTCTAAGGTGGGAACAGGATCGTACTTAATAAAATACCTAAACCACGGAGTGATAAGACTTCTAACTTGCATTCTCATATGACTTTCTTTATCGTCGATTTTACTTTTTTCTTCTTCTGTCAACAGTTCATAGTCTTCTAGAAATGCTTCTTCCAATTTTTTTCTTAATTCAAGGTTATCTTCAGTTTCTTTGATTATTGCAAAAAGTTTTTTTTGGGTCTCAATTGATTTTTGTATTTCCTCTTCACTTTGTCCTAATGCTTTTTGAAGCAGTGCACCTTGAAGATAAAGAGTAGAATCTCCGGGAATTCCAGGTCCTGCCATTAAAACAACAAAAGCCACATCATCTGACCGAACGGCAGCCATTGGAGCAATCATCCCGCCTTCGCTGTGCCCGATCATTCCAATCTTCGAATGATTTATTTCCTTTCTGGTTTTCAGGAATTCAACGGCAGATAAAGCGTCTTCAGTAAAATCTTCAGTTGTTGAACTAAAATTTTTCCCTTTTGATTCGCCAATTCCTCTGTCATCATATCGAAGCACGGCATAGCCATTACGGGTTAGGTAATCTGCAATTACTAAAAATGGTTTGTGTCCAAGAAGTTCTTCATTCCGGTTCTGCCCGCCTGAACCTGAGATTAAAATAACAGCTGGAAAATTTGTTCCATCAAACGGCATTGTTAATGTACCGGCAAGTGTGAAGTTTTCAATTTTGTTTTCAAATTGCACATCTTCGGTTTTGTAGGGAAATGGTTCTTTCGGCTCCTGAGGTCGTTTTACTTCCTCAACCTTATCAACTTTATATACTGCAAGGTCAAAAATTACCCCGCCTTGTTTCCATTTGCCGTCTATTTTCATACTGTCGGTAAAAATCTTTCCCTCGAATGAACCCCTGACTGTAGGTACCTTAACCACAATCGAGTCATCTTTAACTGTAACGCTTTCAGTTGGAATTCCTTTTGCTCCTTGGTCGGGGCTGTCCATTGTTGCCGTGTATTTTCCTTCAGCATCTTTTTGAAAATTGAAAATGACTGTAAG
>JBGSOQ010000419.1:0-1975 GCA_041739035.1 Ignavibacteriaceae bacterium | reverse complement strand
AAAAATACTTCAAGATGCTTTCCCATTACTTTTAGCCGGAGTTGTAGTTGCTATTTATATGAAGATAGATCAAATTATGATAAAGAAAATGCTTGACAATACTCAAGCCGGCTATTACGCTGCCGCAGTTAAAATTTGTGAACTCTGGTATTTTATCCCAATGGCAATCAGTAATTCATTATTTCCGGCAATTATCAATGCAAAAAAAGTAAATGAAAAAATTTACCAACAGCGAATGCAGCAATTTTATGATATAATGTCTTGGTTGTCTGTTGGTATTGCCATTCCGCTGACAATATTTGCCCCGCAAATAATCAAGTTGCTTTTTGGAGCAAAATTTATTTCTGCGGTTCCGGTATTGCAAATATATATTTGGTCGGCAGTGGCGACGTTTTTAGGTGTTGCGAGCAGCCAATATCTTGTGGCTGAAAATTTAACAAAGATATCTTTCTATAGAACATTTTTGGGGATGGTTGTAAATGTTGCATTAAATTTTATTCTTATTCCTAAGATTGGAATAGTCGGATCTGCCGTGGCAACATTAGTTTCATATTCGCTGGCGACATTCTCAATTATTTTCTATAAAAATACGTTCAATCAGGTTATGATGATGTTGAGGTCACTATTTTTTATTTCAATTTTCGATTACTTTAATAAAACAAATGAAATTAAAAGATAAAATTTTTACCGTTATAAAATTGATATTTGAACCGAGATTGTTAAGAACCTTGCTGTTTTCAAGCCATAACGGCTATTTAGTAGATACAGGTTGGATTAGTTCTTTTTTGAAAAAAGAACCTTTAGATAAATTCGGTGTCCCCATCCCATGGTTAACGTACCCCGTAATTAGTTTTTTATCAGAACGATTAAACAAGGATTTAAAAATTTTTGAATATGGCAGCGGCAATTCGACAATTTATTACTCAAAAATTGTGAATAAAGTTATTGCCGTTGAGCACAATAAAGAATGGTATAAAAAAATTATGAGGAAACTTTCGACTAATTCAGAAATTATTTTTACCAATTTAGATTATGATGATATCTACTGCAGAACCATCAAGGGCACCAATGAGAATTTTAACATCATAATAATTGATGCAGAAGACAGAGTGAATTGTATTAAAAACTGTTTAAACAATATTAGTGAAAATGGTGTCATCATATTAGATGATTCTGAACGAGAAGAATACAGTGAAGGAATTGAATTCCTCGCGAAGAATAATTTCATGCGATTAGATTTTTGGGGAATATCCGCAGGGTTTATGCATCAAAAAGCAACAACTATTTTTTATAGAGAATTAAACTGCCTTAGTTTATGATAAGCTGGAATTGTTAGTGCAAATCGCAATCTTAACATATCTTTATCCCGAGATGATTGATTATGTATACAAATTGTATCCTAATCTTAATGAGCAGAAATTTATTGATCAAAAGAGAATCATTGACAATCACATTTCCATCTGGGCTTCCGGCTGGGAAACGGCGCTGGAAGAACAAAAAATTCCAGTGCTCACTATTCCTACTAATATGGCATTGGTTTTAAAAAAGTGGGCTGAAGAAAACAATATATCCCGCACAGAAAAATCAGAGATTATTATTGCAATGTTGAGAAGATTTTTACCCGATGTGTTGTTCTATGATCTTTATGATTATGAGCTGCTGAAACAAATTAAAGCTAATATACCTTCCATAAAACTGATTGCATTATGGAAAGGAAGTTCGGCGGTTGATATAAAAATATTTAATCATGTTGATCTTACGATTTCCTGTGCGCCTGAAGAGGTTGTTCATCTAAATAAAATGGGTATTAAAGCAGAACATCTTCATCATGCTTTTAATGAAAATATTTTGAACTTGACCGAACCGACGAGTAAACTTTTTGATTTTGTATTTATTGGTCAAATATTTAAGGCAATAGGGTTTCATATAAACAGAGACCTATTGTTAAATAAATTAGTAAAGGAGCTTAACCTTG
>JBGSOQ010000349.1:0-5837 GCA_041739035.1 Ignavibacteriaceae bacterium | reverse complement strand
GTAGTTGACGCATTCGCCAAAAATCATCAAATTCTGTTGGCATACATTTTTCTTTCAATTCCGGCGGCGGATTGTACATCGTTGAATTCATTCCGAGGGGTTTGAATAAATTCTCATCTAAAAATTTATCTAAGGATTTTCCGCTGATTCTTTCAATAACTTGCTGCAGTGTAATCATTCCAAGATCACTGTAAACATATTTCGTCCCGGGCTCTTGTTCCGGAGATAAATTCATTATGTCATTTATTACTTCTGCTGAAGTTGAATACACATCATAATATTTTTTAAAAGGAGCAAGCCCCGAATTATGAAGAAGTAAATTTTTGATTGTTATATTTTCTTTACCGTGGTTATTGAATTCAGGTAAATATTTAATCACTTTATCATTAAGATTTAATTTACCTCTATCGATTAGCATCATAGCGGCAGTAGTTGTACCAACTACTTTTGAAACCGAGGCTAAATCAAAAATGGAGTTGAGTTCTACTTTTGACGAAGTTGGATCGTAAGTAAAATTACCGTAAGCTTTTTCATGAAGTATCTCTCCATCTTTGGAGACTAAGAGAACAGCTCCCGGAAATGACGAATCTACAATTGCATTCTCAATTATTTGATCAACCTGAGCGAATTCAATTGATGGAATAACATCTTTATTTTCAAGCTGATCTGAATATTGAATTGAAGATGAACAAGAAATTATAAAGATTGAAAGAATTACAAGAAACCATGAATAAAATATTTTCATTTTACTTCCCTTCAACTTTTTTCTTTCCAAATTCAGGATTGATTTTCAGCATTTTTGTTACGAAAAATCCTGGGATCATGGTTATTAAAATCCATACGAAGAAATTCGGATATCCCAACGCTTCTTGAATCATTCCCGCAAAAATTCCCGGTATCATCATGCTTAATGCCATGAACCCGGTACAAATTGCATAATGCGAGGTTTTGAATTCACCTTCAGAAACGTAAATCATATAAAGCATATAGGCAGTGAATCCGAAGCCATAACCAAATTGTTCGCCAGCCACACAAAGATTAATGATTAATAAACTTTCCGGTTGTGCAAAAGCTAAATAAATATAGAGAACGTGCGGAATGTTAATTGCTGCAAACATCCACCAAATCCATTTTTTCAACCCATCTCTGGATGCTAGAAAACCACCCACAATTCCGCCGAGTGTTAGTGCAATAATTCCAACAGTTCCATAAACAACACCAACTTCTCCCAATGTTAAAGCAAGCCCGCCAACTTCGCGCTGATCCAACAAAAATGGTGCAGCAAGTTTAACCAGTTGAGCTTCACCAAATCTATAAATAAGCAGAAACGTAATTATAAAAAGGATTTCTTTTTTCTTGAAGAATAAAGAAAAAGTTCCGATGAATTCTTTTCCAACGCTTCTTACACCATCCTTAATGGCAGGTCCGTCGCTGACCGGATAAGGCAGAATGAAATAATGGTAAATAAAGAATACAATAAATAATCCTGTCAACATCAAAAAAGTCATTGACCATGCCCAAGGAATATCACCTGAAATGGCTTTGAAGGTTGCAGATGTTTCAGTCTTAAGTTTTGAGTCAAGCTGTAAAATTGAATAGGCGGGTTTGTTCCAATTACTTTTATTGAAGACGAATCGCGTTCCTTCCAAAATTGAAATACTTTTATCACCTCCATCGCGATCAAAGATTACAACATAATCTTTATCCTCTTTTGGTTGAGAGGAAAGAGTAAACGAAAGCAGAGCTATATTCCCCACTTGTTTATTGTAATCCTCAGGTTTTAGCTTAAGCTCAGATATTTTAGGACGCTTGCTTTGTGTGTTGTAAAAACCATTATTGATATTTTTACTTTGAAGGAAATGAGTAATTGAATCAACCGCAGCTTTGGTTCTTTTCTCAGTACTTATGTTAATTGAATTAATATTAGCAATTACTTTTAACTCATCATCTTTTGAAAAGTTTACAAAATCATTATCAACAACTAATTGTTCAATTTTTGCTTTAGGATTAGAAGAAACTTCAATTTTTGCTGGCGGCAAACCGCTATGAGTTTCAAAATATCCTGCTAGAATAACCAACAAACCCTGTCCGGTTATCATTGCAAGTCTGTAAAAAGTGCTTCTTATTCCAACAAAGAAAGCTTGCTGATGTTCGGACATTCCCAGCATATAAAAACCGTCAGCTGCTATATCATGTGTTGCTGAACTGAAAGCAAGCAAAAGAAAAAATGCGAGAGTATATTGAAGAAAACTCGGCAGAGGAACTACAAATGCAACTCCTGCTAATCCTGCTCCAACGACTAGCTGCATTACCAAAATCCAAAGACGTTTAGTTTTGAAAATATCTACAAATGGTGACCACAATGGTTTGATTACCCATGGCAAATAGAGCAGACTTGTATAAAAAGCAATATCGGCATTTGATATTCCCATTCGCTTATACATTATAACCGAAACAAGCATCACAACTACATAGGGAATTCCCTGCGCATAATAAAGTGTTGGAACCCAAGCCCACGGATTTCGATAAGAAGGTTTTTTACCAAACATAAGTTGCTCCGAAATTTTGCTGGAATAAATTTCTATTGAAAATGGGAATACGCTTTGAGAATGTGTTTTGCCAACAACACGGCGCCCATTGCAGGAGAATTTTCTGCATTTTTAACTTCAACATTAGGAAGATTTTCGTAAATCTTCTTGCGCAATGTATCTGAGTAAATATTTTTATGTGTAATTATTCCCCCAATGAAGGCTGTTAATAAAATTTTTTCATTCACTTTTTTATGCATTGTCGAAATATGCAACAGCAGTTCGTCTGTTTCATCTTCAACTATTGTTGATGCTAACTCATCTCTCTTTTCAGCAGCTTCGATAACAAGAGGTGCAACTGAAGCGATATCAAAATTGTTTTTATAAATTTCTGTAATTAAAATTTCCGGTGAATCAATTTTGAATTTTTCTTTAAGTAATTCCGAAATCAAGGTTTTCTGTCCGCGTCCATCAAACTCTCTGGAAGCAGCAACCAGTCCTTTTTTACCAAGAATAAAACCGCTTCCTTCATCGCCCAAATATCTGCCAAAACCACCGACGCGATGAATATTTCCTTTAGCATCTTTTCCAAACATGATTGATCCTGTTCCCGCAATTAAAATGCTGCCAGGTTTTCCTGAAAATGCTCCTTCTAGTGCAATTCTGGCATCACTTTCAACTCTGAATAAATTCAAACTGGTTTTATTTTTGGCAAGATAATCTGCAAAACCAAGTTCAAGTCTTTCCGCGTCAGATCTTCTGCCGGCGCCGGTTGTGCCCAACAAAATAATTTTTATTTCATCAATATGAATTTCAACAGCGTTTATGCAAGAGTTGATAAGTTTGAAAAGAATTTCAGATACTGGTTCAATTCCTTGAACAAGAAAATTAGATGGACCGCCGAAACATTCATGTAAAATTGTGCCGTGGAAATCTGTGAGCAAGCAATGGGTTTTTGTTCCGCCTCCATCAATACCGATTATGTAGCTCATAAAGCAAGCGTCTTATTTGTAATGAATTGATAGCAAAAATTAGAAAAAAAAGAATGAAGTTGAAAACTTTTATTCACGTTACTCGGATATTGAATTCTATTTTCATGTAAATTTTCCTATTTTCAGCAACCAATAAATGAAAGTCAATTGAACTCGTTAGAAAAATACTTCGAACCATTCAGAAAAAATACAATCGGTATTGATCAAACATTTCTTTCTCCGTATGGAGAGAAAAAAATTATTTATGCTGATTGGATAGCCAGCGGAAGATTGTACAGACCGATTGAGAGAACGATTAGCGAAGTATTTGGACCATTTGTTGGTAATACGCATTCTGAAGAAAGTATTACCGGCACTTCGATGACAATTGCATATCATCATTCTCACGACATCATCAAAAAACATGTTAATGCAAAACCTGATGATGTTATAATCACTGCCGGATCTGGTATGACGGGAATGGTAAATAAATTTCAGAGAATTTTAGGACTTAAAGTTGCCGAACAGCTTAGAGATTTTTTCTCGCTGCCCGATGAGCTTCGTCCGGTTGTATTTATTACTCACATGGAACATCATTCAAACCAAACATCTTGGCTTGAAACCATTGCAGATGTTGTGGTAATCAATCCTACAGATGAAGGTTTAGTTGATTTGAGTGATTTTGAAAAACAACTAAAGAAATTCAGCAGCAGGAAACTAAAAATTGGTTCATTTACATCTTGCTCCAATGTAACAGGCATTCACGCTCCATATTATGAAATGGCGAAATTGATGCATGAGCATGACGGATATTGCTTTGTTGATTTTGCCTGTTCTGCACCCTATGAAAACATTGATATGAATCCCTCAGATCCTATGCAAAAATTGGATGCAATTTTCTTTTCACCTCACAAATTTTTAGGCGGTCCGGGTTCATCGGGAGTTTTAATCTTCGATTCAAAACTTTACAAAAACCGTGTTCCTGATGATCCGGGTGGTGGTACAGTTGATTGGACAAATCCTTGGGGTGAACATAAGTTTGTTTCCGGTATCGAAGCTCGCGAGGATGGAGGAACTCCGGCATTTCTCCAATCAATTAGAGCATCACTTTGCATCAAACTGAAAGAAGAAATGGGAGTTCATAATATTTTGCAGAGAGAAAAACACTTAGTAAAACTTGCTTTCGAAGGATTAAGAAAAATTCCCGGACTTCACATTCTTGCTGATACTATTGAAGATCGGCTCGGTGCAATTTCATTTTATGTTGATAATATTCACTACAATCTAATTGTGAAATTATTAAATGATCGTTACGGTGTTCAGGTAAGAGGCGGCTGCTCATGTGCCGGAACTTATGGTCACTACTTACTTCATGTTACACCTCAAATGTCTCAGCGGATTACCGAGAAAATTGATCATGGCGATCTTTCAGAGAAGCCGGGATGGGTTAGAATGTCAATTCATCCTACAATGATGGAAGAAGAGTTACAGATCATAATTGATGCGATAGGTAAGATAGTTCAAAACATAAACCGCTGGCAAGAAGATTACATATATGATCCGCATATAAATGAGTACCATCACAAAAATGGATACGAAAAGGAAAGCATCTATAAAATGTTTGAGCTTGATGCTAAAAGTAAGTTTTAGATAAGATTAGAGTAAAGGAAAATCCCCATTTTTTATTTGCCCCATAAGCAACTTATGACAAAGCCAAATAGTTGCTTCTCGGAAATGAAAATTGAGATTTGTCGGATTCTAAGTAATGAGAGTAAAATAAGAAAAGAATGTTCGATTATACAGAAATCATTCCTATTTTACGGCATATTCTTTGAAAATGTTTGTTGATTCTAGTAATGTATTCAAATATCAACTCAAGATATAATAATAGTTGTCGAACATTTCAGTAGAATTAAATATTTTCACACATCATTTTATCTTAATTGAAATTTATGAGCCTAATGGAAAATTTTCTGTTCAAAAAAAACAGCAATGATCTGAAACTTAAAAAAATTCAATTCGCTTGCTTTATAATATTTATTTTTACACTCTTGTATTTTCCCGCCATAGCTGCTCAATCAAATGAGGATTGTTTAGCTTGCCATGAGGATAACACCTTAACGATGGAAAGAAAAGGCAAACAGCTATCACTTTATGTAAATGCAAAAGTTCTTCAAAATTCACCTCACAGAAAACTTACGTGCGTCTCATGTCATGTTGGTTTTAGTGCTGAAGATCTTCCTCATAAAGAGAACATTCAACCCATAAATTGCCTATCGTGTCATAAGGATGCACGTGTAAAGCATCAATTCCATCCGCAAATGAAGAACGCAAATGG
>JBGSOQ010000336.1:0-7386 GCA_041739035.1 Ignavibacteriaceae bacterium | reverse complement strand
AGTCACCAACTTCTTTACAGAAAAACATCATCAGGCCATTCACAGGCAAAGAATACCCAACCTCGGTTGTGTCACCTGGTGATGCTCACGAAGCTAGTGATGGTAAAACGATCACAAAAGGTGTACTATTTACTACTCGTTTCGAAGCAACGTTCAGCGATGGTAAACCTAATCTTCTTACAGGAAATGGATTCCTTGAATTGAATTCCATATTCGACATCAACATTTTTGAAGGTTTTACTTGGGGAAAATTGACAGTTACACCTGATAATCCTGATGCCCTCGGCGGAGTATGGGAAATCAGTTGGCATGGAAAAATGTTTTTGGGTCCTGATCCAACGACTGGGGAGATAGTTACTATTTGCCCATTGAAGTGGGTAGGGCATGGAAAAGGTGGCGCTATAAACGGAATGCAGCTTCATGGTGATGATATCATCAAGTACAAAGGCCCAATGAATTGGTATGGCGATGGCGGTACGAACTGCTACGTGAAGGAGCATAAATAACAGTCGAGGTTGCTCAACATACGACAGTCATTCTACAAGGTTGAAATGACTGCCAAGTTATAGACCTCACCCTTCCGTTCCCTCTCCTTCCTGTCCGCCTCTGGTGGAACAAGGAGAGGGCGGGGTGAGGTCGAAAATTGCTAAGGAATAAGAAACCTTCGAGCCTGCCTTGTCGGCAGACAGGGTTTCATTGCTGATATCTAATGCGCAAACCTCGAAGGTTTTATGAAGAAAGAAATCGAGGTTTTTATGAACCTTATAAAAGATACAGTAATCAACAATAATAATTTGACTCCGACAGAGTTTTACTTGAGTCAAAATTATCCTAATCCGTTTAGCGAAATAACTACAATAAAATTTTGCATTGCATACAAAACCACTGTGAAATTAAAAGTTTTTAGCAGAGAGGGAGAACTAATTAGAGTTTTAATGAATGAGGAAAAAGAAGCGGGAACATATCAAATCGACTTCAATGCACTTGGTTTGTCTGCAGGCACTTATTTCTATGAGCTTCAGGCTGGAGATTTTTCAGAAAGGATGAAAATGACATTAATTCGTTAGGATTATCTTAAAATTGATCTCATAGGCGTAAAGCTTTAATTAACATTATTATCAATAATAGGAGGACTTATGTTACACGAAATTACTTCTCGTTTTTCAGGGGAAAATTTTTGGTTAAGGAAATTATATTTAATCCTAGTTTCCTTAGCTGTGGTTTCTATCCAGATTAATGCCCAACCTGGATGGACACAAAAGGCTGATATTCCAACACCACGGGGCGGTGCCACAGCAGCTGTGGTTGACGGTAAAATCTATCTTATTGGTGGATGGCCAAATAGTACAAATGTTGCTATCAATGAAATGTACGATCCCTCGACCAACACTTGGGTGACAAAAGCACCAATGCCAACTGCAAGGGGATTTCTTTCTTCCGTTGTTATGAATGGAGTTATTTATGTAATTGGTGGTGGTTATCCTCAGGCACTAAGAAAAGTAGAAGTTTATGATCCAGCAACAAACTCATGGACAACAAGAAAAGATTTGAATCTTGCCAGAACTAATGGAAGAGCAGCCGTCGTTGACGGAAAAATTTATGTAATTGCAGGCTACCCAAACATACAAAAGTGTGAATTTTATGATCCCCTAACAGATACGTGGACATATTTTAAGGATTTTCCCGAAAGTAGTGGTGGAGTGGTATCAGTCGCTGTGTATAATGGATTGATTTACGTATTTGGAGGTGGTTACGGTACGGGTCTAAACACACTTTACACTTACGATCCTAAGACAGATACATGGGAAAAGAAACATGACTTGTGGACACGTAGAACTGTCTCGCAAGCATGTTTAGTTAATGGAAAAATATACTTAATTGGTGGTGCTACAGGCGAAAATGTATCATCAGCTGCCGTAGAAATGTATGATCCAGCAACTGACACTTGGTGGATAAAATCAAATATGCCTGTTGCCAGCGCCTTTTTATCTTGTGCTGTAGTAAATGATAAAATCTACGTTTTTGAAGGTACTACAAACTGGTCAAGGGGTGGATTAAGGACTTGGGAATATGATCCTTTCCAGGGACAAAATGGGTGGACAGAGAAAGCACCTATACCTACAGAAAGAGTAGGTGCTTGTGCTTGTGTTGTAGAAAACAAAATATATGTTATTGGAGGATATTCCACCGCATCTGGGGACTTTGCAGTTAACGAAGTATATGATCCTTCTACGGATACATGGCAAATAAAAAGTCCTCTGCCGCAACCAAGAGGTTGGCCATCGTGTTCAGTTGTTAATGGGATCATTTACGTTATAGGTGGCGGTTATCCAACTGCAACGAAGAGAGTTGATACTTACGACCCAGCAACAAATACCTGGACAAGAAAAGCGGACATGCTTAGTGTGCGAAGGAGTGCACAAGCTTGCGTTGTAGATGGAATAATCTATAACATAGGAGGGAATCATGGAGTTACCCAGCCCTCACCTGCATGTGAGGCTTATGATCCTTTAACGGATACATGGACAGCAAAAACATCTATGCCAACTGGGGGCGGAAACATAGCTGCTACTGTTTACAACGGATCAATTTATACTTTCGGCGGATCAGAAAATAGTAAATGGACACCCTTTTCACATACATTTTCTTATAATCCACAAACAAATACTTGGGCTCTAAAACAAAATATGCCCACGGCACGATTTGGTCACCAAGCAATTACCATCGGTAATAAAATCTTTGTTATTGGCGGAGACAATAATGGTTCAAATCCAGCATTAGATACGCTTGAAGTTTATTATCCTGATAGTGATGAATGGGTTTCAAGGGAACATATGCCAATAAAAAACTGTTTTTTTGCAGGTACCGTAGTAGATGATAAAGTTTATATTCTTGGAGGATCAAATGATTGGGGAACTGGGACTGGAATATCACAAACCTGGGAATACGATCCATCCCAAGATCCAACAGAAACACCAGTTGAACTAACTTCATTCACAGCAACAGCAAACGGAAAAGAAGCTACACTGAATTGGATGACCGCAACCGAGCTAAACAATCAAGGGTTTGAGATACAAAGAAAATTTGGAGGTAACGAATTTGTTACGGTTGGCTCAGTTAAAGGGCATGGGACGACTACTTCTCCAAATCAATACAACTATGTTGATAAGCTGGTTGATCCGGGAAAATATTTCTACAGACTAAAACAAATAGACTACAGTGGAACATTTGAGTACTCCAATGAAATCGAAGTTGATGTAAGAGTTCTTGATAAATTCACACTTGAGCAAAACTATCCTAATCCATTCAATCCAACAACAACAATTGGTTATGTGTTGCAGGAAAAAGGTAATGCAAAGCTCACCTTGTTAAATGCATTAGGCGAAGATATTGCGGTACTTGTGAATGGAGAACAAGAGAAAGGTTTTCATAAAGTTGAGTTCGATGGATCAAAGCTTACGAGTGGAGTTTATTTTTATCAGCTAAGAGCAGGAAATTTCACCACAACCAAAAAGCTTTTACTCTTAAAGTAATAATTCTAAAAACCTCCGAGTGTATGTTAATCCTCGGAGGTTTGATTTAAGAAAGGAGGTCTTATGTTACATAGAACTGTTGCTAATCATTCTGGGGAAAAGTTATACTTAAGGAAATACTACTTAATCATCTCTGCCCTAATTTTTATAATCTGCAATTACTCGTTTGAGGTTTTTGCTCAGGGGGCAATAGTGAACACAAGTTTTTATAGTAAATCAGCAGGTAAGAATCGAGGAGTTCAAATCTACTTACCACAAGGCTATAATCAGCTTGATTCTACAGTTAGATATCCCGTTATATACTTTTTGCATGGTGCGGGTGTAAATCATACTTATTATACGGATTTATTCGGCGTTTTCAATAATCTAATTGCTGCTCACCTTGTTACACCATTTATCGCAGTTAAACCAGATGGAAGTGCCCCGCCTTGGGGTGGTAGTTATTATACAAACTCTGAGTTGTATGGGAATTTTGAGGATTATATTGTATATGATTTAGTTGAGCTTATTGATTCTGCCTATAATACAATTCCCTCAAGAGAAAAGCGGGCAATTATGGGTCACTCCACAGGGGCTTTTGGATCTATGAAATTGGCGCTTAAACATCCGGATATATATTGCGGCGTAGTAGCCAATAGCGGGCCACTTGACTTTAAACATTTTTCCGATTGGATTCCATTAATTCTGGCAGAAAATGGTGGTGCACCGGTTAGTTTGTATAATCCTAATGCTGGGAGCGGGACTTATAGGACTTTTTTCTTTTATTCTATGGCAGGGGCATTTTCTCCTAATCTTAATAATACGCCCTATCCAGTGGATTTCCCGCTTGATAGTCTTGGTAACTGGATAGATTCAGTTTGGAATCGCTGGGCGGTGCATGATCCTGCATTTCTTGCAAAAAATATAACACTAGACTCTGATTTAACAATATTTTTTGATTGCGGAACAAGGGATGAATACGGGGTATATCCTTTTAGTAAAGCTTTCGCTGATTCTCTCGATAAACTTGGTTTACCTTATGAATTTCAGTCTTTCAATGGCAGTCACATGGATCAAATGTATACTCGGTTTTCAATTTCTGGATTCCGTTATGATTGCAAAAGGTAATCGTGGCCATATACATGTAATAAATACCGCACTGAATAAATATTTTGTTAACAAATCGAATGATATTTTAAATTTTACAGCAAACCTTGTTAACACTGATCAGCACGAAGTAACAGCTAATGTTATTTATGCAAGCCAGGATAAGTCTATATCTGACTCCACAATTTTGTATGATGACGGCTTACATGGTGATTCTTTGGCAAATGATAATTTTTGGGGTGCCTTAATACAATCAATAAGTGAGGAAAATTACTTTAATGTAAGCACTAGCACACTTGATAAACAAACGGGTGAATATTTCTATCAACCTAATTTAACAAGATTTACAACTGCGGGGCCAATAAAACTGGATAGCGTTCGGCTAGTAAAAGGCATCACCAATTACTACAACTTAAGACCATTTGTGAGAAATGAGGGGAATTCACTAACAATTTCAAACGCAA
Source organism: Ignavibacteriaceae bacterium (assembly GCA_041739035.1). Lineage (GTDB taxonomy): Bacteria > Bacteroidota > Ignavibacteria > Ignavibacteriales > Ignavibacteriaceae > XYD12-FULL-36-8. The sequence goes on along the minus strand of JBGSOQ010000336.1, from coordinate 2,303 downwards.
AAATACAAGTGAAATGCAATGATCCTTGGGTGACCTCAATAGCTGGAGCAATAAGTCTACCATCCCTAGCTGCAGGAACAAGTGGAGGAGCTTCTTCGTGGATAGCAGTTACTTTTGTTGAATCAATCTTTCCCGGATATTTTAATCTCAAAGCTGAAATGAGTGTTGACGGTTGGACATATTGGGTGGACTCAATCCGAGTAAACGTAATAACAGGTGTTAAGGAAGATTTACAACGGCCATTATCATTCATACTTGAGCAGAACTATCCCAATCCATTCAACCCAAGTACTAAAATCAGTTGGCAGTCGCCAGTCAGCAGTTGGCAAACACTTAAAGTATACTATGTACTAGGAAATGAAGTTATAAAATTAGTTGATGAGTATAGGGAAGCAGGCAATTATGAAGTTGAGTTTGATGGATCGAACTTAGCTAGCGGAATTTATTTTTATCAATTAAAAGTTGGCGGATTTATTGAAACCAAGAAAATGATTTTATTACGTTAAGTAATAATTAAGGAGGTCATCATGAAACTTGAAAAAGGGAATCCTTTAGTTTTTTCTTCCAATAATGGACGAGGCAATAATTATTTAAGGAGTGTATTGCTTCCTGTTCTATTTCTTTTGTCTATTGTTTCATTTGCTCAAGTCCAAACAGGCAGTTTTGTATTCGAGGGAAAGTTGAGGGATTATATCGTTTTCCTTCCTCAGGATTACAATGATACTGCCAAATTGCCTGTTGTATTTAATTTGCATGGTATTACTCTCAGTGCTCAGCAGCAGATGGATTATTCTCGAATGAACGAAGTAGCAGACACGGCCGGATTTATAGTCGTCTACCCAAATGCAATAGACGCTGCGTGGAATTGTGGAATCTCGTATGTTACTCATAATACCAATGATGTAGGATTCTTCAGTGCATTGATAGACACATTAGGAAGTCATTATAGTATTGACAAAGAAAAGGTTTATAGCTGCGGATTTTCACTCGGTGGTTTTATGAGCCACAGATTAGCATGTCAGCTCAGCAATAGAATCGCAGCAATTGCAGATGTTGCAGGTGTTATGGCACAATCTTTTTTAAACAGCACTAGTACCTTGCATGCTATGCCGGTTCTTAAAATTCATGGCACAGCTGATCAGATTGTACCTTATAATGGTGCATATGATTGGGGTTCTGTGCAACAAACCTTAAATCATTGGACAAGTTTTAATCATTGCAATCCACCTGACACAATTTCAATGCCCAATTTAGATACTCTAGATGGATGTACTGTCCAAAAAATTAGATACCATTTTCTTTCGGATAGCGGTGATGTGGTCTTTTATAAAGTGTTAAGCGGAGGACATAGCTGGCCGGGTGGCGATAAACAACATTTGGTTTTGAGTTGGGGAACTATTGGAACAACTAATGCGGACATAAACGCTAGTGAACTTATCTGGAACTATTTTAAGAACTATAGATTACCTAAACCTACTGAAGTGAAAGATCACATACCAACACCTTCAGAATTTGTATTATTTCAAAATTATCCTAATCCCTTTAATCCAACAACAAAGATCAGTTGGCAGTCGCCAGTCAGCAGTTTGCAAGTCCTTAAAGTTTTTGATGTGCTTGGCAACGAAGTAAAAACATTGGTTAACAAAGAAATGGAAGCTGGTTATCACTCAATTGATTTTAATGCAAGTGATCTGCCGAGCGGAGTTTATTTTTATAGAATTCAAGCTGGAAATTTCATTAATACGAAGAAGATGATTCTGCTGAGGTAAAAAGTGAAACGTCAAATGTGAAACAAAGAAAATGCTGCTGATGAAATAATTATTCCTAAATATGACTGTGGGAATTTTGCTTTTAGTTCTTAGAATAAAAAGTGAAATTCCCACAACATAAAATAATATTTAACCCCTTTTAGGTAAATCATTCCAACCGTAATTATTTTAGATGTGTTATATTTATTTCCTTAAAATTATAAGGAATCTCAGATATGAATTACATCTATTTGTCGCCGCATTTTCCACCCAACTATTACAACTTCTGTGTGGCGTTGAGAAAATATGGCGTCAATGTTCTTGGTTTGGCAGAAGAACAATTTGACCATTTGAGACCAGAATTACAGCACGCCTTGACAGAATATTTCCGGGTTGAAGATTTGCACAATTATGATCAATTAGTAAAAGCACTTGGTTATTTTACATTCAAGTATGGGAAAATTGACGGTATTGATTCCAATAATGAATACTGGCTTGAAACTGAAGCAAAACTGCGAACTGATTTTAATATAAATGGTTTTAAACTTGACACAC
>JBGSOQ010000221.1:0-4479 GCA_041739035.1 Ignavibacteriaceae bacterium | reverse complement strand
AATCCGCAGCATGCCGCAGTTGCTGCAACCAGAGGAATTTTAAGAATATTAAATGATCAGGAATTGGCTGGAGTTATGGCTCATGAACTTGCGCACGTAAAACATCGGGATATTTTAATCGGTACTGTTGCTGCCACTTTTGTTGGTACAATAACATACGTAGCCCAAATGGCTGGCTGGGCTGCTATGTTCGGCAGAGGTGAAGATAGAGATAGAGGCGGATTATCATCACTGGTGATGTTAATTGTTGCTCCAATTGCTGCGACTCTTTTACAAATGGCTGTTTCAAGATCAAGAGAATTTATGGCAGATGCCGGCGGTGCGCAAATATCTCACAATCCTCTCGGATTAGCATCAGCATTAGGCAAATTGTCTCAGGCAAATCAGATTAAGGCGGTTGATCATGCTGGGCCTGCTACTGCGCACATGTTTATTCTTAATCCTCTTCATGGCGGCGGAGTAATGAAATTATTTTCAACTCATCCTCCTGTTGAGGAACGAATTGCAAAGTTGAGAGATATTGCTGCTGGAAGGAACCAATGATATTTTCATCAGGCACACGATTGAAATGGTGGGTTGCTGTTTTAGTGATCGTATTTAGTATTTTGGTACAGGCCCAGACCAAAACGAATCTTGATGTTTTCAAAGTACTAGTTGATTCCTCAATTGCTGAAGCGTTGATAAATATTTCAGATTCACAAAAAGACATTTATGTTGAATTAAAGCTTGGCACATCATACTCTATTTTGGAAGATCAAATTTTTAAGTCAATTAAAACAGAAAAGAAAAATATTAGCACAACTCCGAATTCATCTGAGAATATTAGCTTGAACTATTCAATCGAAGATGCTTCAGTTAATTATGGAGAAGTTTTTAGGGATGGTTTCCTTGGAGATCATTACGTTACGAGAAAAATATCTCTTTCAGGCAGTTACCGTCTGCATGATAAAGTAATTAACATGGATAATTTTCACTTTGAAAGCGTAGATTCGGTTAAATTTGATGAGATTCAGACAATTGAAAATTCATCCTATCCTTTTACTAAGGGGGAAATTCCTTCCGAACCATTCTTTTCAAACCTATTTGAACCATTGGTTGCAATCACTACGGCCGCTGTTGTAATCGCTCTATTCTTCACAGTTCGAAGTAAGTAACAGTATTTTACCTTTGATGCCTAAACGGATTTAGTTATTATTGAACACCTTTTTCAACAAATTATTCTCAAATGAAAAAATTATTATCGTTTTATATTTTATTATTACTCTTTTTTGGATGTTCGGCAGCCATTGATACAACTAATATGGGTTCTCAGGAAAGATTAGATTATGCCATAAGGCTTTATAACGATGAAGATTATGAACTGGCAATAACTGAACTTCAAGCAATTATTCTTCAATTTCCGGGCAATGCTGTAATTGATGATGCGCAGTATTACCTCGCAATGTCACGTTTCAAAAGAAACGAGCTGATCTTAGCCGCTTTTGAATTCAGTAAGCTGATTAAAAATATGCCGGTTAGTGAGTTTGTTCCTCAAGCACAATTTATGCTGGCGGAAAGTTATTACGAACTTTCACCTAATTTCACACTCGATCAAAAATATACTAAAAAGGCGATTGAAGAGTATCAGGCATTTCTCGATTTTTTTCCCGCAAACCAAAATGTTCCTGAAGCTGAAAAGAAAATCAATGAGTTAAATACTAAGCTGGCGGAAAAGGAATACAACAGTGCGCTGATTTATGAAAAGCTGGAATACTATATTGCTGCTATGAAGTATTATGATAATGTGGTTGAAGTTTATCATGATACTCGATACGCTCCAATGGCTTTGTACAATAAAATCAATATTCTAATTGCGCGGGACAAAAACGTAGATGCTGTGAATGAAATTTCCAAATTCCTTCAGCGCTATCCAAATGACCAGCGAGCAAAGGAAATGGAAAACTTAAAAGCTTCTCTTGAAAATCAGCTTTCTGCCTCTAAGTAATGATAAAATCAAAAAAGGTCAGTGACTCAATTATCACGATGACAGAGTTGGTTCTGCCTAACAATACGAATCAATTAGGCAACCTTCTTGGCGGGCAACTGATGCATTGGATAGATATTTGTGCGGCGCTTAGCGGAGCAAAACATAATCAAAGAGTATGTGTTACAGCTTCTGTCGATAGAATTGATTTTCATCATCCCATAAAATTAGGCGATGCAGTATCTTTAGTCGCATCTGTAAATAGGGTATTCAAAACTTCGATGGAAATTGGTGTTAAGGTTTATGCAGAATCATTCAAAGAAGGAAAAAGAATTCACACAAATACTGCTTATCTGACTTTTGTTGCAGTAGATAATGAGGGAAAGCCGACTTTAGGTGTCCAGGCCATTCCCGAATCTGAAGATGAAAAAAGAAGATATGAAGAAGCACTTATCAGGAGAGAAAATAGACTTAAAGATAGAATCAAACAGAATTAGTTTTTTGTTTCTCCTCTTTTTTTTATCGTCTGAAATCTTACCGCAAATCCCGATAAACGGTTTTTGCAAATTAAATTCCTATCAGTTTTCTTCGGGTTATTCGAAAATATTTTCGCTAAATTACAACGATGATTCATACTCCGATCTTATCCTTTACAATCCTTCTTCTAATGTAGTATCGCTTTTTGCCGGGGAGAGAAATGAAACATTTGCTGAAGCTGAAGAGTTTGAGTTTCCATTTCCCATTTCAAACTTCATCCCAATAAGGGAAAAGAATAATGAAATAAAAAATTATGCATTCACTTCACGGAAAAATTTAACAGCTGGTTTTTGTGAATTTACCTTAGACGGAAAACCAACGGTTACCCAAAAATACTTGTTCAAATCTTACCCGGAAAAGTTAAGCACCGCTGATATTGATGGCGATTCCAATCAAGAGATACTTATATCTGGACCCGCTTTTGAAGGATTGAGCATTCTAAAATTTTTCGATAACAAATTGAACGAGATAAAGGTTACGTCTAAGGCCAGTTATTCCGAAGCGCTTTTTATTGATATCTCCAACGATGGTTTACATGATATTGTGGCCCGAAATCTTCTGAACAATACCCTTGAGCTTTTTCTTAATGATGGAAGAGGAAACTTCAAATCAACCAGATCAATAAGTTTGAGTCAAAAAGCAGGTAATCTTCATGCTTTTGATATGAATTTAGATTCATATCAGGATTTGATTTTCTCGGAAGGTAAAAAATTGAAAATATTTTACGGAGATTTTTCTTCGTCATATTCCAAACAAGTTGAAATAAATACTGATTATTTTCCAAATGAATTTATAGTTGCTGATTTTAATAGAGATGGCGAAATTGATTTAGCTTATTTAAATACTGATACTTCAATTGTTTCAGTAATATTTGCAGAAGATGAATTTGAGTTTTACCCGGAAATTAAACTTCTTCGGAAAGAGGGATTAAAAAGCATAATTCCGTTTTATAGCAAATTCATTGATGGGCTGGCTGTTTTAAGTGATGACGGAACGTTTTTAACCAATACAAGGTTGTCGTCGTTATCATCCGATCTCGACATTTCTTTTTCAGTTAATCCTGAAGATATTTTTTATTTCGATGCCAATAATAACTCGATAAATGATCTATGCTTTATTGATAGTTATGACAAAAGCTTAAAGCTGGTAATCCGGGATAATGAAGGTGTACCAGCAACTTATTATTCAATCCCGCTGCGTGGCAGTCACAATCGGCTTGTTGTAAATACCAATTCAAATCAATCAACCGATTTTTTTTGTTTTTCCAGCGGTAAAAAATTAATTGAGGCACTAAATGTAAATTTTAATGATGGAAAAACTCTTCGCGAGGAATTCTATTCGGCGCGGCCAATTGCACAGATTAAAGCATCTAAAAGCGACGACTTGAGACTTTTCGTATCGTCCTTAACAAATAATAAGCTATCAATCGAAATTTTTGTGAAGGAAGATAAATGGAAGCTGCTTACAGATTATATTATTTCCGAGAAAGTTATTGGCGCTGATTTATCATCTTTCAAAGGAGTTAAACTTTTCTTTTGGAAAAATGACGATGATTCAATTAAACTATTCAAAAAAATATTTCTTCCCGATGAACAAAAAGCGGAATTACTCTTAAAATTAAAGATAAAAGACATATCTGATTTTATCACAATTTCGAATGATTTTTTTAATCTTGAAAAGGAAGCAGTTATTAGCTTTGTTGAGTCTAATCAAAAGCCGTATATTTTAGTTAGCCGTGATCGATTTGTAAATAAGTTTGCTGTTAAAGAATTAAATACTTATTTGCAAATTGACAACCTTAATCAATTATTCGCCGGTGAAATTAGAACCAATGGAACTAAAAGATTAATAGCTAATAATTTTAATGATCAAACAATTTATAAATTGAACATTTTGAAAAGAGGAAATCAAATTGTTTTTTCTAAAATGCTTGAAAATATTAATGCAAAGAAATTTTTTGTAAAGAACATGACTGTTAA
>JBGSOQ010000212.1:0-12306 GCA_041739035.1 Ignavibacteriaceae bacterium | reverse complement strand
ACAGCTTGCACCAGAACCGCCCATATTCTGAGCCAAACCGATGTGTGCATTTTTAACTTGACGCTTCCCTGCCTGTCCGGTAAGCTGTTCGTATACTTCAATTATTTGTGCTATGCCTGTTGCACCAACAGGATGACCTTTAGATTTCAAACCGCCGCTTGTGTTAATCGGAGTTTTTCCATCAATTGCCGTTCGTCCTTCTTCTGCGGCAGGTCCGCCACTTCCTTTTTCGCAGAATCCTAAATCTTCATAAACAACTGCTTCAGCAATAGTAAAACAATCGTGAACTTCTGCAAACTTAATATCCTTTGGAGTTACTCCAGCCATTTTATACGCCTTCTGAGCTGCAGTAACAACCGAGTTTAATGTTGTTAGACTTTTTCTGGAATGAAGTGCGATTGTGTCTGAAGCTTGCGCCGTTCCTTTAACTTTGATGATTGTATCAGTGAACTTCTTAGCCATATCCATTGAGCAAATAATTACTGCAGCACCGCCATCACTAACCGGAGAGCAATCTAATAATCTCAAAGGATCCGCAACTAAAGTTGCGTTCATTACCTGTTCTAATGTTACTGGATTTCTGAACTGAGCGTTAGGATTGTGCGCTCCATTTCTGTGATTCTTAACCGCTATAGCTGCAAGCTGCTCCCTGGTGGTTCCGTATTCATGCATGTGAGCATTTGCAATCATTGCATATAAACCGGGAAACGTAACACCCTGATATACTTCATATTCCTGGTCAGCTGCAGTCGCAAGTGTGTCTGTAACATCGGCACCGTCCGTCATCTTTTCAACTCCGCCTGCAAGCACAATATCGCTTGCACCTGAAGCTACTTCAAAATACGCTGCTCGGAATGCTGCGCCGCCGGAAGCACAAGCAGATTCAACTCTTGTTGACGGGATTGGTGTTTGTCCGAGATAATCTGCAAGTACTGCTCCTAAATGTTCTTGCCCGACAAACAATCCGCTGCTCATTGAACCAACATACATTGAATCAATATGATCAACTCTCGCATTTTTAATAGCCTTTAGAGCAGCTTCGACAAAAATATCTTTAATGGATTTACCCCACAACTCCCCAAACTGTGTCATGCCTATTCCAATTACTGCTACATCTCTCATATAAGAATTCCTTTCAATAAAGGTTGTTTGCCTGAATGACTCAATGGATGAATGTAAAGAATCAATCGATCATTCAACAATTCAATCATTCATTTTAACTTTATTCGTTCAAAATAATTTTACCACGATACTTTGCATACTGCCCGTAATCAAGATAAATTTTATCTTTATCAAGCATATCTCTCAACTTCGGTGCTTTGTTCTGCACATCTTTTATTTTATCTGTTACTTCAAAGATGAAGCCATCACTTCCTGCACCGGAACCAAACGAAACCATAAAAATCATATCACCAGGATTGGCAACGTCAAGTATTGCTGCAAGTCCCGTTGGAGATGAACCCGAGTAAGTATTTCCCATCCAAGGAACAATCCACCCAACTTCAAGCTGTTCTTTTGTAAATCCTAATTGTTTGCCAGCCATTTGAGGAAATTTTCCATTCGGCATATGAAAGACTGCATACTTAAAGTCAGAGGGTTTCATTTTAGATTTTTCAAGCAGAGCTTTACCGGAATTCACAATATGTTTAAAGTAAGCGGGTTCACCTGTAAAGCGTCCAGCATGTCTTGGATAAAATTCATGCTCTCTTCTCCAAAAGTCAGGAGTATCAGATGTGTATGAATGAGTGAACAATATTTCTGCAACAACATTATCCTTTCCCATTATGAAAGCTGCACCGCCTGCAGATGCGGAATACTCGAGAGCATCACCTGGTGCGCCTTGAGAAGTATCTGCACCAATTCCCATTGCGTATTTCATTTCTCCTGCTTTGACCAAAGCATAAGCAACATACATTGCTTCCGTACCTGCTTTGCATGCAAATTCATAGCTTGCAACGTGAACGTGCGGTCCAATTCCCAAAGCATCAATCAAAATTGTAGCACTTGGTTTAACAGCATATGGATGTGATTCGGACCCGATATAAACAGCGCCAATTTCCTGTGGATTTATTCCTGCTCTCTTCAAAGCATTTCTTGCTGCTTCAACTGAAATAGTGATAGTGTCTTCATCGAGTCCGGGAACAGTCTTTTCGTATAACTGCAAACCCCGTTTGATTACATCTGGATCGGAGCCCCATTCTTTTGCGATGCTTTCAACTTTGATGCGATAACGTGGAAGGTACGAACCATATCCTACTATTCCGACCATATTTTCCTCCGTATTTGGTTATGGAATTCTTGGTTCTTTTAGTTAGATAAGTTATTATGCGAATATATTGAAAATTGTAATTGGTTTAAATAATTACCTTATCTGAATAATTTAATTTAGAGATTGAATAATATTTTCTGTTATTCGGTCAAGTCCACTGAACTCATTGAGATTAAACCATTGAATTCTTTCATCCTTTCTGAACCACGTAAACTGTCTTTTTGCAAAATGCCGCGTATTTCGTTTTATAAGTTCAACTGCTCGATCAATACTAATCTCACCTTCTAAATAGGATATTATTTCTTTGTATCCAACCGTTTGCAGAGCATTTATACTCTTATCATAACTCATTGCAAGTATTGATTTTACTTCCTCAACCAAACCATCCGCTATCATCAAATCAACTCTTTTATTAATATTTTCATACAATTTGGTTCGCTCCCAATGGATTCCAAATTGTTTGTACAAATGATTTTCTGTTTTCTTTTGAGTGGAATGAAAATAACTAATTGGTTTTCCGGTTAAGTGATAAACTTCTAGAGCTCGAACAACTCTCTTCCAATTCTGCGGCAGTATTTTATGCGCCGATTCTGAATCAACTTTCTGCAATTTGTTGTAAAGAAACTCGTTGCCGTGCTTTTTTCTTAGTTCATAAAGTTCATCTCTATATGCTTCATCATTTTCAACTTTATCAATTATTCCATCAATTAAAGCTTTAATATATAAACCGGAACCACCGACAACTATCGTGCTTTTTCCTTCTTCTTGTAAATCTGAAATTATTTTTGAAGCTGTTATTGAAAATTGACTGGCATTAAATTTTTCATTGGGATATAAAACATCAATGAAGTGATGCTTTACCTTTTTAAGTTGTTCTTTGGTTGGTTTTGCTGTTCCAATGTCTAAATATTTGTAAACTTGTCTGCTGTCAGCTGATATAACTTCCGATTTTAATCGCGAAGCCAAATTAATTGCTAATTCTGTTTTACCGGAACATGTTGGACCAACAATAACAATTACTTTTGGTTCCAACCCTCTTTACCAATAAGTGGTACAAAAACAAATTCAGGTATATCAACAGTTTCAAACTTATCTTCTTCAATTTTAGTAACTACTTTTAATTTTTGCGAAACCTTATCACCTACGGGAATTACTAATCTTCCGCCAATTGCTAATTGTTTTTTCAATGATAGTGGTACAGTCGGTGAACCCGCAGTCACCAATATTCCATCATAAGATGCAAATTCTTGCCAGCCGATTGTACCATCTCCGCATTTTGTGTTTACACGTATTTGAAGCTTATCAAAAAGTTTGCGAGTACGTTCGTAAATTTCAAATTGTCGTTCAATGCTATATACTTTAGCTCCCATTTTGAACAAAATTGCAGCTTGATAACCAGACCCTGTTCCTATTTCCAGGATTTTCGCATCTGGTTTAACTTTTAGGGATTGAGTCATAAACGCAACAGTATACGGCTGAGAGATAGTTTGTCCATATCCAATTGGGAGTGCTACATCTTTGTAAGCATGAGCGAGTAACACGTCAGGGACAAATTTATGCCGCTCTACATCGTTCATGGCTTTCAGAACATAAATGTCTTCAATTCCATTATCGGAGATTTTATCGACTAATTCTTGTCTTTCTTTTTCGTACATAAGATTAAATATTAGGAGCAAAAATAATAAATCCTGACACTTTATCATCTTTTTTGAGTCCTCGTAAGATTTTAAGTTTTGAACAACAAAACTGAAGTATCTTGCATTTTTTTACTTCTATAAAAACTTGCAAGAATAATGACATAGAATTATATTTAGGTTAGTTATTCAATAAATTACTACACGGAATTGCGGGAATAGCTCAGTTGGTAGAGCGCAACCTTGCCAAGGTTGATGTCGCGGGTTCGAGTCCCGTTTCCCGCTCTAGTAATCCACAAAAGTGGATTTATTTTTTTCTGGCGCTGTAGTCCCGACTCATCGGGACCTAAGGCGGAAGTCTGCAACCCCGATATTCATCGGGGCGAATCCGACCGGCGCTTTTGTTCTTTTTTGATGGCGCTGTAGCCAAGTGGCCTAAGGCGGAAGTCTGCAAAACTTCTATTCGTCGGTTCGACTCCGACCGGCGCCTCAAGTTTTTTACATCATCAGCACATTTCTATTTTCCACCATCTATTTTGCCTCGTTAAAATAGTCTCTAATTTATTATTTTAGTAAAGTTTCAAATAATACATATTTAAATATGGAATATCTTATCAGTCTTATTTTAGGTTATGCAATTGGATCTTTGCCCACAGCCTTTCTTCTTCTCAAAAAAGCAAAGAACATTGATATAACTACCGTTGGTACAGGAAATGTTGGAGCGATGAATTCCTTCGAGGTTACAAATTCAAAATTAATAGGAATAATAGTATTTGTTATTGATTTTCTGAAAGGAATGCTCCCAATATTGATATTGAAAATGTTGTCTATGAATGATTTTGCTTTTCATGCGGTTGCCCTAGTTGCGTGTATTTTTGCGCATTGCTACAATCCTTGGCTAAAATTAAAAGGCGGACGAGGTTTAGCTTCAGCCGCAGGCGGTACAACAATCATTTTTCCTTATGCATTTGGGGTCTGGTCAATTTTATGGGTAATATTTTATATCATGAAAAAAGATATTACAGTAGCCAATGTTGCCTCATCAGTAATGACTTTAATAGTAATACTAACTTCGCTTTCAACTGCAATCAAATATGCTTTTCCAAAACCTGGATCTGAGGCTATTTTAGTTTTATTCTCTGTTGGTTTATTATTAATTATCTTATCAAAACATACAGAACCCATTCAGGAATTATTTAAAAACATGAACACTATTAAGCGAGAGAAGTAATATGAAAAGTAATACAAGGAATATAATTTCAGTTTTTTACCTGCTGATCTTTTCCGTTTTTACCACACAAGCACTATCATGTAACCTCGATCAAAATAAGAAAGATGCTGAACTTAATTACCAAAATGCATCTTATCAGGACAAATCAAAATTAAATGATGAGGTCAGTAAATCTAGAAAAAACATTTTAACTGAAACAGTCAAGAATGTTAGTCCTGCTGTGGTTGGAATTAACGTTACACAGATCCGTCAATATCAAGATCCCTTCGGTTCTTTTTTTGATGATCCTTTCTTTAGACAATTCTTCGGTAACAGAGGTACTTACAGCCAAAAAGTTAAGGGGCTTGGTTCAGGATTCATTATATCAGATGACGGATATATTTTAACCAACGATCATGTTGCCGGAAACGCCACTGAGGTCACGGTAACTATGACAAATGGCAAACATTATAAAGCAAGAATTATTGGCTCCGATCCTATAACTGATATTTGTCTATTAAAAGTTGATGAAAAAAATCTGCCTTTTATTTCTTTTGGAAATTCCGATGATGCGATCATTGGCGAATGGGTTATTGCGTTAGGAAATCCTTTCGGACTTTTTGAACTTAATGACAAACCAACAGTTACAGTTGGTGTTATCAGTGCAACGGGTATGAACCTTGAACCAATTAACAACAGATATTATTTAAATATGCTTCAAACCGATGCTGCTATAAATGGAGGAAACAGCGGCGGACCGCTTGTTAACAGTTTAGGTGATGCTATTGGAATGAATACACTTATTTTCACAGGCGGCAGCGGAGCACAGGGAAATATTGGTTTGGGCTTTGCGATACCAATAAACAAAGTGAAGCGAATAATTGGTGAATTAAAGAAAAGTGGAAAAATTGATCGTGATTTCGATATTGGACTCAGGATTCAGTCACTCGATGAAACTATTGCAAATTATTATAACCTCAATGACACAAGAGGTGTTATTATTACTCAAATTTTACCAAAATCTCCCGCTAACAAAAGTGGGTTGAAAGTTGGGGATATTATTCTTCAAATTGATGATTACAAAATTAATAACGAACAAACTCTTGTAGGTGTTTTTCAGGAGTTCAGAACCGGTCAAACTATTACATTAAAAATACTCCGCGATAATGAAGAACTTTTTAAAAAAATGACCTTAGAAAGGTAAAAATGATTGATCGATATACACTCCCGGAAATGGGTGAAATTTGGACGGAAGATTTCAAATTTTCAGCCTGGCTTAAAATTGAAATTCTTGCTTGTGAAGCTCGATTTGAAATGGGTGAAATTCCTAAAAAAGATTTAGATATCATTAAGCAAAAAGCCAAATTTGACTCTAAAAGAGTTTTGGAAATTGAGGAAACAACCAAGCATGATGTGATTGCCTTCTTGACAAATGTAGCTGAATATGTGGGCGATGAAGCAAGGCATATTCATTATGGAATGACTTCATCAGATATACTCGATACTTCCCTCTCGCTTCAGATGAAAGGTGCCAGTGAAATTCTTCTCAAAAAATTGAATGAACTTAAATCAGTTTTGAAAAATAGAGCAATAGAATTTAAATACACTGTTTGTGTAGGACGTTCACATGGAATTCATGCAGAACCAACAACAATGGGCTTAAAATTTGCTTTATGGTTTGAAGAATGCAAAAGAAATATTACTCGATTAGAAAAAGCAATCGAAATTATAAGTGTGGGAAAAATATCGGGTGCTGTTGGAACTTTCGAACACTTATCGCCTGAAGTGGAAAAGTATGTTTGCGAAAAGCTTCAATTAAAGCCGGCTCCGGTTTCAACACAAATTATTCAACGAGATAGACACGCTGAATTTTTAACTACTTTGGCAATAATTGGGACAAGCTTAGAAAAAATTGCACTAGAGGTTCGTCATTTGCAAAAAACTGAAGTACTTGAAGCTGAAGAATTTTTTTCTAAAGGACAAAAGGGTTCATCAGCAATGCCTCATAAACGTAATCCGGTTATCAGCGAAAGAATTGCCGGTATCGCAAGAATAATTCGAGCAAATTCATCTGCGGCTTTGGAAAATATTCCTTTATGGCATGAAAGAGATATTTCGCATTCTTCAACCGAAAGAGTAATCATTCCGGATAGCTGCATCGCATTGGATTATATTCTTGATCAAACAATAAAGCTGATGCAGAATTTAATTCTTTATCCAGATAACATGCTTAAAAATCTTAATCTTACGCGAGGTTTGGTTTTTTCGCAAACTGTATTGCTCGCATTAATAAATAAAGGTGTTTCTCGCGAATATTCTTACAAGTTTGTTCAAGATTGTGCAATGGCTGTTTGGAACGATCAAAGTAAAAACTTGAGAGATGAACTGAATAATTCTGAAATGATTCGAAAATATTTAGCTAAAGAAGAAATTGATTTTATCTTTGATAATAAAAAAATGCTGAAGAATGTTGATTTTATTTTCCAAAGAACAGTCGAATCAGATTAAGGAATGGAGACAATGAGACTGATCAGCAAACAGAATATATTCATTTCATTGTGTTTTATTTCCGCAATTTTATTCGCACAAAATGATATTAAGTTAAAGGAAGGAATGAAAGCACCAAATTTTGTTTTGCAAAATTATCAGGGTAAATCTCTTAAATTATCATCATATATTGGAAAATCACCTATCGTAATTTATTTCTATCCTAAGGCCGGAACGCCAGGGTGCACCAAACAGGCTTGTGGGGTTAGAGATGATATGAATAAGTTCAAGGGAAAAAATATCGTTGTCCTGGGAATAAGTGTTGATTCGAAAAGTGAAATTAAAAAATTTGTTCGCGAGCATAAACTAAATTTCCCCCTTCTTTCAGATAATAAAAAAATTGTCACTGGAAATTATGGCGCTCTTCGCGAGGATGGTAAAGCTAAACGAGTTACTTTTATTATTGATAGGAAAGGTATTATAGCCAAAATTATTGAAGTAACCGATGTATCAACCCATTCAAAAGATGTATTTGAAATAGCATCAAAACTTTAGACAGAACAATCCAGTTAACAATCTTATTTTATTTATCTTCTTTTTTTCCAAAAATAAATCTGTACAAGCCGTAGCCTATTAGTCCGATACCTATCAATCCACCAGTTGTTTTGAGTATTTTAGAATTAGCCAATTTCTCCAATCTCATTCCGCCGCCAATCTGAGTTAATTCCTTATCAGTATAGATTGAATCCATAAATTCTACTCGGTCTTTCACCGATTTGAAAGTAATGATTATACTAGAGGAGTCCTTTACTGGAGTAAATTGAACTGCGCATTTGTTGTTGTCTTTGTCATCAAGGTCGTCAATATTCTCAAATTCCCACTTCCCCCGGAAAATAGAATAATTAACTATGCTGCGGTTTTCTTTTGAATGAAGAGGGTCTTCGAACACTAGTACTTCTTTTCCCTCCTCATTTATTATCTTTTGAGGTTCTGAGGATTCGGTTAACCGGGTTTGTTCAGTTTCATTATCGATTGATTCTTTTAATGACTCACTGCTCTTTGCTTTTTTAACCAAATTATCTTTTTCTTTTGACATTGTTAAGTCTTACAATATATTAATTCTGTTCCACAATTTTTATTCCAGTTCAATTCCAACCTTTTAATTTTATGGTTAATTTTAAGTTTGGTCGGATTTCAAATTTTAACGATTTGAAATGATCTGTAATAATCTGCTAAACAAATTTATGAGAAACTGTTATCAATAAAAAAGCATAGACTCCTATTTGATTTAGTAAATTTAAAAAATATGGCAAGATTTCCTTATATAGGTAAAATTTTGTATAAAATAGTATACTAGTAATTATCCATTTTTTTATAACCATTTATTACTTTAATTAGCAAATAAAATTTTTGAAGTATTTACAATTATAT
The DNA here is from genome assembly GCA_041739035.1 of Ignavibacteriaceae bacterium. GTDB lineage: Bacteria > Bacteroidota > Ignavibacteria > Ignavibacteriales > Ignavibacteriaceae > XYD12-FULL-36-8. Next base: position 3,275 of record JBGSOQ010000212.1, on the reverse strand, counting down.
TTGAGGAGATATGAAATTAGGTAATCGGACTATATTTTTTCTGACAATTTTGGCAGCATTTGTAAACATAATTAGCTCAAAGACAGAAGGCAAAAATTTTTCGGATTCAACCTCTGTATTAATTCCCTCGGATTATTTCAACGAAGAAGAGCTGCTCGTGAATACTGTGCTAAGTCGTTATCATTTTAAAAAGTTTGAGTTAAATGATTCACTCTCATCTGAAATCCTTGACAGGTATATAAAATCACTGGATTTCAATAAACTTTATTTTTTAAAGACTGATATTTCCAACTTTGAATCTTTCAGATATAAAATAGACGATTATTTAATTGAAGGAAACCTGAAGCTGGCGTATGATATTTATAATACTTATCGAGCTCGTGTAAATGAACGATTGGAATATGTATCCGAAGTCTTAGTTGATGAATTTGATTATTCTCTTGACGAATATTTTGAAGTAAGGCGCGACAGCCTGCCCTGGGCAGCTAATACAGCTGAATTGAACGATATTTGGCGGAAGAGAATTAAATACGATGCACTGAATCTTAAACTTGCAGGTAAAGATTGGCAGTCTACAATTGAAACTCTTCAAAAAAGATATGAAAACATTCGCAGAGCAATATCTCAAACAAAAAGTGAAGATGTTTTTCAATTGTACTTAAATGCATATACTGAATCAGTTGACCCGCACTCAAATTATCTTCTACCGATCACTTCTGATAATTTTAAAATTGATATGAGCAGAGCGCTGGAAGGGATTGGGGCTCAACTTCAAGCAGAGGATGATTATACAAAAGTAGTTGAAATTATTGCTGGTGGGCCGGCCTTCAAGAGTGACTTACTTCATCGTGATGATAAAATAATTGGCGTTGCTCAAGGTGATGATGGTGAAATGGTAGATATTGTTGGCTGGCGCGTAAATGATGCAGTAAAATTAATAAGAGGTCCCAAAGGCTCAATTGTTAGATTGCTTATTCTTCAAGCAACTGACGGAGCAAATGCATTACCAAAAGAAATTAAGTTGGTTAGGGACAAAGTGAAACTTGAAGATCAATCTGCTAAAAGCCAAGTTCTTGAGCTTAACAATGATAATGTTTCATACAGAATTGGCGTGATTTCTATTCCCGCTTTTTATATCGATTACGAAGCAGAACAAAAAGGTGAAAAGGATTTTAAGAGCACAACACGAGATGTTCGAAAACTGATTAATGAATTGCTGAATGAAAAAGTCAATGGTATCGTGATCGATTTAAGGAACAATGGCGGCGGTTCACTTAGTGAAGCAATAGACCTTACGGGACTTTTTATTAAAGATGGGCCTGTTGTTCAGGTGAAGCAATCATCTGGTTATGTGGATGTCGGTGAAGATCCTGATCCAGGTATCGCCTACAAAGGAGCTTTAGCTGTTTTGGTCAATCGTTTTAGCGCATCGGCATCAGAAATATTTGCAGCTGCTATCCAAGATTATGGAAGAGGAGTTGTTCTTGGTGAACAAACATTTGGAAAAGGAACAGTTCAAAATTTAATTGATTTAAATAGAATAACAGGTAATAAAAATAAATTTGGGCAGCTTAAAATTACTATCGCAAAGTTCTATCGAATAAGCGGCGGAAGCACACAGCATTTAGGCGTTATTCCCGATATAAAATTTCCTTCTGCAATTGATGCACATGAATTCGGTGAAAGTTCTGAACCAAGTGCATTGCCTTGGGATCAAATAAAGGCGACAGCATTTGTTCCTTTCACAAATGTAAAAGATTTAATTCCCCTTCTGCAGAATCAGCATGCTGTGAGAATAGGATCTGATCCCCTTTTTCAATCTTATATTGAAGATGTAAATGAATCGAAAGAAGCTCGTGAGAGGAACTTGATTTCGCTTAATGAGTCGGTTAGAAAGAAAGAAAAAGAAGAACAAGATTTGAAACGCGATCAGATAAAAAATAGGACGCAAAATTCTGCAAAGATTAAATTAGTTGTAAAAGGAGAACTTCCTCAAGCAGAAACTACATCAGATGATGCATTGTTAAATGAATCAGCTTACATTCTTTCGGATCTTATTTTCATAACAACAGGATAATTTCGATCAGTTTTGTACTTGAGTAATCGCTGACATTAATTTCCTTTTGGCAATAGGAAAAACTGTTTCTGTAAAAGGAAAATCTAATTCTGTTTCGCATCTAAAAGTTGCTGGGTTTGGTAAGTCATGATATTCCTTGATCAATTCAAGTTTAATGTTATCAAGTGATGATCTAATTAGATTTTTATCATAAGTTTTCAATAATTTAGTTTTAAGTGCTCTATATTTTTCGTCATCAGACGAAAATAAAGAACATTCAAATTTATGAACCTGTAAAGAAGAAAATTCATTATTGGGAATGATAAAATATCCCTCACTTTTATAAATTGGCAGAATACCCACTTGTTCGATTTTTAAATTGTTTTCAACATACTCGCAAATTACTAGTGCCTCCTCAATCACACTCTTAAGCTGAGGTAATGACCAATCTATTAACTCAAACAGACAATCTATTTCAGGTTGTTCATTCTCAAGTGACTCAAAAATTATTTTATTGTTCTTGAAATCAAAACTTTTGATTTTTTTAGAGAATTTATACTCTAGGTTATTTTTTTGTTCAATAATATCCTGAAGCTGGGAAGTGATATTAAGTAAATTTGTGAATGAAGGATACAATCGTTTCCTGTTGAATTCATTTCTGAAATCTTTAATTCCCGCAAGAATATTGTACTGATTCAATTCTAGATCGCGGTCTGCCGAATAAAATGATTCAAGACTTAAAAATGCCAATTGTACTCTCTCATAAATTCTTAAGTCTGAGAGCACAACTATTATACCATTAACAAAATTGTCAAAAAATTAAGTTGAAAATTGACTAGATCGGACGAAAATTCTCTTAAAACTAAATTATTGCCTACTGAAAAGTTTTAAGATGTGAGATAATCAGGGAAGTAATCAACTGTAATTACTTCCCTTTATTAAATTTATATTAGATGTCGAATTTGATGCCCTGGGCCAGAGGTAGTTGAGTTGAGTAATTTATAGTGTTGGTTTGTCTGCGCATGTAAGCTTTCCAAGCGTCAGAACCTGATTCCCTTCCGCCGCCGGTTTCCTTTTCACCGCCGAATGCACCGCCAATTTCTGCTCCGGAAGTTCCAATATTCACATTAGCAATTCCGCAATCAGAACCAGCACATGATAGAAACTCTTCAGCTTCTCTCAAATTATTTGTGAAGATTGCTGATGATAATCCTTGAGG
>JBGSOQ010000211.1:0-2432 GCA_041739035.1 Ignavibacteriaceae bacterium | reverse complement strand
AATGTTTTCCAGATTTGCTTTCCATCAAGTTTCGAAAACTTGTAGAATTCACCGCTTAGATTCCCAATTAGAACTTCAGTTTCAGTTGCGATTGCTTCCATCCTAATCTTTGCACCTGTAAGATATGACCAATTAACGTTCCCGCTGCTTAAATCAAGTGAATAGAGCTTACTGTCGTCATTACCAATAAATATTTCATTCCCTGAGATAACGGCACCGCAAAAAAACGATTTACCAACTTTCCTTTGATAAATCAGTTTTCCATTCTCGGCATCTAAACAAATAATTTCTCCATCGTCGTTCCCAAAAACAACAAGCTTATTATTTGAGGCAGGTGAACTATGAATAATAGATTTTGCTTGAAAATCCCAAATTAGTTTTCCAGAAAAATCATATTTATGAATGTGTCCAGCCTCTGAAATCAAAATTATCCCGTCATTTATTTTGAGCATTTCAGTAGTAACCCTGCCGTCAATATCAACAGAGGAAACTTCTTTGCCGATTTTGATGTCATAGTAATAAAGTGTAGTAATATTCTCATTATTATTAACTAACGCAAAGATGAGAATTGTTTTATGGATAATCGGTGTTACAGTAATTGATCCCTTATATTTTAACTGCCCAAGTTTTTTCCCATTAACCAGTGAAAAACAGTAAAGCCTTCCAGATAAATCATTCACAAAAACGGCGCTATCATAGACAATTACTGAGGAATTCGAAAATCCACCATTGATTGATGATTCCCATTTTTCAATTAATGATGGACCAATTGTTTTATTGCAGTAAAATTCTCGCAGCGAAGATTTGCCGTATTGTGAATAGGAATTATCTTCTTGAAAAGATTCTAATTTAATTATTGTTGGCGCACAACCAGCAATAAAAAGCAAAAATGATAGATATGCGATTATTTTTTTCAGAAATCCCACCCAAAAAAGAATTGATAAAATAATCCATTTTGAAAATCTGAAAAATTGTTTTCTATTTTTTTGCCAATATCATATCGAAGCACAATCGCACCAAACAGGTTAAAACGAATCCCTCCGCCGACGCTTCCCAGAGTTGATCTGTATTCAGTGTCCCAGGCGCCACCGGCATCTGCAAATAAAGCTCCGCGAATTCCGAAAAAGCCTAAACCGACAAATGGGAATCTAATTTTGATTTCATCAATCAAAGGAAAGCGAAGTTCGAGAGATGAGAGCCAAAGTTTCTCACCTCGTATAGACCAACGAGGCCAACCTCTTAAATCCCAGCTTCCCCCCATAAAATATCTCCGAGCTTCTTTACCTTCATTGTAAAAAAGTGCGCTTCTAAAGGCTAATGCGGACCTAAAACTTAATCGGAAGTACTGTCTATAATCAGCAATTAAAGTAAAATAATTTACATTGCTGAATTTGATGTCACCGGTATAACCAAGAAGTAGCCGCGCTCGAATGCCATCCAATGGTCCCGAGGGTCCCCATAATGAATTATCCATTACCCATGAAAGGGTATTACTTAGAAGCAATGCTTTTCTCTCAATCACACCAGAAATAACTTCTTTATCTGAATTAACTAGTGAAACGGATGTTTCAAATCGTTGAAATCGTGAGATTGGGAAATTCAGAAGGAAAAATCCACCGAAACTTCGTTCGAAGAAAAACTCATCAGTATCTCGGATATCATATCTTCTTCCGCTGAAATGAAAGACACCGTATCCATAATTTGAACGATCAGATAAATTTATCCTCTGTAAAGCAACGTTAAAACTTTTCAAAAAATCACTTTGTACATTTGCAGTATTGTAGATTAAAAAGAAATAATTGTCATCACCTAATAGATCGCTTAAAGATAGAACCGCTCCGCCACGCGTACCAAAAATCGGATCGGTCGAAACCTGACTTTGTGCATAATCGAGAGTGTATTCCCTATCGTAATTATATTTTTTACGCTCAATTTCCGAAATGATTTTGCCCGATGTCCATTGAGATTCCTTATCCGGAAATTTTACAGTCATTTCAATAGAAGAATCTTCAACTGCATTCAAATCATACTTATATAAATTGAAACTGAATTTTTCAAAGCCTGAGAAAATGAGAGTGGAATCATCATAAAAACGTGCATTAAAAATGCCAGTAAGAAAATTTGAGACTTTTCTTATTCGATCCGGGATTTTGTTTTTCTGAAGCTCCAACGAATAAATATTCCTTACACCTTCATAATCGCTGATAAAGTATAGAGATTTTTCATCAGGAGAAATAATTGGTGAATGAAAATCTGCATTTAAATAAGATAGATATTTAATTTGATAACTCTTTAAATCCAGCGTGAATAGATTATATTTTTTTTCATAAACTCCAGAAGTTCTATCCGAACAGAAAATTATCTGATCTCCAATTGATGAAAAGATAGGATCTTTATCATCATAATAATCATTAGTTAAGCGCAGTAAAGAA
>JBGSOQ010000270.1:0-5069 GCA_041739035.1 Ignavibacteriaceae bacterium | reverse complement strand
TGCAATGTGTTCTGTATCACTCACTAATTGACAACCCGCAATCAAAGGTGTATCTTAACACCAGCTAAAATTATCAGAACAACACTCCGCCTTTCAAATAAATATTGAAAGATTAACCCGAAGTTCATTTTGTAGTTCTAGATTCCTTAGTTCACTTCTAAGGCAAATTCTCACAAATAATAAATATCAATCATTAAAAGAAAGGATTTCTTATGAAAAAGAAGTTCATGATGCCACTTCTTGTATTTTTTGCCCTCATCACTTTCTCAACAAATTCAACTGCTCAAAAAGAGCTTCCAAAATCTCAACTGTTCTTGATGCACGAAGACAACGTTCTTCCATTCATGGCAGATAAGTATGAAAGTGCATTAAAAGATTTTGATAAAATGATGAGCGATGCAAAAATCGATCGGACCTATAATATCATTCAAGCAGACATTTTTAAGTACACAGCAGTTATTCCGGTAACAGATTTTGACGGACTGGCAAAATATTTTGGAATGTCACCAGAGGTGATGAACAAAATCGGTAAAGATAAATTTGAATCAGTGATGAAAAAATTTGATGGCTGCTATGATACGCATCGCAACTTTCTTATGACTCTTCGAAATGATTTATCCTACAAACCTGAATACGGATTGAATCCTGACGATGGAATCAATTTTCGTCATCTTGACTACTTCTATGCTGTTCCCGGTAAGGAAGATGAGATGATGGAGTTAATCAAAGAGTATAAAAAACTCTATGAGACCAAAAATATTGAAGAGGGTTACAGAGTTTATATGGGTTCGATAGGGACAGAAGCTGGAATGGTTTTGTTCGTTCAGCCTGCAAAAAGCAGAGTTGATTATGCAGCACTATCCGATAGGCAGAATGAGATTCTTGGTGATGAAGGGCAGAAACTTTGGGATAAAACTCTTGCGATCACTCAAAAGTTTGAACATCACGATGGAATGATGCGACCGGATCTTTCTTATAGGCCGAAATAAAAGAAATTCATTTCATAAAAATTAATTTAAGTATCAAAATAACTGAAAATACTGACTGTCATTTCGATCCCGATTTCAATCGGGGGAGAAATTTTTGTCTACGATTAGATTTCTCAATCTCTGCCTTAGGCGGATCCCTTGAAATGACTTTTCACAATTATTCAGATGTCTCTATAAAATAGACTAATTAAGGAGGAACAAATGATCGTAGTACGCGACACGTTTTATTTAAAATTCGGTAAAGCCCGCGATGCAAAAGCATTGATGGGTGAGTTCAACTCAATTGTTGAGAAGTATAATGATAAAACACCAAGAAGATTCTTAACTGATTTTACCGGTGAAGCCTATCGTTTTATACTGGAAATGAGTTTTCAGGATCTAACATCGTATGAAACTACCCTGAAAAGCTACTTCGGACAGGATGAATGGAGAAAATGGTATGAAAAATTCATTCCATTGGTTAATCGTTCTGAGAGGGAAATACTTAGTGTTGTTGAGTAAAAGAGACTTTTATTCATTACTTTTATAGAAAATATATTGAAGAAGCGTAATTATAAGGCTCTGGGAAGTATATTTATCTATTTTATCACATCCGTTTGTATTTATCCGCAAGCGGATTTCTTTCAGCGTGATATCATAGCAAGACCCTTCCTTCGGCATTACAATCCCAAAGACTATAAGCTAAATCCCTCTAACTGGAGTATCATTCAAGATAAGCGGGGAGTGATGTACTTCGGAAACGAAAAAGGACTTTTGGAATTTGACGGTAATACGTGGAATAAAATTGAAATCCCTTTTTCTCCTCTGGTTCGATCATTAGCAATTGATGATGATGGAAAAATTTATTTGACCGCATTCAATGATTTTGGCTGTCTCGAACCTGATTCAATTGGGCAATTAAAGTTTAGATCCTTGAGGGTTAATCTCGACAAAAAAAATAAAGAAATCGGGGAGGTTTGGGATGTAGTCGCCGCATCAAACGGTGTTTACTTCAAAACTAAAGATAAAATTCTTAGATGGCAGGATAACAAATTTTATATCTGGGATTCAGTTGAGTCCTTCAGGCTATATAATATTGATGATGAAGTTTACGTAAGGAAACATGGCACCGGATTAATGAAAATTGATGGCGATAACATAAATACCATACCCGATGGTGATCTATTTGATTCAATTGGTGTGTATGATATGCTTCCTCTAAAAAGTATTTATTCTTTTGTACCAAGTAAAATTCTTATCACAACAAATTCAAACGGACTTTATTTATTTGATGGAAGTGTGGTTACTCAATTTAAAACTGAAGCCGATTCATTTTTTATACATAATCAAATTTACAATTCATGCTTATTATCTAATGGATATATTGCATTAGCAACGCAGCGTGGAGGGGTAGCTATAATAAATCGTCAGGGTGAGCTCATTAATATTATTAACAAAAGTTCCGGACTTCCTACTAATGTTGTATATGATGTATTTCAAGACCGGCATTCTGGATTTTGGCTGTCTACAAACAATGGAATAGCGCATTGTGAAGTATTTTCTCCATTATCCATGATTCCGCAAGTGGGATTCCTTAATAATTCTGTTACTTCAATACTTCGTTTTAATGATATGATTTATACTAGCACAAGCATGGGTGTTATTTATGCAAAAAACATAAATGATTCATTTAAACTTGTTAAAAACAGCAATAAGCCAGCCTATCAAGTCATAGATGCAAATGGGAAGCTTTTTGCAGCGACCAATTCAGGTACCGCAATAATTGATAAGTCCCAATCTTTGAAAATAATAAATCAAAGTTCTGCCAATATAATTGTACCGTCAAAAATTCATTCTGATTTGGTATACATCGGAGATAGAAGTGGAATTTCGATAGCTAAAGTACAAAAGGATAAACCAATTGTTGTTAAACTTTTAACAGATATCAGAGAAGATATAACCGGGCTTGTTGAAGACAGTGATGGCAGTCTATGGGTGCAAAGCAATCAATATCCTATTGTTCATATCACTAGTAAAGTAAAGAATTTTGAATCTGGATTTGGTGAAAAAATAGAATTAGTTGACTATAAGGATAATCAATCTCTGCCGGGGAAGATTTGGAAATTGTTCAGCATAGATAACCGAATGCTTCTGGCAACTGATGAGGGTGTGTTTAGATTTGATAATATTTCCAACAAGTTTATTCCCGACTCAGCACTCGGAAGCGGATTTTGCAATTCTTCATGTACCATCACATATATTGAAGAAAGTAAACTCGGAGGATATTGGATTCTTGCAAATACTAAAGATGGGCGCCAATTAGGCAAAGCGCAGCCTCAAGAAAATGGTAAATATAAATGGGAGTCTATTCCGGCATTTCAAAGATTAGATCTTGCCTCCGCAGTTAAAATTTTTGCGGACTATGATTCTTTATCCGAAAAGGAAAAACTGTGGATAAGTACAGATGATGGCTTAGTTATTTATGAACCTTCAACAATTAAAAATTACAATACTCCCATTTCTGTTTTATTTCGGAAAGTAACAACAACAAATGATTCTCTGATTTTTGCTGGAAGTAATTATCATGAATTCGAAAAAACGGAAACTATTCTACCTTTTTCAAGTAATATGATAAGCTTTAACGTTAGTGCGACAAGTTATGATAAACCTCAAGCAAACATGTACCAATATTTTCTCGAAGGAACCGATGATGAGTGGTCAAGTTGGACGACTGAGACGAAAAAGGAATACATAAATTTATCTGGCGGTGACTATAAATTCAGGGTACGTGCAAAAAATATTTACGGAATTGTTAGTGATGAGGCGGTTTTTGCTTTTACTGTTCTCAATCCATGGTATCTGTCGTGGTGGGCTTATGTATTATACGCAATTAGCCTGATTGGTCTCTTGTATCAAATAAGAAGATATGAGCTGAAAAAGATTGTTAACCGGCATCAGCTTGAATTGGAGCGAACTGATTATAAAAATCTCAAAGAACTTGATAAGCTTAAATCTCAATTTTTCGCGAATATATCGCATGAATTCCGCACTCCGCTTACTCTAATACTTGGTCAGGTTGAAAGTGTCTTGTCTTCAAACATTGAAGTAAAAGAAAAAGGTAAGCTGCATGTTGCAAATCGAAATGCCCGGCGCTTACTTACTTTGATAAACCAGCTTTTGGATCTATCAAAGCTCGAATCGGGAAGTATGGAATTGAAAGCTGAGCAGCACAACATAATTTCATTTCTAAAAAGTCTGTTCTATTCATTCGAGTCATTAGCAGAAACTCAAAAAATTACATTAAAATTTGAATCAGAGTTGGTAAATATTCCCGTTATTTTCGATCCTGATAAAATGGAAAAAGTTTTTTATAACCTGGTCTCCAATGCATTTAAGTTTACACCGGGCGGCGGAGAAATAAAAGTTAATGTAAATGTTCTAAACTCGAATAAAGTTGAAATTAGAGTTAAAGATACCGGAAAAGGAATCCCGAGCAATACATTGCCTCAAATTTTCAATCGATTTTATCAGGTTGACGGTTCATCAACACGTGAGTATGAGGGAACCGGAATAGGATTGGCATTAACAAAAGAATTGGTTGAACTTCATAGAGGAAGCATTACTGTACTGAGCAAAGAAGGCGAAGGAACTGAATTCATCATCAATCTTCCGCTTGGTGATTTTTCGGCTGCTAAGGAGAAGTTAGTGGATCTTTCGGACCGGAATTCCGTAGCAGATTACATGCCCGAAGATATTAGAAATTTAGTGATTGAAACGAATGAAATTGAAGCTGGATTAAATGAGATTGAATCGAATGGCAATTCTAAAGAAATTATTTTGATTGTTGAAGATAACAATGATGTTCGATTATACATTCGTGAGCAGCTGGAAAAGGATTACAAAATATTTGAAGCTTGCGATGGCGAAGAAGGTAAAACAACAGCTGAAGCTGAAATTCCCGATTTAATTATAACTGATGTAATGATGCCCAAAATGAACGGCTATCAGTTTACAAAGCTGATTCGGAGCAATGAAAAGACTAGTCACATTCCAATAATTATGTTAACAGCAAAAGCTGCACTTGATGACAAGATTGAAGGG
>JBGSOQ010000016.1:0-2016 GCA_041739035.1 Ignavibacteriaceae bacterium | reverse complement strand
ACCTTAGGGCAGCTATTTATACTGCAATGTGAGTCTTGGAAGACTTTATTAAAAATTATAGCTCAATCCAACCATTGCTTTTACATTATGCTTTGGTTGGTTGACTGCTTCATCAGCATCAGCAAATGTAAAGTTTTTTCTGTCATTAACATTTTGACCGTCTGGACTGTAGGAGGTGTCATGCGCATAAAGCGTGTTGGGGAAAAAATAATCATAACCGAAACTGAGCACTAGATCTAATACGGGTGATATTCTGAAATAATTTTCTACTCCAACACCGGCGCCCCATTGTTTTGAAGTGACATCAAAATCCTCATTGCCGCCAACAAAATCGAAATTCCCTGTAAACATTGCGAATCTTGGCCCCGCATAAAAATATGTTCTGGAGCCTATGTTATAAAGAAAGTCCGCCCTAAAATCAATCAATTTTCCCCCTTTTTCAGGAACTCCATTTGTAGCATCATTAATAAAAATCTCTCTTGCTTTCAACGGTATTCCGGGATCCAAAAAGCTAAGACCAACTCCAAGCTTAACATTGAACGGAAATCCTTCTGCTAAATTTTTTATTGTGAAGCTGCCCTGGAACCCGATTCCGTTATTATAACCAGCTTGTATACCGCTTGCAAATGTTGTTCTGGAATTAAAATTTTGTGCTAATGTGAGGCTCAAAGAAGAAAAAATAACTATAAGCATCAACATCAAAACTTTTTTCATACTATTCCTTTCCTATAAAATATTCTCACCACATAAATCACAATTCTTATACCATGCAAGCGTTATTTCCTGCCAATAATTGGGGCTTCAAATAGACTTTTGTTCTGTCGAATAATGAGATTTGAAGAGAACAGTAATATTTACGTGTAGATTGGGTGTCTTAAATTTTAAGACACGAAAAGGATTAATTTGAAACTCTTGTTGGGAAAAAAGAACGGATCACGTCGCTTAATTTATTTTTAGAACTCTCCGCTTTAATGTAAGGGATCGGGGTTTTCGATCCCATTACAAATTATTTTCGAAGCTTGCGATTTTCAGCCTGCGGACGTATTACCACCAATTTCATCGTCTTCTTCAGGAACCACTTTCGCAATATCTGCTATTTGATCCCCCTCGTTTAATCTAATAACTCTAACACCTTGGGTGTTTCTTCCCATAACACGAATATCTTTTACACTTTGCCTAATTACCATTCCGTGTGAAGAAATAATAACCAGCTCATCACCATCCACAACCTCCATCATTGACATCATTTTACCAACTTTATCCGTGGTCTTAACAGTAATCACTCCTTTCCCGCCGCGACGCGTTATTCTGTAATCATTAATGTCGGACCGTTTGCCATATCCATTTTCAGTAACAACCAAAATTGTGTCGTTTCTTTTTATCACCAGCAGCCCCACTACATAATCACCTTTTGTTAATCGAACTCCGCGTACACCTGTAGCGGTTCTACCCATATCCCGAACATCTTTCTCATTAAACCTAACAGCAAAACCATTTCGTGTTCCAAGAACGATGTCATTATTTCCATCTGTCATTTTCACGGCTATGAGGCTATCTCCAGCGACTAGATTAATAGCATTAATTCCTCCCTTTCTAACGTTGCCATATGCCGAGAGAACTGTTTTCTTGACTGTTCCTTTCTCAGTTGCCATAATCAAGTAAGCATCGTCTTTGAACTCTTTTACGGTCACAAAGGCGTTTATGTTTTCAGTAGGATCTTTTTCAAGAAGGTTAACAACAGATCTGCCCCTTGCTGCTCGGCCGCCCTCAGGTATTTCGTGCACCTTCAGCCAATAACATTTTCCCTTGTCGGTAAAGAACATTATGTAATGATGGGTTGAAGCAATGAACATATGTTCAATAAAATCATCTTCCTTTGTACCCGCGCCGGTTACGCCTTTTCCACCGCGAGTCTGTCGTCTATATCCGCTCACAGGAAATCTTTTTATGAATCCTTGATGAGAAATAGTAACAACAACATCTTCTTCTGCTATTATGTCCTCAAGAGAAAACTCT
>JBGSOQ010000459.1:0-1527 GCA_041739035.1 Ignavibacteriaceae bacterium | reverse complement strand
TATTTAATGAAGAAAAAGGTTTAATGTATCATTGCTGGTATTCTGATATTCAGCAAAATGGTGTAGCATTCTGGGGTAGAGCCAATGGCTGGGCTTTACTGGCGCAAGCAGATTTGCTGGATCGATTACCAAAAAATCATAAAGATAGAAATACTTTAATAAAGCTTTTTACTAAGCATGTTTTGGGAATATCGCGATATCAAAGTGAGCAAGGGCTCTGGCATCAATTAATTGATAAATCGGATTCATTTCTTGAAACCTCGTGCTCAGCAATGTTTACTTATGTAATTGCAAGAGGGATAAACAAAGGATATCTTGAGAAGAGATATCAATCAATTGCTGAAAAAGGATGGGAGGGTATTTTGAAAAAAATTAATTCAGTTGGACAGATTGAAGGTGTTTGTACTGGCACAGGTGTTAGCGAAAACCTTGGATTTTATTATGAACGACCAACACCATTACATGATGTTCATGGAATTGGTGCAGTTTTGTTAGCGGGTTCAGAGATTTTGAATTTATTAAGTACTGAAAGTGAAAAATAAATTTTACTCTTGAAATCCGTACTATCTTGATACTCTGCCTGACGCATCTCCCGACATAAGTTTTTCAACTTCCTTAACTGTTACCAAATTAAAATCTCCTTCAATTGTATGCTTTAAACACGAAGCTGCTACCGCGAAATTAAGCGCTTTCTGATCGTCATTTTTGTAAGTGAGTAAACCGTAAATTAATCCGCCCATAAAAGAATCACCGCCGCCAACGCGATCTACAATGTGTGTTATATTATAATTTGGTGCCTTGTAAAAATCTTTTCCATTATACAAAACACCAGACCAAGTATTATGATCGGCACTGATTGATCCGCGTAAAGTTGTGATGATTTTTTTTGCTTTCGGAAATTTTTTCATAATAATTTTAGAAATCGATAGATAAGCTTCAGCTTCAACATGTCCTTTTGTCACATCAATTCCTTCCGGTTTTATTCCTAAACTCATTTCAGCATCCTCTTCGTTTCCGAGAACAACATCGCATCCATTTACTAACTCGGGCATAACTTCACTAGCTTTCTTTCCATACCTCCATAAATTTTTTCTATAATTTAAATCGCATGAAACTGTTATACCCAATTCATTTGCTTTCTGAATAGCTTCAAGACAGACTTCTGCAGCTCCTTGTGATATTGCTGGAGTTATACCTGTCCAGTGAAACCAAGTCGCATTTTTAAAAACATTATCCCAATCAACCATACCTTTTTCAATTTGGGAGATGGCTGAATAAGATCGATCGTATACTACTTTACTTGCACGGCTTACTGCACCTTTTTCAAGAAAATAGATTCCAAGTCTGTCTCCGCCTCTCACGATATAGTTAGTTCCCACACCGTATTTTTTCAAGTTCATTATGCACGCTTCACCAATATCATTATTAGGAATTCTCGTAACGAATTCAACAGGTATTCCGTAGTTTGCCAGGGACACTGCAACATTTGCTTCACCCCCGCCGAAGCTTGCATCAAAACTTACCACT
>JBGSOQ010000453.1:0-2872 GCA_041739035.1 Ignavibacteriaceae bacterium | reverse complement strand
GATTTAATTATAACTGATGTAATGATGCCCAAAATGAACGGCTATCAGTTTACAAAGCTGATTCGGAGCAATGAAAAGACTAGTCACATTCCAATAATTATGTTAACAGCAAAAGCTGCACTTGATGACAAGATTGAAGGGTTAGAAACAGGTATTGATGCTTACCTAACAAAACCATTCAGTTCTAAAGAACTTCAAGTCAGAGTAAGAAACTTAATTTACCAACGTCAGCAGTTACGCAGACGTTTCAGCTCAGCAACTATAATAAAACCTTCTGAAGTTACTGAAGTTCCAATTGATCAAGAGTTTTTGGAAAGAATCAGCAAAATCATCGAAACTAATTTTGAGAATGAAAAATTTAGTGTTGAAAAACTTGCCGAGGAAGTTGGTATGAGCGTATCCCAACTTAACAGAAAGCTTAATGCATTGATTAATCAACCAGCCGGGCAATTAATACGATCGCTTCGTCTTCAGAGAGCTGCCGATCTTTTAAAGCAAAATGGGAGAACTATTGCGGAAATTTGTTACATGCTGGGATTTAGTGATCAAGCGTACTTTTCTCGCGCGTTCAAGAAACAATTTGGCTACAGCCCATCTGAGTATAAAAAGGTTTAGCATTTTATAACTCCTCTCCTTTCATTGCAAATCCCGCTGTAGCGGTATGAAGCAATCTGTAATTCCCAAAATGATACGCAAAAAATCACTAAATGCACAAAAAGTCCTAACATTTGAGCTAAAAGTACAAGATATCCGAACCCTCAAAAAGTTATCTTGCTCTCGTAATATCTCAATTAAAAACACAATAAGGCGCATACATGAAATACAATAAACATTTTTTAATAATTTTTCTCAGCTGCTTTTTAAGCATTTTTATGCTTACTGAAACTAAGGCAGACGTTTTTGAAAGTGAACCAAATAATTGTGGAGAATCTGGTGTTAAAACTATATTCGCAAGTTTCCCAACGGGTACTTTTAGAGGCCAACTTACTTATGTACTTTTTGGTACTAATGATTTAAATGATTATTGGTCTATTGAATCAGGAACAAGTGGAATAATAACTATCGATGCAACTAGCATTGGTGGTTGTGAAATAAACGTCATTAGCAGAAACATTAATTATTGTGTGGGTACACCAACTTACTTAGTCTCTAATTTAACGAGTGGTACAGAAACTTTTAGTTATTCTTCTTCAGATTACGTTTCTATTGTGGTAAGTAGGATAGTCTATAGTTTAAGCCTTTCTTATATTTTCAACCTATCCCGCAGTGAATTGCCGGTAGAATTAACAACTTTTACAGCAAATGTATTAGAAAACAATGTGGAATTAAATTGGGAAACAGCTACAGAGGTAAAGAATTATGGGTTTGAGGTGGAAAGGAAGATTCTGTCCGAAGGACTCCTTTCGGAGAAACAAGTTCAGAATGACAGCTGGGAGAAGGTAGCATTTGTACAAGGTCATGGAAATAGTAACTCCCCCAAATATTATTCTTTTACAGATAAATCAATTCAAGCTTCTGGCAAGTATTATTACAGACTAAAGCAAATTGATATAGATGGAACATTTGAATATTCAGATGAAGTGGAAATAAATATAGGATCGCCAAATAATTTTGAACTTGTGCAGAACTATCCAAATCCATTTAACCCTACTACTACAATAAGTTACTCAATTCCAAGTGATGCACGTGTAACTTTAGCAATTTATGATGCATTAGGAAAAGAAGTAGCAGTATTAGACAATGGATTCAGAACAGCTGGTAATTACTCACACACATTTGATGCAAGTAACCTTTCAAGTGGAATGTACTCTTACACAATCAGAACTAACGATTTTGTTCAGACAAAGAAAATGCTGCTGTTGAAGTAACAATAAGTAAAATAAACATTAAAAATTAGCCCGTCTATTTTAGGCGGGCTTTTTTTTTATGATTTTTCTCATTCGCTCTAACATTCAATTTTTCGTTTAACTCACTTTCTGTCTTTGCAAATCCCGCCGGAGCGGGATGAAACAATTAGCAATTCCCAAATGGATACGCAGAAAATCACTAAATGCACGAAAAGTCCTAACATTTGAGCCAAAAGTACAAGATATCCGAACATCAGAAAGTTACCTTTGCATCAGCAATATTGAAGTAATTATTGCTAAATCGGGAGAATTAATGGACAAAATAAATTTGCCGATTAAATCTCCCACATTTAATAATTCATTCCATAAAATTTATTGGAGGTTTCATGTACCGATTAGCATTGTCCTTTTTTGCTGCTTTTGTTCTAGTTCTAGTTTCAGGGTGTAATGAGCAGACACCAACGGCTAACTCAATTCAATCAGAGCAATCACTTCTCAAACCACCGGCATCTTCTGGTGTTGTTGTTAGGGTTGAAGGATTTGGAGACTATCTTGTCTGGAGAGATGGTGATTTAGTGATCGTGATTGGTGAAAACCCTAATTGGAGTTGTGATAACGTCGTTCAGGAGTTTGATTTGCAATATATTACCTCGCCAAGTAATGAAGATGGCGCAAGAATTATAGCTAAATTAGTTGCTAAAGATGCTTTCGTGCAAGTCTTTGAGAGTCTTGTTCCTTCTCCAATATGTGATATACTTTCCTCTCCGGTTGTTGCCTCTGGAAATGTAAAAGTTCAGTATAATGATAATGACGTTTATGGTTCTGTTGTTCATAATGCCAATTCTTACAAATTCAGCGCTAATGGTAAGGTTACTGGTTCAGATGGCAAGGCATATAACCTTAATGCTTTTCTGAATGGATCCTATAATGCAAAAAATGACCAGGAAAAACGTAAAATACAATTAACTCCAACAGGTAAAAAATAAAGGTTAACAAGCTGAATAAGAGTAGTTGATTTTATTACG
>JBGSOQ010000431.1:0-3004 GCA_041739035.1 Ignavibacteriaceae bacterium | reverse complement strand
CAGAATATCTGAAAATTGTTATCTTAGTAAAACTAAAATAAATATTATCTAATTAAGTTGTTATTCTAATATGGCACAGAAAAAGAAAACGAATTTGAAAGACAAACCAATTGGGAAAAAACCCGAGGAAAAAAAACACCTCATAAATCCTCGGTATAAAAATACTTTATGGACAATCGTCATAGTGATTATTCTTACAATCTTTTTTATTGTAAATAATACCAGAAGTGTTCAGGAGCGGGGAATATATCCGCCAAATCACATTTCGCCTAAGGACTCAATCCCAAAAGCTATTGTGGATTCCCGAATCGGTTTTGTAATTCCTGCCAAAGATGCAAATGAAGAAAACAAATAAAGGAGAAAAAGTGAAAAAAGTTCTTGCTGCATTCATTATCTTATTTTTAACATCGGGTATTTTGGGTTGCCAGAAAAAAGAAGATTCTATTAATACTAAAAAACAATCTGAAGATAATTCACTTAATGTAGAAACAGATAAATCTTCTGTTTTTGCATCAGACTTTACGCTTAAGCTTACAAACGGAAAAGACATAAAACTCTCGGATCATAAAGGTAAAATTGTGATTGTTGATTTTTGGGCAACATGGTGTCCGCCTTGCAGAAGAGGCATTCCAGATTTAGTTGATATTCAAAAAGAATATAAAAATGATGTTGTAATTATCGGCATATCGCTTGATACTCAAACAAAACCCGATGTAGTGCCGTTTATTAAAGAATTTGGAATAAATTATCCTGTTGCTTATGCAACCATGGAGGTAGTTCAAAATTATGGAAACATTGAATCTATACCCACTTCTTTTATAATTGATCAATCAGGTAAAATTGTTGATATGCATATTGGGCTTGTTGAAAAATCAGTCTATGTAGATAAAATCACCGAGTTGCTTAAGAAATCTTGAATGTTTTTTACGGTTCAGGTCAGTTTTGATTTGAGCTGCTCTTTAAATCTCCCCTTTACTGAAATTGTAATTTTACAAACCTAATCTTAAAAATCTTGCTTCTTCCAAAGTTAGTATTAATGAAATCCGGTGCGTATCGTCTAATCGTTCGTTCTTTGTGTAATTAAATCTTGCAAAGGAATAATCAATATTGAGCTTGGGAAGCTTAATTCCGGCTCCTAGGGTAAATTGCTTCACATCATTGTAACCGGCTCTAATAGCAAACAGATTCTTGAAATTGTATTCAAAGCCCGCGTGCATGTCAAAACTAACCGGCCCGATGTTAAAGTTGGAAGCGAATTTTCTATTTTCAAACCGAACATCAAAATCCAAAGCCGGGGTAAGTTTACCGCCGAAAAACTCGACCATATAAGCAGCACCAATTTTTGCAGTTGGCGAAATAAGCTCATTTCTTCCTGTATTCCATGCAACCAGGGTTGTAGTAATATCCTGAAGATTTGCTCCGATAAAAAGGTTTTCTATAGGAGTATAAAGTGCGCCAACGTCAAATCCAACTCCCCAAGCACCAAATTC
Source organism: Ignavibacteriaceae bacterium (assembly GCA_041739035.1). Taxonomy (GTDB): domain Bacteria; phylum Bacteroidota; class Ignavibacteria; order Ignavibacteriales; family Ignavibacteriaceae; genus XYD12-FULL-36-8. The sequence continues at coordinate 1,514 of JBGSOQ010000431.1, read as the reverse complement.
TGCGATATCACGTTTTATTATTTTTACACTTGCGCCATAGTAAAAATCTTCAGCATGTCTTTTGGCAAATGTTAAATAAAAGGCCCAATCCTGATCACTGAATTCAGTAACAAGTTCGGGATTAATTCCCGCACGCGGATCTGTAATATCGGTTAATCGAGTTGTTGTATTTCGGATAACCAAGGCATCTCTTGTATCAGGAATTCCATCCACTGCTAAGCGCATTGCGCTGAATCCAAAGCTCATATCGGTACCATACGGTATTGCGATACCCACATAATCATAATTTACAAGGTTGCCGAATTGCTCGGCATGCATCAAAGAAATTTGAGGATAATTTATATTGGCTAATCCTGCGGGATTATAATATCCGGATGTCACATCATTTGCTACAGCTACGTAAGCTCCACCCATACCTAAAGCTCTCGCGCCGACGCCGATGGCCATAAACTCGCCAGCATATTTGCTAATAACTGTTTGAGAGTGAGCAGATAAAGATGAGATTACGAAAAATGCAAGAGTTAGTACTGATTTCTTAATCATTATTAAATCCTTTGGGATCTGCTGAATTCTATTAAAATTGTTTGAAAAGATTGGGAATTGAACTTTGAAAGTCAAGGCTAAATTTATGAGGAGACAGATTTGACTTCTTACGTAGGCGACATAATAAATTTGAGAAATCATTTTAATCCAAGATATATTACCAGAATTTTATGGCTTTTACCATTAATCTTCAAAATAATCGTTGAAATTCTCATCAACATAGCCGGCTTTAATAATTTCCTTACCGGTTGAGTAATCCCAGATTCTTATTTCTGCGATGCCATGCTTAAATCCTGAAATTTCATTGTACTTAAATGGTATAACAGTTCTTCCGTCTTTTGTCAGCCAGCTTTTCCTATTTTTAAAATCTTTAACTCCGGCGCCGCCGTTGTTAAATGGGTTTGCCTCCTTAAAAGTATAAGGAATTACTAAATCATTTTGCTTGTTTATGTAACCCCATCCTGTGCCATCGTGAGCAACTGCCAAACCTTCTGTGAATCGTTTGACACCTTTGTAAATGGCTGGAATAACAACTTCATTTTTCTCATTTACAAATCCCCATTTGTTATTATACTTAACAGGAAAAAGATCCTCACCGGGAAATTGAACATCTTGATACATAAAAGGAAGGATAGTGTCACCATCAGAATTTATCATTGCGTATGCACCTTTTTTAAGCTTAAAATAGTTTTCCTTTCTTTCAGGTTTTTTTTCTAGATCCAATGCCGTGATAGGTTTTAGATTTTCATTAAGCAGTCCAAATTTATTATCCTTCTGAAGTACAATAATTCCGTTGGTATGCACGCCAATGTAATCATACTCAAATGGTTGCAGCATAGCGTTGTTTTTATCAATTAAGCCATATTTACCGTTAAGCTTAACCGCGGCTTTGCCTGTCATAAATGAGTAACCGTAATCATACATGTTATTAATTACGGTGTTTCCTTGCATGTCTATGTACCCATATTTCT
>JBGSOQ010000415.1:0-1860 GCA_041739035.1 Ignavibacteriaceae bacterium | reverse complement strand
TATTGCCCCACAGAAATCATTAAGCTCCGATAACGCGTATACCTGATTATTATCATGTGCGCCCCAATCTATTTGGGATCCTTCAACCATGAGAACAAAACCATTTTCATTTTTTGAAAGCAACGACAACGCTTTTGTTGTGAGATCGGCCAGAGAATAGTTTCTCTCAGCTGCCTTCTTCAGATGTTCCTTTTCCAGAAGTGCATAAAATTTATTTTCGAGCGGACTGGCAAAAAATTCTTCTGTGCTTTGATAAATGTCATAACCCTTTTGCCTCAGAATATTAAATCCATCGGTGCCGGAACTTGAAGTTTCAAAATCGATGAAAAATTTTGCTCCGCCTCCAATCACAACATCAATATCTTTATCTAGAAATTGTTTTGCTATTTCAGTTTCTTCTTTTCTATTAATGACATGCGCCACAAATGCAGCGGGCGTTGCATGCGTTATTGAGCAAGTTACGACCAATCCAGTGGATCGATTCATTTTTTTTGCTTCCTCAAATATGTTAGTCACCGGATTTCCGAGTGTATCCATTCCGAGGTAATGATGATTCGTTTTATGTCCTGTGGCCATGGCAGTAGCGCTAGCAGCAGATTCGGTAACAAATCTATCTGCAGAACATGTTACGGAAAATCCAACAGAATTGAATTTTCGAAAGGGACTGTTCGGCAAGGTCAGAACAGCGGCGCTAACATAATTAGCGCCCATTCCATCTCCAATTAGAATAATAATATTTTTGGGCCTTAATTCGTTCTGAGAAAATAAAACTCCAAAACTGCAAAATAAAACCAGAGCTAGAGTTTTAATTATCCTCATGCAACTTCAAACTCTTTTTTTTCAACATGCGTGAGCCAATTATATTTATCTTCAGAAAGTCCATAATGAATTGAAGTTAGCTTTTCAAAAAGCTTTAGTGCAATATCATCAGATTTCTTACTTTCAAATATCATTTCAGTATCTTTATATTTTAGCAATCCAACCTCAGAAATTATTGCAGCGGTTCCGGTACCAAAAACTCCAAGAACATTTCCATTCTTATATTCTGAAATTACTTCAGCCATAGGGATTAGTCTTTCCGTAACTTTCATTTCCCAGTCTTTAAGGATTTGAATTACTGATTCACGGGTAATTCCAGGAAGAATTCCTCCTGTTAATTTGGGAGTAGCAATTTCATTTTTGAATCTAATAAAAATATTCATCGTTCCGACTTCTTCGATATACTTTTGTTCTACACCGTCCATCCAAAGCACTTGAGTGAAACCCTGTTGTCTCGCATATTCACTTGCATACAGGCTTGCAGCATAGTTTCCGATAGTCTTGCACTCACCAATACCTTTTCTGACCGCACGAACATATTCATCAGTAGCTAATATTTTTACCGGCTTAAATCCCTCTGGATAATAAGCTCCAACAGGCGACAACAAAATAATCAATTTGTAGCTGGCTGAAGGCCTTACACCCAGCATTGGGTCCGAACCAAAAATAAAAGGCCGAATATATAATGACTCACCTTTATTTGTTGGAATCCAATCTCTATCTGTCCACACTAATTCTTTCAAAGCTAAAAGAACAAAATTTGTGTCGATTTCGGGAATGCATAATCTCCTGGAAGAATTATTTAACCTTTGAAGGTGACGTTCGAGTCTAAAAATAACTACCTTTCCATCATTTGTCTTGAACGCTTTTAGGCCTTCAAATACAGCTTGACCATAATGAATAAACATTGTTGCAGGATGAAGATGCAAATTTTCTAATGGCTTTATTGTTGGATTATGCCAGCCTTTATCCTTGTTATAATCCATTTCAAAAACATGGTCCGTAAATATTTGGCCAAACCCCAAATTTGCAGGTAGAACC
>JBGSOQ010000400.1:0-7948 GCA_041739035.1 Ignavibacteriaceae bacterium | reverse complement strand
CCCACCGCTATGTAATACAAAAGATTTATCCGAAGTGGAAGAGAATGGAAATAAGAGAAATAAACTGGCGAAGTAAACGATTACAACCTTTAAACTCTTTAATATTATGCGGCCGGCTGCGGCAAATTTGCACATAACGTCTTGGCTATACGACGTTGCGCGGCTTTTTGCGCAATGTGGCGAAGCCCAAGTGAGGTACTCCGAACGCAGCGTTATAGCCTTTGTTATGTGCCGTTAGGATGCCCGTTTACGAAAAGATTTCTTAAATAAAATCCCCATGCCCCCTCTTCCCGCCGTAGCACAGGACGTGCGAAGGCGGAGTTTCATGACTTAATCAGTTTTATTTCTTCATCAGTTAAATTATAGAGTTTATATATCAGATCATCTATTCTTTTATCTAAAAAATTTATTTGTTTTTCTAAACTGTTTTTATCTAATTCTGATTTTGCCAATATGATATCTTTATTAGTTTTAATAATATTTTCTACAAGTTTAATCAATTCGATATAATTCTTATCATCTGACTTAATATTCGGGATTGGTAATTTTTCTAGATATGAACCTTTAATTTTTGGAAATGTTTTTCTCATATCATAGAACACTTTGTTCCAATAATTCTTAATAAATTTTGAATTTAAGACCGCAATTATAAATTTTACAGATAATGCATCGTCACTTTTCGGTGTTATGATAAATACGGTGTTTAATGAATAAAGTCCTTCTTCATCTAAACTACAAATTGGATATTCACCTATTTGTCTTATAATAATTTTCGGTTTTGTTTCATGTGCTTTTTCGTCCCAACAGCCACCACATTTTGCTATTCTATTTACATAAGCAAGAAGATTCCCATAACCCATGTGATATCTGTTAACATCTTTACCTGTATAACATTTTTTATGATATTTTGTAATGAGTTCTTTTTGAGAATCCAGAATGACATCGGAAGTATATATTTTTCTATCTCTTAACTGCATACCGAAATTTACATTGTATTTTTCCCCTAAAGCAAAATGTGGTGTATTGATAGTAATATCTTCGGTTGAAGTAAAAATAAATTTTTCATTGTTTAGAAATGATTTCTGATCGAATATTTTTTCTTCACGTGTTTCTAAAATTTGACCGTTCCAATTAGAAAAAATAATTTTTGATTGATTAGTATTCTTGCTGAAAATTGACACACAAGTATCTACCGATGCGTCAATAAATACACTACCAGTAATTATATTAATTATATCAATGGTTGAGTTATTTAAAATATATTCTCGCATTTTAAACAAACCATTATTTGTTAAATAATTGCTTGGAGTAATATAACCGAGTAGACCGTTACTGTTTAAAAGTTTTAAACCTTGTTCTATAAATATATGATAGGTGTCAATTTTATATGATGAAGAATAATACTGTTCTTTAAAATAATTAAGAACCTTATCGTCTCGATGAATATCCTGTATTAAAATATATGGAGGATTTCCAATTACACAGTCAAAACCGTTATTGATATAAACATTTTTAAACTCATCTTTCCAATCAAAAGGTTTAATTTCTTTGAATTCAGAATTTTCAAAATCAAATTGACCGTCAAAGTAATTTGTACCGACAAGGCTATTGCCACATTTAATATTTTCAATCATGTCAGGAAGAATTGATCCTTTAACAAAAAATAAGTCTCTTTCACCTTTGTCGAAACCATCATCAAGCATTTTAAGATAAAGACTCATTATCGCAACTTCGGTAGCTTCTTTGTCAATGTCTACACCAAAGATATTATTTCTTAGAATATCACCACGTTTATCAAGGCTGACTTTTATTTCACCATCTTTTGTTTTGTACCAATCTGCCAAGAATGTTTTATTCTTTTGATTTGTTGAATACCATTTTTGATGATAATCAAGAATATATGCATAAGCACCAATTAAAAAGCTGCCTGAGCCACAGGCGGGGTCAACTATTTTGATTTTCTTTATTTCTTCAGGCGTAAGACCTTCAATTTTTTTACCGACAGTATTCGCTACAATATATTCAACTATATATTCGGGCGTATAATAAACTCCACCTGCTTTCCTTACTTCAATTTTTTCTTCGATTTTAGCTTGATGGTTTGGTGTTAATCTAATTTTACTCCCAAGAAATTTTTCATAAATTCGACCAAGAATTTCGGGTTCAATGACATCAAATTGAAACGGCGAAACAGGGTAGGACATGTTCCTTATAATATCTTTAATTGTTTTATCATCAATTTCTATGTTCTCAGAAAAATGTTTTTTAAAAAGAAGACCATTATATGTTTTATCTAAAGCATTGAATACAGGAACAATTGATTTATATATATTTTCTGTTTTTTTAGTTTTATCAAGAAGTGTATTTTCAGGTTCAATTTCCCTGTCTTCCAGATTTCGTATAAAAACAAGCCTGTCCAGAATTCTTTGAACAGCTTCATTTATTTCTTCTATATTTAATTCCTGATTTCTATTTGCTATATTTTTCGCAAGTGATTCTCGCCAGCCAGTAATTTGTTCGAGAAAATCAACATCCATTGTTTTTGTATTTTTATCAATTTTACCTCGGAGTTTATCAAGACTGCCATTTTCAACAGCTTCTTTTGAAAAAGTGTCCCAGAGTAAATCCCACTTATCAAGATAGTCAGTATATTTCATGGAATGTGATTTTAATAATTCTCTATCAGTATTATCTATCAGCGGGGCTTTTATAACATTGAAAACCCGTAATTCTTCAAAGTCAGTGAGAATTACTATCGGAGCTTTTCCGTTTGAAGAGTATGCATATCGTTTAGCCTGAAAAATTGAACTTTTATCTGTTTCTAAGTCAATACTTGCTTCCTTTGCTTCAATAAAGAATTTTAATTTACCATTAATTTTGAAAGCATAATCAACTTTTTTAGTTCCACTTTCTGTTGATTTATCCCTTTGTGAAAATTCCCTGACAACTTCGTAATGACTTTTCATATCCCAGCCCAAGGCATGAAATAATATATCGATATAATTTGAACGAATATTTGTTTCTCCGTGTCCTTTTTTTTTCAGTACAGCTTTGTTTCTTTCAAATTCTTCAACTCTTTCTGCTATTATTTTTTTGCCGGCTTCTTTTTTCATGAAAATTCCTTAACAATTATTTATTTCATCCAATGAAATTGTATATTCCTTAATGACTTGATCTTCATTGTCTTTAAAGGTATATGTGAACTCATCTCGATTTATGGACACGTCTGAAGAATTTTGTAAAGCCTGTTTTGTGATCAAACATAATAAGTAACGATTGAAATCATCAATTTTAAAGATATGGGTATTGGATTGAATCCAATCTTTTATAAATTTACTTTTTTTATATAAGGCATCATCTTCAGTTATAAATATATTACAACGAAGACCATAGTTTATATGAAATTGGTCATTTACAATTCCTTGAAATGCGGTTTTGGAATCAAGTTTTTCTGTACTCACATTGATAAATTCAGCGAGGAAATATAAGTTGCTTATTTTATTATGAAACTGTGATAATGCTGGTGTATAATTATTAAAATTTAATTTTATCTTCATATCTTCTAAAGAATCAAACGGCAAGTCACTCATCTTAATACAGAAATCAACTATCTCTTTAATATTTTTATGGGGATATTTTGCTTTTGCGGACTCATAGTTCGGAAATTTAATTCTTTTACCTTCTAAATCCTTGAGGTTAAATTTATAATTTTTATTTTTCTTTAAAAGCTTAATTTTTAATTCTTCATCATTCATTGGGAATAGACATGTAAGTAAATCCGCAATTTCTTCTTTATGCTTTTGAGTAGTTGCATTTAAGTCAGTAGTATATTCAATATATTGTCTTACAAAATCGAATAAGGGTTCTAATAACTGTGTTAAACAAATTGTATAATTATTTGTTTCAATTAAGCTCTCGTGGTATGAGTTATAATTATCAAAAATATTTTGAATTTTGTCAATTCGTAAAATCTCTTTATTGTTATACTCTTCTGATATTTGCCAATTTGATGAAATATTATCAACAAATTCAAGAGAAAGTTTTTCATATTCTTTAGAGCCATTAAAAATATCTAACAAATGGGCGTTGCTATATGGAATGACGAAATAATTTTTATTCAACATTCCGAATAAAATATTAGATAAGCATAAAGTTCTTTTTTTTAATTCATCATTTTTTATGTCATCTGGATTTCTTAAGTATGAAATGACATTCCAATCCATATAAAAAATATTATACTTAATTCTATCAAATTCTTCTTTTATTGTATCTTCCATATTTCCTTCAAAAAATTTCTCTTAGCCCGGCACGGACGCCGGGCTTCTTAAGGGGGCATGGGGATTTTATTTTTTCAACTCATTTTTTAACACAAAAAAGTTTGGCATCCTAATGGCACATAACGTTCCCAGCATAGCCGACGTTTTGCTGGAGCGTACACGCGGAAGCAAAATGTGCCGAAGGCCGAGGCGGTACACCGCCGACGTGGCTATGCTGTGTTATACGAAGTGTCAGCCCCCGCGTTTATATGAATTTATTATGGTTCAATACCTAAGATGATTAGTGGAACTGCTGGTACTCCACGACCTTGCCTCACAACATTATAAAGTTCGCCTTCATAGTATGCAACACCAGAACTCATTTGTGATTGAAGACTTTTCATTGGTAAGATTTCAATACCGACATCTATTTGATCACCGATATAAAATGCAAGATGCTTTACGAATAAATCGTATGCAACAAATGAATATTTTCCGAATTGAACTTCAATTGCAACCCTATCTTTTACAAAATCAGTTTGATTGTAACTGAAAATTGGTGTTTCACCTGAAGTTTCAATTTCACTTTTTTGATTATCTGGGGTCATGGTTAATGTTTTTCTAATTAATTTTTCGTTTTTTGTAACCCAATAGCTAACCCGACTTTCATTCCAATTCAGTAATGATAATTTTTCTTTAAATTGGTTATTCATATCGATCGGACTATATAGTAATTTCCCAGTCATTGTTTTTTCTTTTGAAACTTTTGTTTTACATTTTTCAGCATCAATCGAATTAATCACTATTTTAATTTCGTCCCATAGGTGTGGTTTATGAACCATTATAAATTCGAGGCCATTTAAATGAGAATATGTTTCAATTATTTTCATTATTATTTTCCATAACTTACAGCTTTTTTTTCAAATAACTTCATTTGATTAATATTATCAACAACATCTTCAATATTATAAACATTGTTTGGGTCATATATCGGTTTATGCATTGGTCTGGATAACAGTTGACCTTTGAATAACAAAGTAACTCGTTCTTTTGCTATTTTAATGTAATCCTCAACTATTTCCGAACCAGCGCCTTTTCTATTATTTTTATTTGCTGCAATTATTGTTGTACCGACACCTAAAAATGGGTCAAGTACCCAATCATTTTCTTCAGTCATTGATAAAACAAGTCTTTCAATCAATTCAACTGGAAATTGACATGGATGTTGAGTTTTTTCAACATGATTGTTTTTTACATTTGGTATTGACCATAAATCACTTGGATTTTTACCTAGAGGATTACATGATAATTTACCAATATTCGGTCCTTTGAAATGTTTTTTATTTGGATATTTTTGAGGAATACGAATTGGGTCAAGATTAAAAGTATAATTATCAGATTTTGTAAACCATACAATTGTTTCATATCTACCAGAAAATCTGTTTTTACAATGTAATCCGTGATCAAAATGCCAGATAATTCTATTGCGTAACTTTAATCCAAATTTGCTGAAAATAGGATACAATAAAATATCAATAGGAATTATTTCACCATTATTAACATAATTTCCGACTTGCCAGCATATACTGCCGTCATTTTTTAAAACTCTTACGCATTCTTTAATTACTTCTTCTTGTTGATTAATATAACTATCTAATTTAATTTTTTTTTCATATTGTTTTCCAATATTATATGGAGGTGAAGTGACTATTAATTTTACTGATTCATTTGGAATAGTTTTTAAGAAATCAATACATGAACCGTTGTAAATTACAGTATTTTCATTAGATGCGAACTTTGTTGAAATTTTCATATTTATTCTCATAATATGCTTATTTATTATTTTTTTACATACTATCTGGATGTTAAGTATTCGTCAAGATTTTTTTTGTGACATAATATTTTAATTTTTTTTTAAAACAGATATATGAGACAGAAGCGGGGGCTGACATTTCGTATAACGTCAAAGCTTACCCGACGTTGCGCCGGTCGTTTGGCGCAATGTGCCGAAGGCCGAGGAGCGCAGCGACGAAGCGGGTAAGCTTAGTTAGGTGGAGCGCCACGCAATGATAGCGACCAGTCAGCCGAAGCCACGGATGGCGAAGGCTGTTCATTCATCCATGTATTATGCTTGGATTATTTTCACGTAATATATGAATAGATAATATTTTCCAATTACTTTTTGTATTAAGCATAACTGCATTTTTAATATAAGAATTACCAAAAACAAGCAATCCAATACTTTCTAATTCTTTTATACCCTCGTCAAGACGTTGTTCGGATAATATTCTATCCTTTATTTCTAAATCACAATAAACTTCAGAATAATCACTTAATTCTTGCATAAAATTAGCAACGATCTCATATTCCTCATCTATGAGTTCATCATGGTTATGTTCTAAAAAATGAATTCCGCCTAAGTGTTTAACTAATTGTACACCACTTTTTATTCTTGGTAATAAAGTAATTCCGTTATAAGAAGGTTCATTCACGTTTTCAACTGATTTTAATTTGCATATAATAGCCCTAACCCAATCTTCATGATCTCTTTTTATCTGTTGTAATCGCTCTACGGAGTAATAATCAACTTGATCATCAATTAATTTATGATGATTCGCGCACAAGAGAATCAAATTGTCGTAATGGTCAAGAATATCAGAAGTGCTTTCCTCGTTAAATCTAGGCCCATTGGTTCTTTTTGAAATAATATGACATTCTTCTCCAATTATAGATAATTTATTAGCTGAAGTAGGATTTGTAACGAATTCCACTTTGCAAATAGCACAACAACCACCAGAACGTGACCAAAGTATTTTTCTTGTTTTATCTGATATTGTCATAAATTATATAAAAATAATGTTTCAAAAACTAACATTTATTTAAATGGGCATAGAATTCATTGGAATCCATTATAATCTTATGATATACGGGATCATTTTCACTTTTTGCCAACATTATTTCTGTTAAGTAATATATCATAATTTTGAAATGTTTTGATCGAATTTTATATGAAACAATGATCCATAATATGCGGTAAAATAGTTTTTGTAATATTTTAATACTCGTTAAATCGTTTAAATCGATCCATACTTGTTGAATATCACCTTGGTTATTGATATCTTTTGTGGTTTCCTTAAGAATAATATATTCAGCAACATAGCCAGATAGTCTAACCATAATACTTTTTATTCGTTTAATTAATGCATAACTTTCATTGGGAATATCGACATGTCCTTGAAAAGGAGATAATTCATCACTAAACATTTCAGGCCATATTTCAATGCATTTAACGGGTTGATACTTTATAATTACACTCATGAATGCATGGGAAAATTCATGGATGCAAATTCGTTTTTTTGATTCAATGTTCTTGTAATACATAATATTCCCAAATTATATACATTACAAACGACGCCACGGATGGCGGCGCTATGCGGAATAGTTGCGTGGCGTTTCACCTAACGTCAAAGCGTACCCGACGGCGCCAAAGGCGCTGTGCCGAAGCGCCCAGCTTCCTCCCTCGGGCGCGGAGGCCGAGCACCGCAGTCCCAGCTCGCCGGGACGAGGAGCGCAGCGAGGTACGCTGAGTTGTGCGAAGGTTTTTACCCCATTAAACAAAAAAATCAATTCTTATTCTTTTTCACTTCATTTATCTTGTGTATCTTTTCAAATGTCATTCGATATCCAAGTGT
>JBGSOQ010000372.1:0-17265 GCA_041739035.1 Ignavibacteriaceae bacterium | reverse complement strand
TAAGTCGAAAATAAATGAACGTTATTCATACTTCAAAAAATGTATCGATCATTATAGTCAATTACAATTGTTTTGATTTGTTAGATAACTGCCTTGCTTCTATTTATAAATTCACAACCGAATGTAGTTTTGAAATTATAGTTGTCGACAATAACTCCACAGAAGGTAAAGTTGAGCAGGTTACATCTAAATACTCGGACATAATGCTTATCAAAAATGATAAAAATATTGGTTTCGCTGCTGCAAATAATCTTGGGTTTCGATATGCAAAAGGCAGATACATTCTCATATTAAATAATGATACTGTCTTTCATGAGAACACTTTAAGAATCCTTTTTGATTTTGGTGAAACCTTTCAACATGAAGTTTTTTTAGGATGTAAGCTTTTAAATGAAGATGGTACTCATCAAATCTCGTTAGTGGATTTTGACACAATAACCAATTCGTTCGGAGAAAATTTTTTTTTGTATAAATTATTTCCGTTTTCAAAATTGTTTAACAGGTTTCATTCTAATTATAGAAAAGAAAGTGATGCTTTTGAAGTGGATGTAATTAAAGGTGCTTTTATTTTTTGTTCATCTTCAGCAATAGAAAAATTAGGGGGTTTTGACACCACCTTTTTCTTCTTCGGTGAAGAAACTGATCTGTGTCAAAGATTTAAAAACATTGGTGGTAAAAATTATTATCTCCCTAGTACATCAGTTTATCACTTAGGAGGTGCCGCCGCCGATAGAAATCTCTGGTTTAAGTTTAAAAATCAGAGCATTGCTAAAATCAAATTATATCAGAAGCATTATAATGGTATAGAAGCCTTTTTATTAAAATTATTTCACTTTACTGGTATTCTGATAAGAATTCCTCTCTACTTCACTACTGGATTATTCATGTTGAAAGGAACGCTTATTAAAAAATCCTATTTTTATTTTAAAACTTTATTCGTTTATCCGAAGAACCAATTTAAATGATTTTATCCTTGTATGAATAAGGTATTAATAATCTTTGGGACACGCCCTGAAGCAATTAAACTTGCGCCGGTAATCAATAAATTAAATCTTGATAAAAGATTTAAAACAATCATCTGTTCTACCGGTCAGCACAGGGAAATGTTGAACCAAGTATTAGATATTTTTCAAATAAAACCGGACTACGATTTGGATCTAATGAAAAAAGATCAAGATCTATTTGATATATCAAGTAATACTCTGAAGAAATTAAAAGAAGTTTTAAACGAAATTAAACCATCGGTATTAATTGTCCAAGGTGATACTACTACTGCCTTCATATCTGCATTATCAGCCTACTATTTAAAGATTAAAGTTGCTCATGTTGAGGCTGGATTGCGCAGTTTTAATGTTTTTAGCCCGTATCCAGAAGAAGCAAATAGAAAGTTTATTTCGGTTGTAACGGATATTCATTTTGCTCCCACTTTAGATTCGAAGCAAAATTTAATATCAGAAGGTGTTCCTGTGCAAAAAATCCATGTTACAGGAAATACCGTAATTGATGCGTTACTTGAATTAAAGGGAATGCTTGAAGATTCAACCAAAATGTTTCCAATACAGAAAAATCTTTTTAACATTTTGCCTAAGGATATTTTCAAAAAGAAGTATATCCTCATTACAATTCACAGAAGAGAGAAATTTGGCGTAGAGTTTGAACTAGTATTAAATACAATAAAAAAGATTGCTCGAAAACATAAAGAATTAAATTTTATTTACCCGGTGCATTTAAATCCAAATGTTCAGAAACCTGTGCAAAAGTTGTTAACCAACCAAAAAAATATCTTTCTCATCCCTCCACAGAATTACATCAATTTTATCTATTTAATGAGCAAGTGTCATTTCTTGCTTTCAGATTCTGGCGGTGTACAAGAAGAGTGTTACGTGTTTAGAAAACCAATAATTGTCTTACGCGATGTTACTGAAAGAAATGAAGCAATACGAGCTGGTTATGCATTTTTAGCTGGAAGTAATCAAAAAAAGATTGTGCAGTATTTTGAAAATATTTATAAAATGCTGAATGCAAAACATGATTTCTTCAAAGCTCAAAATCCGTTCGGTGACGGCAAGGCAGCCAATAGAATTGTAAAAATTCTTGCTAAAGAAATTAGCTAACGATGCTGCAAAATAGAAATATTATAATTTTTGGAGAAGACTGGGGTAGATTTCCATCCACGACTCAGTATATAGGAAAAGTGCTGCTACAATTCAATCGCGTGATGTGGATCGGTTCACTTGCTCACCGTAAACCAAATTTTTCTCTTAAAGATTTTATAAGACTTGCGGAGAAGTTAAAAAGAATGCTTGGATTTGGAGATGACGGGAAAACTAAATCAGAAAAGATTACTCCAATTCTTATTTACCCCTTCATCATTCCTTTTCACGATAATAGATTAATTAGAAAAATCAATAACAAGCTTTTAAAAAGAGCATTATTAAATGCGATTAAAAATTATAATTTTGATAATCCAATATTAATCACATCCACACCCCTAATTTCAAAAATTATCGGTGAAATTGGGGAAACATCCAGTCATTATTTTTGCTTAGATGACTATTCTCATTTTGATGGAGTTTTTAAATTGCTTCTGAATTCAGAGAACGAAATGCTGAGCCGAATTTCGTCATGTTTTGCAGTATCCGAACGACTTGTAGAATTGAAAAAGGCAAAATCCGGAAATACATATTTCCTCCCGCAAGGTGTATTAGTTAAGCACTTTAAAAGGAACGAAGAAAATATTCCTTTCCAATTAAGAAACTTGAATAAACCAGTCATAGGATTTTTTGGACTCATTTCTGAGTGGATTGATCTTGACTTAATGGTCTTTTCGGCAAAAAAAATGACCAATTGTACTTTTCTGGTTATTGGAAAGCCCACCGTCGATATTTCAATTTTGAATCAAGTTTCTAACATTAAATTTGTTAATGAGATTTCGTTTAAAGATTTACCTAGTTATGCCAGCGCATTTGATGTGGGTATAATTCCATTTAAACTAAATGAATTGACTATTGCAAGTAATCCATTAAAATTGTTAGAATATTTATCTTTAGGTATTCCGGTAGTATCCGTAAATTTGCCGGAAGTAAATAAATTTAACTCCTATGTTCAGATTGCAGAAAATTATGAAGATTTCGTTCATAAAATTAGGATTGCTGTTGAACAAGATTCTGAAACAAAAAGAATTGAAAGAATTGCTATAGCAAAAAAATATTCATGGGAATCAATTACTGAGTTAATTTGCGAAAAGGTTTCAATAATTGAAAATGGGCCCTAAATATCGAAACAAAAAACTGATTTTGTAAGACTTAATAATGCAAAACATCATAATCATAATATTTTTTTTGTGTTTACTATTATTAATCCATTCCTATATTTTATATCCGCTTTCAATTTGGATTATTAGTACCATCGCAAAAAAAAAATATCTCACGGAAAATAATTTTGCTCCCAATGTATCAATCGTCATTTCGGTTTATAATGAAGAGAAAGTTATCGAAAAAACTATTCGAAATTTTTTACAATCCGACTATGATTTAAGTAAGCTTGAATTTGTGATTGGTTCTGATAATTCTACTGATTTGACAAATGAAATCATCCATCAGCTTCAAAAGGAAATTCCAGCAATAAAATTTTTTTCTTTCCCCGTTCGAAGAGGAAAATCTCATATTTTGAATGACTTGGTTCAAGAAGCTTCTTCTGAGATTCTGATTTTTTCTGATGCAAATACAATTTATCATAAGGATGCCATCAAAAATTTGGTTAAATATTATGCTGATCCAAGGGTCGGTGGTGTTAGCGGTAAGTTGAATCTTATTGAGTTTAAAGAGTTCATCCACTCGGGTAGTCAGGAAATCAAGTATTGGAATTTTGAAACATGGCTGAAAGAGAAAGAAGGTAAACTTGGAAAATTAATCGGTGCTAATGGAGGAATTTATAGTTTAAGAAAAAAATATTTTGTTCAGATTCCTACTGAGAACCCTATTGTTGATGATTTTTATCTTTCGCTGAAAGTACTTGAGCAGAAAAAAGATTTTCTTTATTTAAAGGATGCAAATGCGGACGAATTTACTGCTCCGAGTTTGGCAGCTGAATTTAAACGAAAGATTCGGGGTAATGCAAATATTTTGTCCACAATAAAAACCATAAAAAAATTATTCCACCCATCTTACGGATTGGTTACTTATTCATTGTTGTCTCATAAATTAATTAGGTGGTTTACACCGATTATTTTGCTAATAATTTTTATTGCCAATCTGTTCTTATATATATCTTTCAATTTGTATCAATATTTTTTAATTATTCAATTGATATTTTATTTTTCTGGAATAATAGGTTACTTACTAAATAAAATAAATTTCAGAATCCAACCATTACTACTAATATTCTATTTTGTAATGACGAATACAGCAATGTTTATAGGTTTGATAAAATTTTTGTTAGGTAAAAATACTGCGTTCTGGCAGTCTACACCGAGACAGTAATGACGAAGAAATTAGAGCGATTCCTAATCCTCACCACTGATTTCATCACAATCAATCTTGCCGGGATTATTTACTTCATGCTTCGTGTTAAAACAGGCTGGTTCGAAATGTTAATCATGCCGGAAATGTTCATACCGATTTTGATTATTTACTTTTACTGGGTTATCATCTTCACTTTTGTTGGAATGTACAGAACATGGTTTGCTGCATCCCGTTTTGATGAAATATCTACATTATTCAAAGCATCCTTCGTTGGAATTTTTATCCTCTTCATTGCAATATTTTTAGACGACTATTTTCACGGAGTTCAAACCGGTACAAGAATTTTAATTTTTATTTATTGGGGAATTTTCCTTTTTCTAGTTGGTTCCGGAAGACTATTCATTCGAAGTTTTCAGCGCAGTCTCTTAATTAAAGGTTTTGGCAGAAGAAATGCATTGATTGTCGGATTCAACAAAAAAGGGAATGAAGTTCATGATCAAATACTCGAGCATCGTGCTTTAGGGATTGATGTGAAAGGTTATGTGTCATTCAAAAAGAAACCGGGTGAAAGTTTTTATAAGGACATTCCGATTTTAGGTTCTGTGAATGAAATACAGAGCTTAATTGATCAAACTGATGCAAAGGAAGTGATACTTGCCCTCGAGAGAGAGAACCAGGATTTGCTCATTGATATAATCACAAAATGCGAACCTAAAAATGTGGGAATAAAAATCGTTCCTGATCTTTATGATATTTTAAGCGGACAGGCACGAACCTCACAAATTTATGGTGTTCCGCTTATTGACATCATGCCCCAGCTTATGCCTGAGTGGGAAAAAAAGCTGAAACGGATTTTGGATATTATTGTCTCGCTGCTAATATTAACTGTAAGTTCGCCTATTATTGCAATAGCATCAGTGGCGATTAAGCTTGACTCAAAAGGTCCAATATTCTTTAAGCAAGAAAGATGCGGGCTCAACAATAAAACGTTCCGCATACTTAAGTTTAGGTCAATGGTTCATGATGCCGAAAAGATCACTGGTCCGGTTTGGTCGCAAAAAGGTGATCCTCGAATTACCCGCGTTGGGAATATTATTAGGAAAATTAGAATAGATGAAATCCCCCAAATGCTTAATGTTCTCAAAGGCGAAATGAGTTTAGTCGGTCCCCGACCGGAGCGTCCATTTTTTGTAGAGAAATTATCCGAACAAATTCCTTATTATAAAAGAAGATTAAAGGTAAGACCGGGAATTACAGGCTGGGCACAAGTAAAGCATAAATATGACGAAACAATTGAGGATGTGAAGATTAAATTGCGTTATGATCTTTTTTACATTGAGAATATGTCGTTAAGAATGGACTTCAAGATTTTATTTAGAACTGTATTTGTTGTACTTTTTGCCCGCGGACATTATGATTGAATTTTTATCTTTGATAAGCCAATATGTAATTTTAAATTACTCAATATAATTGTGGTTTTAAATAAGTAATAGCTATGAATGCAAAGTCCCTTATAATCATACCTACGTACAACGAGCTTGAAAATATTAGGAAAATGATTCCTGATATTTTGGGAAGATACGATGATGTCGATATTTTAATTGTCGATGATGGATCTCCAGATGGAACCGGTGTTTTTGTTGAACAGTTGACTAAAGAATCCGACCACATAAAACTTATTAAAAGACCGAATAAAATGGGGCTTGGTACTGCGTATATTCGGGGTTTTAAGTACGCTCTACAAAGCGGATATGATTACATATTCGAAATGGATGCAGATTATTCTCATGATCCAAAAGAGATAAGCAATTTTTTCGAAGCAATAAAAGATTACGACTTAGTCTTGGGAAGTCGTTACAAAACCGGCGTTAATGTTGTAAACTGGCCAATGCGAAGATTGATGTTAAGTTACTTTGCCAATAGTTATACTCGCTTTGTTACAGGTCTACCCGTGCGAGACGCAACAGGCGGATTTAAATGTTTCAGAAGAAAAGTTTTAGAATCAATTAATCTTGACTCAATAAAATCTAACGGTTATGCATTTCAGATTGAAATGACATACAAAGCATATAAAAAAGGATTTAGGATAGCAGAGATTCCAATAATTTTTATTGATAGGCACCAGGGCACATCTAAAATGTCCAAGAAGATTGTTCGAGAAGCTGTTACTATGGTTTGGAAGTTAAGAATCCGCAATACTTTTGGAATGCTTTAAAAGGTTTTGAATGGATTTATCAGTAATCATCGTAAATTACAACGTTAAAGAATTTCTTCAGAACTTATTAGATTCCCTTCAAAAAGCCGTCTCAAAAATATCTCATGAAATCATTGTTGTTGATAATGCCTCCGATGATGGAAGTGTGGAATTTATTCGAGAAAAATTTTCCCAGGTAACATTAATTACTAGTCAAACCAATCTTGGATTTTCCAAAGCAAATAATGTTGCATTAAATGTAGCAAAAGGAAAGTTCATATTACTAATTAATCCCGATACACTGGTGAGCGAAGACACAATTACCAAAATGATTGAATTCCTCAATACTCATCCTGATGCTGGACTTGCGGGATGCAAAATATTAAACCCTGATGGTTCACTACAGCTTGCTTGCCGAAGAAGTTTCCCTGGTCCTTGGACGTCATTTTGTAAAGTGACGGGACTTAGCACCATGTTTCCAAAGAGTAAGCTTTTCGCAAGATATAATCTTACCTATATGGATGAAAATTCAACATATGAAGTTGATGCAATTTCAGGTTCATTTATGATGTTGAAGAGGGAAGTATATGAAAAAGTCGGCGGCTTCGATGAACAGTTTTTTATGTACGGCGAAGATCTGGATTTATGTTATCGTATTCAAAAAAATGGCTATAAAGTTTATTATTACCCCGGCACACAAATCATTCACTACAAAGGAGAAAGCACCAAGAGAAGCGGATTAGATGAAACAAAGCATTTTTACAATGCTATGAATCTTTTTGTGAAAAAACATCTTTCAAGCTTTTATCTTGTTGAGATTATCCTGCAGTCAGCAATTGGTTTCAGGAAATTCTTTGCATTTCTTGGAAGAAGAAAACTCGTTATCATCGGGATAATTTTGGATGTACTTTTCTTTAATCTTTCATTAATCTCGGCCGAAAAATTATACTTAAAATTTACAAGTTGGACGGGATTTCCTGAATTTAGCTACCCTCTCATTCTTATTATTCCGGCGGCTATTCATGTTTTAGTAGCTTCTTTGGTTGGCGTTTATCGGAAAAATTCATTTTCGGTTTTAAGAAATACTGGGGCTATTTTAATTAGCTTTTTTATTATTTCATCGCTGACATTTTTCTTTAAACAATTTGCTTACAGCCGCGCTGTTTTTCTTATCACTTATATTTTTCTGCTCATTTCATTGGCGGCGTGGAGAATTATTCTCAAACTATTCTTTAAAGTTGGAGTTGAACCTGCCTCTTCAAGTAAAAGGACTTTGATTGTAGGAACAAACAAAACTGCACTTATGATTGCCGAAAAACTTCAAAATAAATTTGTTGATGATCATATTATTCAGGGGTTAATCGGTTACTCGCACAAAGAAATTGGACAGAAAATTTCTGGACAAGAAGTTGTGGGAAGCCTGGATAATATAAATAAAGTGATTTCTGAAAAAGAAATTAATGAAGTAATATTTTCACCAGATGAATTATCTTATAATCAAATGATGTCTATTGTTTCAAATAATACCTCAGATGGTGTCGATTTTAAGCTAATTGGAAGTAATTTAGATTTTCTGGTTGGAAAAGCTTCTGTGTCGGTGTTAGATGATATTCCTTTGATTGATATCAAATTAAATATTTCCAATCCTGTTTCACGCTTCTTAAAATCGTTGATGGATTACACAATTGCGCCATTAGCTTTGATATTTATTTATCCTTTGATATATTTGACTTCGAAGGTAGTTAAGCAAAAATCCGACTTCACAATGTTTATTTTGCAAATTCCTACCGTTCTTAGTGGAAAAGCAAGTCTTGTCGGTCCGAAACAGCAAACTAATGAACCAAAAATATTTTTAGGAAAGAAAGGATTAACCGGCTTGTGGTATATTGAAAATGATTCGGTTAATTCCAGAGAAAAACTTGATTTGATTTATGCGAGAAACCAAAACATATGGTTGGATCTTGAAATTTTGGGCAAAACGTTTAATAAGATGTTCATAAACAAGAAGTAGAATGGCAAAAACTGTACTCGATTTTGAAAAACCAATAGTTGAACTTGAAGCGAAATTAGAAGAGATGAGAAAATTTTCCGATAATCTGGATATTGAAAAGGAAATTGTAAAGATCGAAACTAAAGTGAGAAAATTAAAGGAAAATATTTACAAAGAATTAACCCGCTGGCAGAGAGTTCAGCTCGCTCGGCATCCCGATAGACCTTACACTCTCGATTACATAAATCTAATCACAACAAATTTTATTGAACTTCATGGCGACAGGCACTTTAAGGATGATAAAGCAATTGTTGCAGGCTTCGCTGCAATAGATGAATATAAAGTTTTAATTGTTGGCCATCAAAAGGGCAGAGATACAAAAAGTAATCTGTATAGAAACTTTGGAATGCCCAATCCCGAAGGTTATAGAAAAGCTCTTCGATTAATGAAACTTGCCGAAAAATTCAACAAACCAATAATAACAATGCTCGATACACCGGGCGCTTTTCCAGGATTAGAAGCCGAAGAACGAGGTCAGGCAGAAGCTATTGCAAGAAATTTATTTGAGATGAGCAGATTAAAAGTTCCCATCATTGTTGTAATCATTGGTGAAGGCGCAAGCGGCGGAGCATTAGGCATAGGTGTTGGTGATAGGATTCTAATGTTAGAAAATTGCTGGTATTCTGTTATCAGTCCAGAGTCGTGCTCAAGTATTTTATGGAGAAGCTGGGATTATAAAGAACAAGCTGCAGAGGCGCTAAAACTTACTGCTCCTGATTTGCTTCAACAGAAAATTATTGATCGAATTATTCCCGAACCGCTTGGCGGAGCACACAAAGATCATCAAGAAGCGGCAAAGATGTTAAAGGGAGTTTTAAAGGAAGAATTATCTCAATTAATAAAAATTAAACCCGAAAAACTTGTCGAAAACCGGCTTGAAAAATTTGGGAGTATGGGCGAATTCATTGAGTGATTAAGAAACAAATAAAATTCTTAACACTCAAGTAGTTACAAATCACCAAAATATAAACTGTTGCTGCCTCATAAAAACTCATCTGTTTATTTCACATCATTTGTTTAGTTTTATGTTCAAAATAAATCACGGAATCTAAATGTTGGACTTCACTACTGAAATCAGAGTTCGCTATGCGGATACTGATCAGATGCAGTTTGTTTACAACGGAAAATATCCCGAATACTTTGAAGTCGGACGAGCTGAAATGATGCGCAGTATTGGTTTGCCGTATCGTACTTTAGAGATGCATGGATATATGCTGCCGCTTTTAGAGGTGAATGTTAAATATAGAAATCCGGCATATTACGATGATTTATTATCAGTTCGTGCCTTTGTTCCGGAATTGTCAAAGTTAAAAGTTCATATTGAATACACCATTCATAGAACCGAAGAAAAAATTCTTGTAGCAGAGGGTTTCACAGAACATGTTTTTATGAAAAAAGAAAGTAAGAAAGCAGTTCGCCCGCCGGATTTTTTTATTAATGCTATCAAACCATTTTACTAGTAGAAACATGAAAGAACGAAATTTAGATCAAATAATAAAAGATGCGTTAGCTGAAGATATAGGAAATGGTGACATCACTACCTTAGCTACCATTGATTCTAATCAGCTGGCCGAAGGTGAATTTTTAGTTAAACAGGATGGCGTTGTTGTTGGATTAGATATACTCAGAAAGATTTTTGAAATATTTGATCCATCACTGCGATTGACGCCGTATTCAAAAGATGGTGAAAGAGTTACTGCAAAAACTATAGTTGCAATTGTGAAAGGTAAAGCAGCATCGATATTAACGGTTGAAAGAACTGCCTTAAATTTTCTACAGAGAATGAGCGGTATTGCAACTATGTCCCGACTTTTTCAGGATAAGATTTCTCACACAAAAGCAAAAATAATTGATACGCGTAAAACTGTTCCCGGTTTAAGAATCATTGATAAACTCGCCGTTAAGCTAAGCGGCTGTTCAAATCATCGTTACGGATTAGATGATATGTTCCTCATAAAAGATAATCACATCGAAGCAGCGGGTTCAATTACTAAAGCGATTGATCTATGTAAAAAATTTAGGAGGAAAAACCATCTCAAATATAAAATTGAAGTTGAAATAACAGATCTTAAACAAGTTAAAGAAGCGCTTAAATGCGGCGTTGATATAATTATGCTCGATAATTTTGATCTTTCTGAAATGAAAAAAGCTGTTAAGCTGATAGGTGACAAATGCCTAATCGAGGCTTCTGGTAATGTGAATTTGGATACCGTGCAGCAAATTGCAGAAACAGGAGTTGACTTTATTTCAGTTGGAGCAATAACTCACAGTGTTAAAGCTTTAGATATATCGCTTGAATTAAAACTGGTCAAATAAAAATGTTTGATAAAATTAAACAGCTAACGAAGGATACCGCCGTTTATGGTGTCAGCACAATCGTTGGCAGGTTTCTAACATTTTTGCTCGTTCCTTTTTATACAAATATTTTTCCTCCGGAGGAATACGGTGTAATAGCCAACCTTTACATTTTCATTGCAATCTTTAATATCCTTTATATTTTTGGAATGGATGCGGCATATTTAAAATTTGCATCCGGCAAAACCACCGCAAGCGAAAAAGATAATTTCTCCACTCCATACTTAGCAGTGATGATTGTTTCATTAATTCTTTCATTTTTAATATTTCTATTAAAAGGGCAGATTATTTCCCTTTTAGAAATTCCCAAGAGTTATACTTATCTTATTTATTATACTTCCTTCATTCTTTTCATTGATGCGCTATGCGTCATTCCTTTTATTAAATTAAGAATTGAGAGGAAAGCAAAGCGATTTGCAGTATACAAAATCATAAATATTCTTACAAATGTTTTTTTGAACATAGTTCTTGTTCTTTATTTCAAGTGGGGAATTGAAGCTGTCCTAATCAGCAACTTAATCGCATCGCTTTTGACACTGATAATTTTTCTGCCTGAAATCACTAAAAATTTAAAACCGGTTATAAATATTTCATTACTTCGCAGATTAGTAAAATTTGGATTACCTTATCTTCCAGCCGGTTTGGGATCGATGCTGATTCAAGGTATTGATCGGCCAATACTAACCAACATGACGGATTTGAACACAGTTGGAATTTATAATGCTAATTACAAGCTGGGCATTTTTATGATGCTCTTTGTGAACATGTTCCAATATGCATGGCAGCCGTTTTTTCTTCAGCAAGCGGAAGAAAAAGATGCAAAAAAAGTTTTCTCGAAGGTTCTTACTTACTTTACTTTTGCGGCAAGTTTTATTTTAGTGATGATATCACTCTTTATTGATAATATAGTTAAAATTAATTTCTTGGGAATAACTTTAATCGGTTCGGCATATTGGAGCGGATTGATAATTGTTCCTATAATTCTTCTTGGATATTTGTTTAACGGTTTATATGTGGTATTCACTGCAGGCATTTATATTGAAGAAAAAAGTCTTTATGTTCCATTAGTAACTGGAATTGGAGCATTAATAAATATAGTCGTTAATTTATTATTGATTCCTCAGTTTGGAATAATAGGCGCTGCATTGGCAACACTTGCAAGCTATATTGTAATGGCTGGAGGATTGTACATTGTCACACAGAAGTTTTATAAAATTGAATATGAAACCATTAAGATGCTGAGCATCTTTGCAATTATTTTACTAACAGGAGTAGTTTATTACTGGTTATTATCTGCTGAAGCGCTGAATCTTTTTTATAAAACTTTAATTTTAATTTTCTTTGTATTAGTAACCTCTATGATTGTGTTTGATAAAAATGAATTGATAATTCTGAAAAATAAATTTATCAACAAACTAACAAGGAAAATTTGAAATTTTTAGTTTAACACTAATGTGGCTAAAGCCAAATTACTGTTTGCCCTCCAACTGTTCACCTACCTAAAGGTAGATAAACTAAAGTGAACGGTAATTTATTATCTGTTACTGTCAGATTTATCTTACGGTTTAACAAAATCTAAATGGGTAATGGCTTTAGCCACATTTATTAACTAAAAACAGATAGTTGAAAATATTTTCTTAAAATTTTAAAAGAAACTTTTCTCAAACTAATATTTGAAAGTAATTTGCAAATGAGCGATATCATAGAAATAAAAATAAAAAGACTAAGTACCAATTTTGATGATATACCAATGCCAGGATACGCAACTTCGGGAAGTGCCGGAATGGATATTCGCGCAGCAATTAAAGATGAAATTGCAATTGAACCAAACAGCATTTCTTTAGTGCCAACAAATCTTTCGGTGGAAATTCCGATTGGTTATGAAATTCAAGTTAGGCCTCGAAGCGGGCTTGCAGCTAATCATGGAATTGGAATTCTAAACTCACCGGGCACCATTGATTCTGATTACCGCGGTGAAATAAAAATTATTATGATTAATCTTGGAAACGAAAAGTTTACAATTAAACGGGGCGATAGAATTGCGCAGTTAGTTGTTTCGAAGGTTTTTACGGCAAACTTAATTCAATCGGACGATCTGAATCACAGTCAGCGTGGTAAAGGCGGATTTGGTCATACTGGGAAAGAGTGATAGTTGATTTTTAACAGCACTAACCCAGTTTCTTCTCAACTCATTTTACGCGGTGAGAAACCGGGTTAGTAATTCGGCAAAATTTATTTTCCAAATATTTTTTTTAGAGTTAAAAATATTTAAACTTCCATCGCACGTTCTAAACTTTTCCTTTTCAAATCAATTGTAAAAACTGAGTTCGAGGGTAAATTCATTTCATGTCTGACTTTATTCATTTACATAATCACACACATTATAGCTTACAAGACGGTGCATGCACTGTTGATGGTTTGATTGCTGCAGCTAAGCGAAACAACATGAAAGCCGTTGCCTTGACTGATCATGGAGTAATGTACGGCATATCAGAATTTTACCGCAAAGCAAAAAAAGAGGGAATTAAGCCGATCATCGGAATGGAAGCGTACATAGTTACCGAAGGCAGCAGATTTGACAGAGGAAAAGATGATCCGACAAATAAAAGAAGAGTTAAGACTTACAATCACCTTCTGCTTTTAGCAAAAAATAATGAAGGTTACAAAAATTTATCAAAACTCTCTACACTCGGACATACTGAAGGGTTCTACTACCGGCCTCGCATTGATCTTGAACTTTTAAAAAAATATAAAAACGGATTGATTTGCAGCACTGCTTGTGCTGGTGGGATTATTGCAAAGGATCTGATCAATAATAATTTTGATAAAGCAAAACAAACGGCTAAAATTTTTAAAGAAATTTTTGGGGATGATTTTTATTTAGAGATTCAAGATCATGGAATGGAAATTGAAAAAGCTGTACTTGAAGGAATGCCGAAACTCTCGAAGGAATTGAACATCAAGCTGGTTGCCACTAACGATTGTCATTACATTGAACCAGATCATGCTATTCCTCATAATATTCTTTTATTGTTGTCAGACAAAAATGGGGCGGATTATAATCAGCTGAGATACGGTACAGATCAGATATATTTTAAATCTGCCAATGAAATGATTAAACTTTTCAAAAATTATAAGGGCGCAGTTGAAAGTACACTCGAGATAGAATCAAAGGTAAATGTTGAACTTGATTTTAATGATTATCACTTTCCTCAATTTCCAATTCCTGCAGATTCTAAAGCAAAATCGCTTGATGATTATTTTGAACTTCTTGCTCGTGAAGGTTTGAATAAAAGATTTCCAAATCAAACTATTGAAATAAGAGAGAGGTTTGAATTCGAGATCGGTACAATAAAAAAAATGGGATTTGCGGGGTACTTTCTTATTGTTCAGGATTTTATAAACTCGGCAAAGAAATCCGAAATACCAGTTGGACCGGGAAGAGGAAGCGTTGCCGGGAGTCTTGTTGCTTTCACTTTAGGAATCACTGAAATTGATCCGCTCAAATATAGTCTTCTCTTTGAAAGATTTTTGAATCCCGAAAGAAAATCAATGCCCGATATTGACGTTGATTTTGCAGATGACAAGCGCGGGGAAGTGATAGATTATGTTCGTCAGAAATACGGCTCAAATTCCGTAAGTCAGATAATCACCTTTAATCGTCTTTCATCCAAAGCCGTGATTAGGGATGTTGCAAGAGTACTGAAAATTCCAATACCCACGGTAAATAAAATTACAAAATGGATTCCCTCAAAGTTTGGAAAAGTATTCACTATCCAGCAAGCATTAAAAGAAGTTCCGGAATTAAAATGGGTTCGTGACTCGAAAGAGCCGGAAATTCAAAATCTGATAAAGTATGCTAAGGTTCTTGAAGGAATGAACAGAAATGCTTCGAAGCATGCCGCAGGCATCGTAATCACACCTGGTGAAGTCAGCAATTATGTTCCGCTTGCAAATGCTGTATCGCAAAATGATATCGTTACTCAGTTTAACATGAAGGATTTGGAATACTCCGGTTTGCTTAAGATGGACTTTTTGGGATTAAGAACTCTAACAATAATAAGAGATACGATATTACTTATCAGCAAAAATCATAATGTAAAAATCGATATCGATAAAATTCCTCTTGACGATGAAAGAACTTATCAGCTTTTTTGGAAGGGACAAACAACCGGTATCTTCCAATTTGAATCTGCCCCGATGAGAGAGTATCTTAAAAAACTTAAACCGACCAGCATAAATGATCTTTCAGCAATGAATGCGTTGTATCGTCCCGGTCCAATGGATTTTATTGACGATTTCATTGACAGAAAACATGGTGTAAAAAAAGTTGAATATTTGCATCCCATTCTCGAAAATATTTTGAAGGAAACTTACGGAATCATTGTCTACCAGGAGCAGGTAATTCAGATTGCGAATAAGGTTGGCGGAATGAGCTTAGCCGAAGCTGATATTTTACGCAGGGCAATGGGGAAGAAAGATCTTGCGGCAATGAAACAGCAGAAGGAAAAATTTATTACCGGAGCAAAAGCTAACGGCATATCAACCAAAATTGCAGAGGAAATTTTTGAGTCGATTGATAAATTTGCCAATTACGGATTTAATAAAAGCCATTCTGTTGCGTACAGTCTTGTTGCTTATCAAACCGCATATTTAAAAGCCTACTATACTCCCGAATTTCTCGCGTCTAACTTAAAAAATGAATTTGGAAATACGAACAAAGTAACTTCATTTCTTGAGGATTGCAGAAAGCTTAAAATTCAAGTACTTCCGCCGGATGTTAATAATCCATCAGTTTACTTTGATGTTGAAAACGGCAAAATAAAATTCGGTTTATCATCAATTAAAAATGTTGGTGTTAATGCTGTTGAAGATATGATTCGAAGTAAAGAAAAATTAAATAAAAACTTTACCGGCATTTTTGAATTTTGTCAAAATGTTGATACTCGAATAGTTAACAAAAGATGTTTAGAAAGTCTGGTCTTAGCGGGTGCATTCGATTCTATTAATAAAGATAGAGCCGGACTTTATGCTGCAGTTGAAGATGCTCTCTCGCACGCTAATAAATTGAAAAACTCGAAATTAGCAGTTGGAAGCAGCTTGTTTGGCGGAATGGAAGAAGAGTTTAAAACTGTTGAACCCAAACTGCCGGCATGTAAACCCTGGGTTCAAAAATATCAACTTGCTAAAGAGCGCGAAGTTATCGGGTTTTATGTTTCAGAACATCCGCTTAGGAAATATGAAATTGATTACAAATCATTCACAACCATTCATCTTGGTGAAACAGAACAGATGGAAAACCTAGATATTGTTCGTGTTGGAGGAGTGATTACCGGACTAAAAACTAAAATGGATAAGTCCGGAAAAAACATGGCCTTTTTTACTTTAGATGATTTTACGGGTTCATGTGAAGCCATAATGTTCTCTAAAACTTATGATAAATTTCAGAAACTTGTAGGTGAAGAAGAATGCATTTTCATTGTTGGAAAACCTGAAAGCAGCGGCGATTCGATTAAACTGCAGATAGAAGAAGCATATTCACCAACTGAGATTAGAGAAAAATTAATGCGCAGCATGAAAGTTTACCTCAATCCGGCCAAGCATAACCCCGATACAATTTTATCTTTGAAAAATATATTTGAGAGTAATTCAGGAAACGTTCCTATTTACATTCACGTATCCAATGGAAATAATGGATCAGGTCTGCATATTTATTTTCTTAAAGATCTTCGCGTAAAGATTTCTGATGATCTCATAAATTCAATTATTGGGCTCCTCGGCGAAGACTCAATTTTGTTCGATCTTAAATAGTATATCATGCAATCCTATTGTGCTTCATTAATTCATTCATTCATTTATCTTCATCCAGTTTTTACTTTCATTCTTACTCTTTCTCTTAATCTTAATTCCCTGTTAATCACAAGTACCAATTGTATAACTTAACTCAATTTTGTATACTTTCACCCACAATAAAATCATTTTAATAATTAATACATGATTTCATGAAACAGAAAGAAAACCAAAATTATTGGGCATTGATACTCGGGGCATCTTCAGGATTCGGAGAAGCTACTGCTTTAAAACTCGCCGAGGATGGATTCAATATAATCGGGGTTCATCTTGATAGACAGGCAACAATGCATAATGTTGAAAGGATTATTTCCGAAATTAAATCTGCAGGCTCAAAGCATGTTTTTTTTAAT
>JBGSOQ010000361.1:0-1533 GCA_041739035.1 Ignavibacteriaceae bacterium | reverse complement strand
AAAAACCACTTTATCTATGATTTGAATAGTATCGCCGGGGGTTCCAATGCATCTTTTAACATAATTGACATTAACTGGATCAGCTATTAATTGATCTCTGTCTCCCGGATATTCGAATACAACAATATCTTTTGCTTTTGGTTCTTTAAGTGCAGGAAGTCTAAAAAACGGCAATTCAATTTCAGTGAATGGAATATACTTAGGTGATGAAGCGCCGTAGATAAATTTATTCACAAGAACGAAATCACCAACAAGAATAGTATCTTCCATTGAACCGGTGGGAATACGAGTATTTTGGATAATGAATGTTATGATGAATAATGCAGCAATTCCTGCAAAGAATAAGGATTCAATAAACTCTTTAACTTTTTCAGGAAATGTTTTTTTCCTCTGTAATTCTTCTTCAGTTTTGATGCCTAAGAATTTTCTGAGACCTTCTTTAAAAGACAATTTTTACTCCGTTAATATTTTAATTTCTTTCTTAATATTTCATTCACCGATTTAGGATTTGCTTTGCCTTGAGTCTTCTTCATCACTTGTCCAACAAAAAAACCGAACACTTTTTCTTTCCCATCAAAATACTGATTAAGTTCGGAAACATTTTTTGCGATAATTTCATCTGCAATTTTCTCTAATTCAAATTCATCCGTAATTTGAAATAGATTTTTCTCCTTAATTATCTCAATAGGTTCCTTTTTTTCTTCAACCATAATTGGATAAATTTCTTTTGCAATCTTTCCGCTGATGGTTCCATCATTAATAAGATTAATAAGCGACCCTAAGCTGCCCGCAGAAACCGGAAAAGCTAAAATATCAATTTTCTTTTCATTTAAAATCTTTAGAACATCACTCATTATCCAATTACTTGCTGATTTATAGTCGTCCGTTACCTTCACAACAGATTCATAATAATCCGCAAGATATTTTGATTGGCTCAGAACCTCTGCATCATACAGCGGCAGCTTGTAATTGCTAGTGAACCTTTCTATTCTTCTATCCGGTAATTCAGGCATTAAAGCGGATAACTCATTTTTCCATTGAACATTTACAGATACGGGAAATAGATCCGGTTCGGGAAAATACCTGTAGTCATGCGCTTCTTCTTTTGATCGCATTGGTATCACTTCATTACGATCGGCATTCCACAATAATGTTTGCTGTACTATCTTTTCACCATCTTCAACTAAATCAATTTGCCTTTCAATTTCAAAATTGATAGCCTTCTCGACATTCTTGAAGGAGTTCATATTCTTAACTTCAGTTTTTGTACCGAGTTCTTGTGAACCTTTTAGACGAACGGAAATATTTGCATCACATCTAAACGAACCTTCTTCCATATTCCCATCGCAAATTTCCAGATATCTTACAATCTGGTGAATCTTTGAGAGATATGCTGAGGCTTCTTCACCTGAACTTAAATCAGGTTCACTTACTATCTCAATCAATGGGACACCGCAGCGATTCAAATCTATGCAAGTTTCATTGCCCCGATCATGAATTGACTTGCCGGCATCTTCTTCCATGTGAATTCTT
>JBGSOQ010000236.1:0-6917 GCA_041739035.1 Ignavibacteriaceae bacterium | reverse complement strand
TGAATGCCAAAAATCATCAATAGAATGCTTACAAGTACGATCGGCCTGTCAGCAAGCGCCACTCCAAGAAAGGCACGTTCAACAAAAAGAATAACTGCCATTATGAATCCAATAACGAAAGTGACTAAACCAGTGCTGCCGAAAAACCTGATTGGTTTTTTAGTAAATTTTACTAAAAAGAAAATAGATATCAGCTCAAGAAACCTGGAGATATAACTGGTAAAAGGATAAAACTTTTGAACCGCATCTTTTTTTGCTTGTACAACTTTAATTTCTTCAACTTTAAATCCATATTTTTCAGCAATCAAAGGCAGGAATCTATCCTGATCACCATACATGTAAATTTTTTCCAATACCTCTCTTCTAAAAACTTTAACAAGACATTTCATATCGTGAAAATTGGCTCCAACAATCCACTTAATGATCTTATTAAATACTTTAGATTGAAAATTATTTATCATTCCATCTAATCTGGGGTATCGCCAGGAAACAATCATATCCTTATTTTCTAATGCACTAATTAGCTTGGGAATATCATTTTCATCCACCTGCTTGAATGAAGGAAGAGTTAGAATAAATTCTCCTGAAGACTGTTCATATCCTACTTGAAGAGCAGTAGCATCCCCAAACCATTTCCCTAATCTTATAACCTTTATTTTCTCCCCCAAATTATAAAGCTTATTAAGCTCGTCAATTACCATTGGAAGCTTTCCATCAACAACGAAAATGAACTCAAAATTTAGATTTGTTTTTTCAAGACTAGCTTTGTAAGCATTATAAAGTTCAGACACATTATCATATGAATATTTTTCATAGTAAATAATTATTGCCGATAAGTCGATTTTAGTTTTCATTATTCCATTAACCGTTATTAGATTATCTAAATTTTATTTTTAATAGTTTTTCTATTTTAAGATTTCCACTGCGATAAATTAAATGGCATATTATTCCAAGAAAATAAAGAAATGCGCTCAATTCGGCTAACAAGGCACTCGCACCGAAAATAGTTACCAGCGATTTTCCCGGATACATAAATAAAAATAAAATGCCGAGTGCAAATATTCCCATTGAGAATAAACCTGCACCCAAAGCCAGAAACCCAAATCCAAACAGAGGAATATAGAAAAAAGAAAAAATGGTTTTTAGCGCAACAAGATCAAGCAGCACTTTATAAATTCGCGACAAGCCATATTTTGAATGTCCAAATTTTCTTGGATGATGTTTTACTTTTATTTGAGTGAATTTTGCACCAACAAGTGCTGTGATAACAGGCATTAAACGATGCATTTCAGAATACATTGGAAAATTTTTTATTACCTCAGCTCGATAAGCGCGAATGGCACATCCATTATCTTTTACAGGAATTCCTGTTACTTTTCTTATAAGCCAATTAGCCATTTTGGACGGTAACTTTCGCGAAATAAAGAAATCTTTTCTCTGATGACGCCAGCCTAGAACTATATCATAACCTTCTTCCATTTTCTCCAGCATGACGGGGATGTCATCAGGATCATTTTGCAAATCCCCATCCATGGTCACTATGACTTTTCCTTTTGCATTTTGGAAGCCAACGTGCAGAGCAGTAGTCTGACCATAATTTCTTTTAAGCTTAACAACCTTCAACCGCGAATCGGATTTGGCAAGAGATACTGCAATTTTATGAGTATTATCTTTACTGCCGTCATCAACTAATAGAATTTCATACGGTCTTTTAAGATCGAAAAGAGCTTTTGTTACAGCATCAAATAAAAATTTTACAGATTCTTCTTCATTATAAACAGGAATTACTACAGACAAATCCATATGTAAGTTTATTTATTTCTTAATTTTAACATTGTATTCCAAATTTACATTAAAACAGCACATAATTTATACCATCGTTTATTTTTGGAATTATTGAAAGAAAATATCATAAATCAGCCGTAAATGATCTAACCCAAACTAACATACAATAAAATCTCACTATGAGAAAATAC
Organism: Ignavibacteriaceae bacterium; assembly: GCA_041739035.1. Classification (GTDB taxonomy): domain Bacteria; phylum Bacteroidota; class Ignavibacteria; order Ignavibacteriales; family Ignavibacteriaceae; genus XYD12-FULL-36-8. Next base: position 4,941 of record JBGSOQ010000236.1, on the reverse strand, counting down.
TCTAAAAACGATTAGGTAACAATTTTAATCTACAATAAATAATAATATACCTGCACATTTTATATCAGTGAGCCAAATTTTTAAAAGATGAAATCGTAATATTTTTTGAACCTATCAGTTTAGCAACATCTTGATCTGTCAATGCAATTGTTTCTTCAACTTTCCGATACTGTGATGTACTATCATCGGTAAACTGTTCGAATCCAGGATGACACATCAATTCACATGTACCATTCAATGGTAAATTATTAACCAGAGTTAGCATATTTTGTTTACTCAGTTTTCCTCCGAAATAAAATCCCATAAAATGATCGGTCTTATAAAATGTTTTACCTCTCGACTTCGAGCAAAAGTAATTAAGAACACTCATTTGTGCTAGACTCCTAAACGACGATCCCCAATCACGCAGCATATATTGCTTAAACGATTCCCTTGGTAGTCTAATGAATTTTATTTTGTACCTGTTAGCTAGTTCAGTTGCAATATCAAGAATTCTTGGAAGAATGTGCAGGTGCTGATGACTATCAATGTGACTAATTTTAATTCCGTAGTCTAAAAGTTTTTCAATTTGTGCAGTCCATTCGGCTTTAACTTCCTGTAATGATATTTTTCCAGAGAAATAAATTTTTGCAAAATCAACTGCATTTTTATGAAAATATCTTTCATCCTTTAAAAGTGAATGTGACTCAGCACTACCTAGAAGCGGCATCCCTCCTACTAAAGATAAATGAACACCTATATCTAAATCAGGATTTGATCTTACAATTCCGACAGCATGATCGAATGATTTTCCATTTGCCATCAATGATGCGGAACGCAGAATTCCATTTCGAAAGCATTCAATGACGGCTAAGTTAATTTTTTCCGAATGCCCAAAATCATCAGCATTAATAATCAGCTTTAACATATACCTCAAATTCTAAGTACTTATTACTTCTCTGAATTGATCAACATCAATCTCTAATTTTGAGAAAAATTGCTTATCAAAGAAAATATATAGCTTTTTCTGTATCAAATTGGTATTTTTAAACCATGATACTAATTCATTACATATATTTTCGAAATGGTACAAATATTGTTAAATAATTTAACAAAATCATAAAAAATTCTAAAAAAACATACACTAACAACAATAAGGAGGTTTATCATGAAAAAAAGATTAACCATGATGTTAATATACATTATCACAATCTTTTCGGTAGTAAATTTTGCTCAAGTTCCGGTAATTACGAAAGAACCTGTAAGCATAGGTGTCATTGAGGGGCAAACTGCTAATTTTTTTATTCAAGTACAAGGAGATTCGCTAACATACCAATGGTATAAGAACGATACTCTAATTGTTGCAGCAACTGATTCAGCATATACAACTCCAGCAACAGTTTTATCAGATAACTTAGCAAATTTTAAATGCATCGTTACAAATCCCTCGGGAGCCGATACTAGTACTAAAGCAACTTTATATGTCACGGCAATCGGAAGCAGAGTGACAGAAGGAATTCAGGTATTATATAACTTTAAAGAAGCAGGTGGTACTTTAGTGAATGACAGCTCAGGTGCCGGTGCACCATATAATTTAGATCTGGATAATCCTAGTTCTGTAACATGGACACCTAATGGCATGGGAGTTAATGATGTTTCGTATATCAACGGAAAATCTCCCCTAACAAAAGTAATTGATGCCTGCAAATTAACAAACGAGGTTACAATTGAAATTTGGATTAAGCCAGCTTATGCTTCGCAGGAAGATGGACCCAGAATTTTAACTCTATCTAACGATAATAATAGTGCCTTTAATTTTGCAGTTTTACAATTTCCCGATAAGAGCTTAACATTCAGGCTCAGCTCAACTGATGTCTTGCATCCTGATTATCTGCCAACGCCTTCCGGAGCTGTAACCGAAGATCTGACTCATTTCGTTTTCTCTCGAAACAGCAACGGGGAAAGAAAAATATATAAAAATGGTGCTGAAATAGCCGCTGACACTTTAGGCGGTGATTTTTCAAATTGGGTATCAAGTGCACGTTTTCAACTTGCAAATGAATTTATCGATTTAGGTGTAAACAGTTGGCTGGGAACGTACTATCTCGTTTCTATTTATAACCGAGCCCTAAATCAACCGGAAATAGCAGGTAATTATAGTGTCGGAGTTAGCTCTGATAAAGCTCCAGTGATAGTAATCGAACCTAATGATCAAGGAGTATTTGTAGGTGATCCAGCAGTATTTTCAGTTAAGATAGTTGGAGATTCTTCAACATACCAATGGAAAAAAGATGGAATTGATATATTAGGTGCTAATAGCTCAACATATACAATTCCTTCTGTTACTGCTTTGGATGATCGAGGAGAATATTCATGTGTTGTAAGTAATTCCTTTGGTTCTGATACTAGTAGAATTGCTGTTCTATATGTAACTGCTTTGAACACGTACGTAGAGTCAGGTCAAACGGCTCTTTACACTTTCCGGGAAGGATCAGGAAATATTGTCTATGATGTTCTTGGTTATCTGCCGGAAGACCTTGCTGTAACTTGGCAATCTGTAGAATGGAAACCTTACGGTTTATTAGTTGATTCTATCGGAGCAATTTATTCTACAGGTGAAGCACCAAAATTCACTGATGAAGCAGTTACATCCGGAGAATTTACATTTGAAGCCTGGGTAAAACCTGCCAATGTTGCTCAATCATCTGCTACGATAGTATCCTACGGTAACAGCGGCGACCCTTCTCGAATAAATTTTATTATGGAGCAGAGCGGTGGTTTAATTCGAAGCTGGATTCGAACTACTTCTACAACTGAAGAAGGAGCTTTACTAGAAAGCCCAGCGAATTCACTTGGTGATAGTTTAGTTCATATAGTCTTTACCTACAATAGAAAAGAAATTGCGAAAATTTTTATTAATGGTAAAGAAGTATCTAGTACTTATGTCGTAGGTGACCTTAGTGGCTGGAATCCAGTTTATTATTTAAAACTTGCCAACGCGTGGGGAGTAAACAAACCCTGGCTAGGTTTATTCAACTATGTATCATTTTTTAGACGTGCCCTAAATTCGAATGAAATATTATATAATTATTCTCGTGGTGCACTAGGAGTTAGTTTAAAAGCGCCCGATAGTCTTACTGCTCAAGCAAATCAACCGGGCAAAGTAGAACTCGCATGGAAGGATAGTTCAAATAATGAGGATGGATTTATAATTGAAAGAAAGCACGGAGCACTTAGTTTTGCAGTTATTGATACAGTGGGTATAGACGCAGTAACATATACAGATTCCAGCGTCGTTGATACAACGAATTATACTTACAGAGTAAAAGCGTATAATTATGCGGATCAATCAGATTACAGCAATTTGGCTTCAGTTACTACGATATTATCTTCTTTGGCAGCACCATCTAATTTAACGGCCAAATTATTTGGAACCAGTAATCAATATGTTCAACTAAATTGGTTGGATAATTCTTCAAATGAGTTGGGTTTTGTTATTGAGCGGAAAAATGGAGATACATCCATTGTGGCTCCTTTTATCCTAATTGATTCTGTCACAACAGATGTTACAACTTATATTGATTCCACGGTAGTCTTGGATTCTACATATAGTTATCGAATCTATGCCTTCAACACATTTTTTGTTTCTAACTATAGTAACCTATCGGATGTTCGAGTACCAGTTGAGCTGGTTTCCTTTACAGCTGATGTTATAAACGGAAATGTTAACCTTAGATGGGAGACAGCTTCTGAAATTAATAATGCTGGTTTCAGCGTACAACGATCCACTGATAACACTAAATTTACAGACATAGCTTTCATCAAAGGAATTGGCACGACAACCGATAAATCTACATACTCCTACTCAGATAAATCAACGTTATCTGGAAAATCTTATTATAGATTAAAACAAATCGACTTTGACGGTTCGGCTACTTATTCACAATCGATAGAGATCGAGTTAGGTGTACCGAAAGATTATGCGTTAGAACAAAACTATCCGAATCCGTTTAATCCTTCTACAACTATCAGATTTGCCCTTCCTGTAAATGGTAAAGTTTCTATAAAGCTTTTCAATGCTTTAGGTCAAGAAGTAGCAAATGCTCTTAACTCGGAACTGGAAGCAGGTATTCACGAAATAGCCTTTAATGCTTCTAATCTTTCTAGTGGAGTTTATTTCTATATGCTTAAAGTACAGGGAGCCAATGGTTCAAACTTTACTTCAACTAAGAGAATGGTGTTCATGAAGTAATTAGTAAATGCTTTTAAAGCAAAAAAAGCCGGTGAGTTTAATACTTTGCCGGCTTTTTTACTTATTTACTTAAAAGAATTAATACGATCATTGCCCTGCATTTAATATCGAAAAATATAAGTAAAAGAAGCAATTATATGTAATAATTACAATATAAGTCATCTATTGAAAGGCTTCAGCAACTTTAGTTTCAATTGAGCATTTTTTACATGATTATTTAATCTAAATAATAAATCACTTTGAGTGATTGTAAGAATGTCTAATTAAATAAAATCGGCTCGAATTTTGTCAGAAAAAAGTGATGAATATCAAAAGTTGTTCAATTGTTATTTCGCAGAAAATAAAAATATTATTATAATTAAATGATAAATATTTTACGATTACCAATTTAGAGACACAAGATCAAGAGCATTTTAAACCGCAATTTTTTATAAATTATTTTTTCTTATTCACATATGACAAATAAAATATTAGCATTGCTTTATCTACTAGCATATACTTTAAATGCACAAGTAGTAATCACAGATATAACGAGCAGTCACCTGATAGGAGATAAGGACAATAATGGTGAATATGGCGGACATGGAATAATGTTTGGAGATGCCGACGGAGATGGAGATCCGGATATGTACATAACCATGAATCGTTATTCACCAATGGCAGATCAATTATTTATAAATAACGGCAGTGGAGTACTCACAGAGGATGCC
>JBGSOQ010000235.1:0-1739 GCA_041739035.1 Ignavibacteriaceae bacterium | reverse complement strand
TTTTTTCGGTGTTTCTCGAGCCATTCGGCATATTTTTCTAAAACGGGTAGAACGAGTTCAAATCTGGATTTGTCGCCGGTGATTTTGAAATTCTCAATTTCAGTCCAGCTAAAAAGAGGAGGATTTACAGTATGTTCTCTGTCTTCAAATACAAAATCTTCTCCAGTTGCTTCAACTATTTCACGGCAGATATAGCCATTTTCATACTGCCTGCAATAAAAGTTGTCGAGTGATTCAATTGAGGGAAAAATATGATCAGCATACCTTGCAAACATTATCATAAAAAAAGTATCCCATTGAAAAATATTAGGCGCAAAGGCCTCGTCAATATAATTTGAAACAAAAGGGGACCCTTTCTGTGGTTTTCTGATATGGTCGAAAGCTATTTGCCATGCTTTCCAGTAAAGATTGACTAATTCCGGTTTATCTTCGATGATAGGGGAGGGAAGTTGACCTTTGCTTTTTTCAAAAGTGGGGATTGATTTTTCCGTATAAGTTTTTTTAGAAAAGTAAATTCCTCTTTTTCCTGTATCCTCGTATTGAGAATAGAGCATTGTTGATAATACAAAACAAATGAAGAACATTATTTTCATCTTCAACTATCGTTCAAATAGCATTAATTTACAGCAGATAATTTAATACCAAGCGCTTTTAAATAACTCTCGTTAATTGTACAATTTTTGAATTTGATATGTTCAAGTAAATCGGAAAGGGCTTTCTGAATCACCGATTTTGTTGGTTTTGCGTTTCTTATTTTTTCAAAATTTTTTTTGGGAGTTTCGGCGTACTGAATAATTTCTTCCCATTCATTTGTCTTAGGAAACTGAACCATACTTCGGGTTGATTCCATTTTTTTATAAGGCCAAAAACACCAGCCAATGTTGTTAGTTTCTAATAATATTCTGAACGAATTAATCCAATCATCATCATTTTCTCCGCTTTCACCAAGATACATAGGAACATTGTACTTGTTTGAGAAGTCAACATAATCTTGAATTTCTTCTTGAACTGGCGGCATCCAGTACTTATGAAAAGTATAAACCAGTTTTGAATCAAACGGTTCACCAAACATTTTGAAATTTGTATTCCATTGTGCGCCGCCAATGAAAATTATATGATTGGTGTCAACTTCACGAATTGCTTTTGTAATTTTTTTATACAGTGGTTCTAATAGTTGATTTAACTCATCTTTGTTTTCCATGTAATGGGGGATGGGTTCATTAAGTAAATCATAACCAATTATAATTGTTTCGTCTTTATATCGTTCGGCAATTTTTTCCCACAAAGCAATTGTTGTTTGCCGTGCTTGCTCATCTTCAAATAAAAATGGATAACTCCAACTGTCATCAATGTTATCTCCGGTTTGTCCACCGGGTGCAGCATGAAGATCAAGAACTACATACAGATTTTCTTCTTTGCACCATTTAATTACATCGTCCAATCTTTTGAAACCTTCATCAATCCAAATTTCTGGATGATCTTCTACTAAAAATAGTTTGAAGTTGAATGGAACGCGGATATGATTTAATCCTGTTGATTTAATAAAATGAATATCTTGCCTAGTTATGTAATTATCACGGAAGGATATCCAGAATTTGCGCGCTTCATCAGCGCCGACTAATTCTTTGATGGTATTATCGATCAACCGAAAAGAACTTATATCTTCAAAACAGAACATATAACCCTCGGGATTAAGCCAGTTGCCGAGATTAATTCCCTTAAGCAAAATAGATTTCCCG
>JBGSOQ010000298.1:0-5765 GCA_041739035.1 Ignavibacteriaceae bacterium | reverse complement strand
TCCCAAAGAAAAAGTAGTTTCTAAGGCCAACAAATTTACAGTTCAAGCCGGTGCATTTACAAGAAAAGAAAATGCGCTTAAATTAAAATCTGATTTTGATAAAGCGGGCTATTCATCTGAAGTGATTGAAAAATCTGTTGGCGGTTCCTTGTTTCATGTTGTCAATGTGGGAAACTTCGCTAGTGATGAAGAAGCAAAAAGCTTTTTAAACATAATAAACCCAAAGTTCAAGCTTCAGGGGTGGGTGGTTAGGCTTGAATGAAAACAAATGATTTTTCAATAGTTTTTATTGGAACAAGTTCAGGCAAAACATGCCTCAATAGATTTCATTCATCTCTTCTGATCAAGTCTGCATTATTTAACTTGCTGATTGATTGCGGAGACGGCACTTCTAAAGCACTATTATCTCAGAGTATTGCGTTGGACAGCATTGATGGAATTCTTTTCTCGCATTTACATCCTGATCATTCTGCCGGATTTCCTTCTTTAATTGTGCAGATGAAACAACTTAAAAGAATAAAGCCTCTTAAGGTGTATTGCCATAAAAATCTTACTGAAACTTTAAGAAGATTTCTACATCAAACATTTGTTTTCATGGAAAGGTCAGGCTTCAAGTTTGCTTATTATGAATTTGAACATGATGAAAAAGTAATCATATCCAATGGTATTTCATTCTTAGCTAAACAAAACTCTCACTTAGACGAATATGTAAGTTATTTGGATGAAAGAAAGAGCGGTTATGCATCAAGCAGCTTTTTGATAAAGCTTGGCGAACAAAGTGTGTATTACTCCGGTGATATTGGTTCAAAAGACGATTTATATTTATTTGAAGAACAGAAACCGGAAATCATAATTACTGAAGCAACTCATATTAAATTGGAGAGTATTTTAAGATTTGTTGAAGTTAATAAGCCCGAGAAAGTCTATCTAACACATTTAAACGATGATCTTGAGTTAGAATTGAGAGAAAAAATTGAAAAACTGTCGTCGAATCTTCGTGAAAAAATTATTCTTGCGTCGGATGGCAATACTGTAACATTATTGTAGTTTCCTGCTAAAATTCCCGTCTTTAATAAACCTAAAAAATGTGATATATTTAGGCAGACAATCGGGCAGAATTTGCTTTTTTGTCACGGGATCAAGATTAATTGTATGTAAATATGACAGCAGAAGAATTTAAAAAAGAATACGGAATCATTGGCAGGTCGAAAGAGATGCGCGACCTGGTTGACATCACCATGCAGGTTTCAAAAGCCGATATTTCAATATTAATTTACGGCGAGAGCGGTGTTGGAAAAGAAATATTCGCCAGAGCGATTCACTCATTTAGCAATCGTAAAGAAAAACCACTGGTAAGTGTTAACTGCGGGGCAATTCCTGAAGGTATTTTAGAAAGTGAATTGTTCGGTCACAAGAAAGGATCATTCACCGGAGCAGTTGAAACAAGAAAAGGATATTTTGAAATTGCTGATGGTGGAACTTTGTTTCTTGATGAAATTGCTGAAATGCCATTAAGAACTCAAGTTAAACTTTTACGTGCCATCGAGACACAGGAATTCATGAAAATTGGTGCTGAAACAGTTACAAGTGTTGATGTTCGCATGATTGCTGCAACAAACAAAGATTTACAGAGAGAAGTCGACTCAGGAAAATTCAGGGAAGATCTTTACTTCCGACTTAAGGCTGTGACTCTTAGCATTCCTCCTTTAAGAAAAAGAAAGGGCGATATTGAGGAACTAGCATATCATTTTTTAACAAGGTATGCAGAAACAAGTAAAATTAAACCTCCTCGGCTCACTGATGAAGCCTTGGAGCTTTTAAAAGAATATAGCTGGCCTGGAAATATCCGTGAACTAAAAAACACAATTGAATCTGCAATTGCAATAAGCAGAAGTGATGTTCTAGATACTGAGCAGTTTATTCATCTGCTCAATGTGCCTGTTGAAGACACTGAAAGGCGGAATCTCCCTGTTTTTCTAAAGAAATCACCGGAGGAAGTTGACAGAGAAATTTTGTATCGCGCTTTGTTTGAATTGAAAAAAGATATACTTGATATAAAGGATTTAATTCTTCAGAAGCAAAATGAAGTGAAAAGTCCTTTGGAGAATAATCATCGCCAAGAAGTAATCCCAATCGATCAAATGGAGAAAGAAGCTATTAAAAATGCCTTAGATCAATCAAGGGGAAACAAAAGAGAAGCCGCACGTAAACTGAAAATAAGTGAACGAACATTGTATAGAAAAATTAAGGAATATGATATCTATAATGATTGAGAATAATAAAATCGTTTCGAACATGTCAAATCACTTAAAAATCAAGTTATTCAGCAAAAAAGTGAGCTTTTTGACTCCAATTGTATGTTTGTTTATCACTGTTCAGGTACTTAATTTTAATGGTTGCTGTATATATTCTTTTACGGGTGCATCTGTGCCCGAGCATTTGAAAACTATAGCAATTCCAATTGCTGATGACAGAAGCGGCGGCGGTGAACCCGGTTTACGTGAAAAGATAACTGAAGTCTTAACTCAGAAATTTATTGATGATAATACGCTCCAGGTTACTGATAAAAGCAGCGCAAATGCAGTTTTAGAATGTACAGTTGTGTCTCTTTCAGATGCTCCATCAATAGTAACTGCCGGAGAGCAAATTGCAACTAGAAGAATTACAATTGCAGTTTCGGTTACAAATAAAGATCTAGTTAAGCGGAAGACAATTTTTGAGAAAACTTTCTCGAATTATGGAGATTATCCGTCTGGAGGAAGTATTGATTCAAGACAAAGTGCTATTGATGAAGCAATTGAAAAAATAACTCAAGATATCCTGCTTGATACAGTTTCAGGATGGTAATAATAACATAAGGTGTCTAAATAAAAATTTATGGATTATGTAGTACTTATCTCTTACTTCGTTGCTTTATTTATTCTTTTTGTTTTCGGATTGCACGGGTTTATTATGATTTTTTATCATAATAAATACCGCGATGTTAAGCCGGTTCAAAAAGATAGACCCGAAGAATATCCGTTGGTAACAATTCAGCTTCCGCTTTACAACGAAATGTATGTTGTGGAAAGATTAATAGATTCAGTTTGCGAAATTGACTATCCGAAAGATAAATTGGAGATTCAAGTACTTGATGATTCCACAGACGAAACCATTAATATTACCTCCAAAGCCGTGGAGTTAAAAAAGAATGCGGGATTTGATATAAAGCATGTTCGTCGCTCAAACAGAGAGGGGTTTAAAGCAGGCGCTCTTAAGGAAGGCTTGAAAACAGCAAAAGGTGAATACATCGCAATATTCGACGCTGATTTTATTCCCGATAAAAACTTTTTGAGAAAAACGCTTTCGTTCTTTTCAAATAAAAATATAGGTATGGTTCAAACAAGATGGGAACATCTTAATGGAGATTTTTCTCTTCTCACAAAAGCACAAGCTTTAGCTTTAGATGGTCACTTTGTAATTGAACAATCAGTAAGAAATAAAGCAGGATTCTTTATTAACTTTAACGGAACCGGCGGAGTTTGGAGAAAGAGTTGTATTATTGATGCAGGTGATTGGCATACAGATACATTAACAGAGGATTTGGATCTTAGCTATCGTGCCCAGCTAAATGGCTGGAAATTTATTTTTTTAAAAGACTTTACTTCACCCGCAGAATTGCCCTCAGAAATTAACGCACTTAAATCGCAGCAATTCCGTTGGACGAAAGGCGCAATTGAAACTGCCAAAAAAATATTGCCTCTTGTCTGGAAATCTAAATTACCACTAAGAGTTAAACTTCAATCAACTTTTCATTTAACTAACAATTTAGTTTTCCCATTTATCTTGTTAGCGGCAATTTTAAATGTTCCTTTGATCTTTGTGAAGAATAGCGGTTCTCATGATGTTTATTTTGCTATTCTATCTTTATTCGTTTTAGCTTTCATAAGCTCGTTCATATTCTATCTTTATTCACAAAAAGATATTAGAACAGATTGGCGTAAAAAAATTGTTCTTTTTCCCTTATTCATGGCTGGTAGTATGGGGTTCGCTGTTAACAATTCTCGTGCTGTTGTTGAAGGTCTTCTGAGCCGGAAAAGTGAATTTGTTAGGACACCAAAATTCAAACTTGAAAATGAGAAGGATTCATGGATCGGCAAGCATTACACTAGCCGTAAAATTGGTCTATCTGTTTATGTTGAATTAATAATGGCGTTGTATTGTCTGGTTGGAATCGGTTCATCAATATACTTTGCTGAGATAGCTGCTTTACCATTTCAGATTTTGTTCTTTTTAGGATTTTCGTTTGTGTCGCTGACTTCAATTAAGCACGCATACTCAAAAGTTTAATTTATTGGAGAGTAATTGGAAAGGTATTCAGACTCATTTTCAATCAAAGGGCATATCCTCTCAAACCTGAATATAGATCACGAACTATTTCTCCATTTGGCATACGGTGAATACGAAAGAGAAAATTATTCCGGCGCAGCTGAAATACTTGAAAATAATATTAAGAAATTTCCATCTAACACCTCAGCACAAATTTTATTAAGCAAAACCTATGCGCAGCTTGGTAAATATCAGTTGGCTGTGTATCAGTTAAAGTCCGCATGCGAGCGAATTCATTCCACAAAAACTTTAGATTTCTATCTTCAGGAAATTGAAGGTGTTGTGAAAAAAGTAAAGATTTACTCTGATGCCGATTCCTCAATACCTCATGTTCATAAATTTTCTGTTCAAAACATTGAGGGAAAACTTTTTCCCGTGGATGAAGCAAAAACTTACGAAACGCTGTTAGTATCGGAAACACTGGCGAAAATATACATCTCACAAGGTGAACTAAACGAAGCTATTAAGATTTATGAAAAGTTGATTGATAGGAAGCCTAAGAGTACTGAAAAATATTTGCTTTCGATTGAAGAACTAAGATCCCGCCTTGACAAAGAATCTTTATAATTGCCCTCTAGTTTTTCACCTATGATTTCCAGTGGACCCACAAAGCTAAAAAGAGAATTTTATTCCCAAAATTTGCTGCTTGTTGCAAACAATCTACTAGGTAAAATTTTAGTAAAAAAATCCGGCAGAAAATATTTATCTGGTAAAATAGTTGAAGTTGAGGCTTATCATGGTGACTATGATCAAGCTTCCCATGCTTTTCGAGGAAAAACTAAAAGAAATGAAATAATGTTCGAAGAAGGTGGACTTCTCTATGTTTATTTTACTTATGGCATGCATTATTGCGCAAATGTTGTCGCAGGAAAAAAAGATAAAGCTGTTGCAATATTGATCAGAGCAGTTGAACCTATTAATGGAATAAATTTGATGATTAAGAATCGTTTTGGGCGGGAACTTGTTCATGAAAAAAAAAAGTACAATTTAACAAATGGCCCCGGAAAACTATGTCAAGCATTCGGGATTAATAGAATTCATAATGGCACTGATCTGACCGGTAATGAAATATTCATTATAAACCAGCCGAAAGTGAAAAATAAAGAAATTGGTGTGAGTAAAAGGATTGGTATTACAAGATCAGTAGATTTGCAATGGAGATTTTTTGTGAAGGATAATCCTTATGTTTCAAGAAAATGATTGAACCTAAAAATTTACTAATCGTTCGAACTGATAGAATAGGGGATGTGGTTTTATCTCTACCCCTGGCAGAGATAATAAAACGACATTTTCCTAAATGTAAAGTAACATACCTTTTACGAGAGTACACAAAAAGTTTAGCGTATAATCACCCTTTCATCGATGAAATATTATTGCTGAAGGAACAAAACGGCAAA
>JBGSOQ010000282.1:0-2002 GCA_041739035.1 Ignavibacteriaceae bacterium | reverse complement strand
GGATAAATTTGATTTCTGGCTGATTATTCCTGCGACTCTGCTAATTTGCATTGGCCTTACAGCAATTTATAGCTCAACAATAAATCATCCAGCCGTGCATGCTAATTTTCAGAGGCAATTAACTTGGGGAGTTATTAGTCTCATAGTATTCTTTATTACTTACTCAGTGCCCACAAATTCATTTAAGTATATTGGAATTCCAGCTTATGCATTATCGATTATTTTATTGCTTGCAGTTTTAGTTTTAGGAAGGAAAGTTTCTGGAGCACGAAGCTGGTTATATTTCGGAGGTATCGGATTTCAACCCTCTGAGTTTGCTAAAATTGGGACGATTTTTGCAATTGCCACATTTTTAAGTCGCACAAATGCAAACATTAAATCAATAAAGGATATTGCTATCGCATTAGCTATTGGCCTTCTCCCTGTTGCGTTAATTTTACTCGAACCAGATATGGGTACATCAATTACATTTCTTGCCCTGATGTTATTTCTACTTTTCTGGAAAGGAATAAGTCTTTTTGGATTATTCGTGGTCTTGTCGCCTGGTTTAGTAGCAATTTCTTCCTTATTTGGAATTTATTATTTCATTGCGGCTCTTGTTATTGTGTTGATTGTCCTAATAGTATTTCAAAAAGACATTCTTACAAGCGGATCAATCCTCGCATTAAATTTAGGTGCCGGTTTTTTTACTGACTTTGTATTTAGAGCCTTAAGCCCTCATCAGCAAAAAAGAATACAGTCGTTTATTGATCCTGGGGCAGATCCTCTTGGTGCTGGCTATAATGCCATTCAAGCAAAAGTAGCAATTGGTTCGGGTGGTTTATTTGGAAAAGGATTTCTTGCCGGTAATCAAACACAGCTTCAATTTATACCGGAACAGTGGACAGATTTTATTTTTTGTGTGATTGGAGAAGAATTCGGATTTGCTGGCAGTGTATTAGTTTTAGGATTATTCATGGTAATGATTTTGAGAATATTAAATATTGCAACATCTGCAAAAGATGAATTCTTAAGTCTAGTACTTATAGGAATTCTTGTGATCTATTTGGTTCATTTAATAATTAATATAGGTATGGTAATTGGTATTATGCCAATCATTGGTATTCCTTTACCGTTCGTTAGCTACGGCGGAAGTTCTTTAGTTGTAAATATGTTTTTACTGGGAATTGCGGCGAACATTTATCGAACTCGAAAAAATTACACCTAATATTTAATGACTGCACAAGATAAACTCATAAAACAAAATGAGAATTTAAAATTCATTTGTGTTGGTCTTGATACTGACATTCAAAAAATTCCTATATCAGTTAAGTCTACTTCAAATCCAATTTTTGAATTTAATAAGCGAATAATAGAATCCACATCAGATATAACTGCTGCATATAAATTTAATTTGGCGTTTTACGAAAAAGAAGGGTTAAAAGGATTAGAAATTCTGCAAGATTCAATCCGTTTAATACCAGATAATATCTTGATTATAGGTGATGGAAAAAGAGGTGATATAGGAAATACCTCAGAAAAATATGCTCAAATGTTGTACGATGAATTTAAGTTCGATTCTGCAACACTCAATCCGTACATGGGTGAAGATTCGCTTGAACCCTTTTTAAGTTACAAAACGAAATTGAATTTTATTCTTGCACTCACATCTAATCCAGGAGCAAATGATTTTGAAAAGCTAAGACTTGCAGATAATTCATTACTGTATCAGGAAGTTATAAGAAAAGTTCAAACTTGGAATGAGAATGCTAATTGCGGATTGGTTTTTGGTGCTACAAAAATAGAAGAATTAGTCAATGAAATCGAGCTGATTGGTGATTTACCGCTTTTGTTGCCCGGAATAGGGGCGCAAGGTGGAAGCTTAGAGGATGTTATCCGGATATTTAAAAAGAATAAGTTTAATAAATTCCTTATTAATGCCAGTAGAGGAATAATTTATAAGAGTTCGACCATTGATTTTGCGGATCAAGCGAGAGCTGAACTAACAGCTATGAATGAAATT
>JBGSOQ010000272.1:0-5114 GCA_041739035.1 Ignavibacteriaceae bacterium | reverse complement strand
TATTTCCACAACGCCCTCGGTTTCATTGAGAGCTTCGAGAAATATGATATAAATACCAATTCGCAAAGCAGCACCATCATCACCAATTCCGTCGAACACTACTGAACCGGTTGAACCACTTGACTGGTTATTATTTACTGTTCGTACCAATCTACCTTTGCTGTCGTAGATTTTAATTCTTACCTGTGAGGTCTGCTGGTTCAGCGTGTAATTTATGATTGCAAAATCTTCGAAACCATCATTATCCGGCGAAAAGGGATTGGGTAAAACCGAAATATTATTTGAACGATTTTCATTATTGGTGAAAATGCTGTTTGGCAATCCGGGTGTTGCTCCATTTGCGCTTACGCTGCTGCTCCAATTTTTTGAGTCGTTTCCTTTTATCCGCGGATTTATTCTCTCAAGGGAAATATTTTTTGTGTTTACATAATTTTTGTTGTGCCATTTATCCGAATACCTAATCGAATCAATTGTATTTCCTCTTGCATCTTTAAGGAGGATTAACTCTCCTGTGTTTATCAAACCAAGACTTGACTCGCCTAATACATTTTTGTTAGCGTAAGAATCCAAATTATATTTGCTTAGAGTAACCGAATCTGCAATTAAAAGAAAATATTGATTTGGCGGTATTGGCATACTAGTCTGCGAGATTTTAATGGTATTCTTATTTTCATCCTCAAATTTCCAGCCGCCCACATTAACCGTATCGGTGGAGAGATTTATAAACTCAATAAACTCGCTGTTATCAATATCAGGATCGAACATGATTTCATTAATTGCCAAATCATTTTTTTGATAATCTGGAATATTAAAAATTGAATTCCGTTCTCCGGGAGTGCTTCGGTTTTCACTTAGCGAAGTTATCCAATTGCCGATGTCATTTGTAGATTGAACGAAAGAAATTCGTTCTAATGAATAACCCTTGGTGCCCCCTAAGGAAGATTTATATGAAAAGCTGTCGATGATACCATTACGAAAATCGTAGATAATAATTCCGTCTTCCGTGTTTCCAAGACTACCAAAGTTGACAAGCTTAACTTTGTAATTGGCAGAAGAATGAAAATTATAAAATGAAGTATCGCGAGCCAGCACAAAATATTCTCCCGGCTGAATTTCTAAACTGCTATTTGTTATAAATGATTTTGTTGGTGTCGTCAGAATATCGCTGACAGACCAATCTTTAATATCGATTAACTTATCAGAAATATTTACCAGTTCAATCCATTCGGGTTCACCGCTTATGGGTGCATACATAACTTCGTTGATAATAAGCGACTTTTCAGGAAATCCCGGCTCAATAGATTTCTCTGCATAGTTGTTAAGTGTGTCTTCATCATTTGTGAATACAATTTTAACGGCCGTCAATATTTTTGAATTAATATTATTGATTGAAACTAACGAAGCGAAAGCGGATGAATCTCCGGAACCTAATGATAATCCTTCAATTCGAGCCAATAGCTGATCAACGTTTTGATTTGAATCAGTATCAATGTAGAATTCAATTGAAAAGTTATTTGCCGATGAAGAGCCGTTGTTCTTTACTTTTGCATTCACAAAAACATTTTCGCCGCTTACGGGAAAACGGGGAGCGAAAGATATTTCAGCAATCGCGAGATCAAATTGCTTTGGAGTTAAACTGTTGATTCTCCCGGGCGTGCTTAATTCAATATCTGTTGATGAACCCCAATTGCCAGAAAGATTTGATGATGAAGAAAGTGAAATTCTTTCAAGAGTTTTTCCTCCGGTTCCGCCCCAATCACTAAAATATTTTACGGAATCAATTGTCAATCCACGATTATCTTTAAGCACAACTCCATCAACATCGTTGTTAAAATTGGGAAGATTCACTTTTATTACTTTTGAAGGAATTATTCGGTGAAAAAATAGAATTGAAGTATCCTTAGCTATTATTAAATAAGATTTTCCTCGTAAATGAACATCCTCGCTGATTTTAGCAGCTACGGGAGTCGTGAATATATCGGTAATGCTCCAATTTTTAAGATTGATTGATTCATCCGAGTTATTAAAAATCTCTATCCATTCCGGTTCGCCGTTAATTGGAGAATACATAATCTCGTTTATTTGAATTGTATTTGGCGGATAACCGGGTGAGATTCGCTTATAAAAATAATTGTCACTTGTGTCTTGATCTTGAGTGAATTCAGCGATCACAAAAAATCCTCTTTCGTTTTGAAGATCGTTTAGTGAAACGCTGAATTGGGAAATAACTGAATCTTCAGGAAGAAGATTGGTGCTAGAAAGTGAGGAAACTAAAAGATTGGGAAATGAATCAAGATTAGTATCCTCGAAAAGCTGCAAGCTGAAACTAGTTGAGTTTGTCCCTTTATTTTTTATTTTGGCAGAAACCGAAACATTATCTCCAAAGAACGGAAACACCGGATTGAAAATGATATCAGTCACCTGTACATCAAAATCTTTTGGAGAAACCGAATTAATGTATCCCGGAGTTGCCTTGTACTTTGATTGGCTGGTTTTCCAATTTGATGAATCTATTGAAGATTGGTCAAAGCTGATTCTCTCCAAAGATTTGCCGCCACTTCCTCCCCATGAAGCATAGTATTGAAGTGAATCAATCGTACGATTCAAAGAATCAAGGAGAATTATCTTATCACCTGAATTGTTTAATGACGGAATAGCTGCAGAAATAAAGGGCGATAGTACATTATAAAATCTTTTTATAGTAGTGTCAGAAGCAATAATAAAATACTCACCCGGATTTAGTGTGGTTGAATTTTTGATGACAATGACAGTATCTGAGTTATCAGCAATTGTATAATTCTTAAGATCAACTACTTTGCTGCTGCGATTAAAAATTTCGATCCATTCCGGTTCGGCGGAGTTTGGTGCATACATTATTTCATTTATAACAATATCATTTCTAATCTCGTTTACAATCACACAAAAGAAATTTGTAAATGAAATATGGTTCGTCGTGTCATCATCCGGTGTTACTTCCAGCTTTGCGATGAAATAATTTTTGCCCTGAACAAAATTTGATGTTGAAAAATTTAGTTGAGAACTATCACCCGATGCCAGCGAAATTCCATTTACTTGTTCAATAAGCTCGCTGCTTTGAGGAATTGAATCTTTATTCACATCATTAAAAATATTTATGAGGTAATTGGATGATGAGTTCAATCCTCTATTCTGCACTTTAATTTCGAACTCAGCCAGTTCACCAATAATCAGGAAATCTTTTTTATTTTTAAATGAGCTGAGCTTTAAGTCAAAATCTTTTGGTGTAAGGGAATTAACATAACCTGGACTTGCCCGAAAAATACTTTGCGAAGTCCCCCAATTTGCTTTAAGCAGACCAGATGAATTTACAAAAATTCTCTCCAAAGACTTACCGTCGGTACTTCCGCCCCAATCAGGTGAATAGCTTAAACTATCAATTAAAACTGAGAGAGAATCCTTTAGGACGACGGCATCACCGGTATTGTTTAATGCGGGCAAGCTTAGCGAAATAAAATTTGTGAGATTAGGAAAGAAGTCCGTGATTGATGAATCGCGACTTAGAACGTAAAAAGATGATGGGGGAATTAATAAATCATTATTTGTTATCGTGATGTATGAAGAGTTATCGCCAATTTCCCATTTCTTTAAATTAATAACATTATTTGTTCGATTATAAATTTCAACCCATTCCGGTTCTCCGGTGGAAGGAGCGTACATAATTTCATTTATTACAATGTCGTTGTAATTATTTCCGGGAGGATATGCGGTGAACCCGAATATTTTTTTATTGTTTGTGGTATCCTCATCTAAATTGAAAGTTACTTTAGAAATTATCTGATAATTTCCAATAATTATCGTTGGAATATTTGTATTGACCGAAATTGAATCATTGGGCAGGAGGTTCGAAAAAGAATTTGAGTAGATAACTTCTGAAAAACTTCCCACAGCATCGAAATTTGCATCGTTAAATATTTCAATCGTGTATGATGAAGCAGCGAATATTCCACCATTGCTTATGGAACTGAATATCTGAATATTTTGCTCTTGAATTGGAATAATTGGTGATATCGTTAGACTTTTAATTTTCAAATCGTAATTAAGCGGAGTAACTGAATTTTTAAATCCTGGAGTGCCATTCTGTACTTGTGAGTTTGTCCAATTAGATGGAAGACTATCGCCGTTCATTATTATCTTCTCATCGGAATAACCTGTATTATTATTAGCAGAGTAGGTGTAACGGTCGAGAGTATCATTTGCAGCATTCACGAACCAAACCTGTCTGTTGGTTGTGTTTGCCATTCCCGATGTGCCGAATGAATTATCTGATATTTTTAGTTTCAATGCGTTGGCTGGAATTATAGAATTATAAATTCCCGTTGCAAAGTCATAATCCCCTTCGAAAATTACAGCATAAGATTTGGGAGGAAGTGAAGTTCCAAAACCAGCAGAGATTATTACATCCGCATTTGATGTGTAATAAATTATCTTATAGTTAGCGAGATCAAAGCTTTGTGTTTCGCTTCGGTTATAAATTTCAATAAACTCATTATTACCTGATTGAGGATTAAACATCACTTCGGATAAAACCAGTGCAGTATCCGATTGAGCGAAGACTGAATTGCATAACCAAATTAAAACCGCAGCGAATAATAAATTTTTCACAGTTAAGCTCTTGAGTTTGAAAGGAAATTCAAAGGAAAGTTAAATTTAATTTGGCTTTTCAGCAAGAAGGAAAACAAAAAAATCAAAAGCACGCAGATAACGCAGACCTGCCTTGCCGGCAGGCAGGTTTAACTGATCTTCGCAGATTTTAATCAGTGTCAATCTGTTTGATCAGTGTTATCTATGTGCCATTGACTTGTTTTTTGTTCGGGCTACTTACAATATTTCTTTATATCGGCATACGCATCAAAGAAGCCAAGTTCGCCAGCTTTATTCAGGTCCTTGCAAGCATCTTTTTTCTTTTTCTGCTTCAGTTTCGCAAGTCCCCTGGCATGATAAGCTTTTCCGTCTTTGGGATTCAGTTTAATCATCTCAGAAAAATCTTTAATTGCATCATTATATTTTTTTGTTTCACTAAATAGTGTGCCTCGTTTGAAGTATGCATCACTGAACTTTTTATCAAGCTTAATTAC
>JBGSOQ010000267.1:0-12729 GCA_041739035.1 Ignavibacteriaceae bacterium | reverse complement strand
AGTATTTCGAAAGACCGATAACTTTAATATGAAACCAGTAGTTAAAGTATAATTGATGGAATTATTCTCTCTCAAAGATAAAGTTGCTTTAGTTACCGGGGGAATAGGATTACTTGGCAAAGAACATTGCCGGGCATTGTCCAACGCTGGTGCTAACGTGATCATTGCAGACTTAGATGATGATGCATGCGCAGAATTCGCCAAATCTCTTCCAACAGATTCCATTGGTGTAAAACTGGATGTAACTAATAAAAGTTCGCTAAATAGAATAAGAGAAGTTATCACAAATTGGTTTGGCAAAATAGATGTGCTGGTTAATAATGCTGCAATCAATGATATGTTCGAAGATCCCAAAACAAACTTAGAAAATTCTAAATTTGAAAATTATCCTCTTGAAGCTTGGCAAAAGGCAATTGATGTTAATTTGACCGGAGTTTTTCTTTGCTCACAAGTTATAGGCTCATTAATGGTTGAAAGAGGTTCAGGTAGTATAATTAATATTGCTTCAACTTACGGAATGGTAGCACCCAATCAAACTTTGTACAAAGATAAAACTGGGGCTCAAAAGTTCTATAAACCTCCAGCATATTCTGTTTCAAAAGGAGCTGTTATATCCTTTAGTAAATATCTAGCTGCGTATTGGGGCATGAAGGGTGTTCGTGTAAATACTTTAAGTCCTGGCGGAGTTGAGAATGGACAGGATGAATTTTTCAAAATGAAATATTCTCAATCAACTCCTTTAGGCCGAATGGCAAAACCGAATGATTATATGGGAGCATTGATTTTCTTAGCCAGCGATGCTTCACAGTACATGACTGGTGCTAACTTGGTTGTTGATGGTGGTTGGACATCCTGGTAAAAAAGTAGTTAAAAAAGATTTAATTCGATCTTTAATTAAAACATATTGAGGTGAAAATGAAACTACATAATAAAGTAAGAGTTGGCAAAATGCATGTTGGTGAAGGTGAACCGGTTTATATAATTGCGGAAATTGGTATAAATCACAATGGATCACTTGAAACAGCAAAAAAACTGATTGACGGTGCTGTATTTGCTGGTTGCGATGCAGTAAAATTTCAGAAAAGAACACCTGAATTATGTGTCCCGAAAGATCAATGGAATTTAGAAAGGGACACTCCGTGGGGAAGAATGACATACATAGAATATAGAAGAAAAGTCGAGTTTGGTTTTTCTGAATACGATCTAATTGATAAGTATTGTGCTGAAAGAAATATCGATTGGTTTGCATCCTGCTGGGATGTCGAATCTGCAGATTTTATTGAAGAATTTAATCCGTCTTTGTACAAAATATCTTCAGCATCATTAACTGATTATGATTTATTGAAGAAGATAAAATCTTTTAACAAACCTATAATGCTATCTTCCGGCATGTCAACAATTGAAGAAATAGATAATGCAGTTGAATTTCTTGGCAAAGACAAATTATTACTTGCTCAATCCACCTCAACATATCCTTGTAAACTTGAAGAATTAAATATTAATGTTGTCAGATCATTTAGAAACAGATATTCCGGTATCCCAATCGGTTATTCAGGACACGAAACAGGATTAGCTCCAACTTATGCCGCTGTTGCTAACGGTGCTTGCTTTGTGGAAAGACACATAACTTTAGACCGAGCAATGTGGGGCAGCGATCAGGCAGCTTCTGTGGAAATTATGGGTTTGTACAGGTTAGTAAAAGATATTCGTGATATTGAAAAATCCTTAGGAGATGGTGTAAAACGAGTATATGACAGTGAACTTGGCTCCATCAAGAAACTAAGGAAAGTCAAAAGTTCTTTTTCAGGTGTTGCTCAATAGCAAATGATGTTCAATTCAACACAATTAATTTCTTTTCTAGTAATCACATTTTGCGCTCTAGTAATTGTTATTCTGGAAAGAATTTTTCCTTACAATAAAGGACAGAGATTTATTCGCGAGGGATTCTTCGATGATTTCGTCTTATACAATTTTGTTCAAAGTTTCATCTTGGGTATAATCATTTCTTTTATTATTGAATTTATAGATGAACAGACAAATATCTCTCGCTTTAAACTTGTTAGTGAATGGCCGGTAATTCTTCAGTTATTATTCTTTATCGTAACACACGATCTTTATATTTATTTATTTCACAAATGGCAGCATAAGAATAAAATCTTATGGCGGATTCATGAAGCTCATCATTCTCCAAAAGAAGTAGATTGGTTATCTGGGGCTAGATCACATGCTTTGGAGATTTTAATTAATCAAACTGTAGAATTTGCACCAATAGTTTTGCTTGGAGCAGCTCCAGAAGTGGCAGTTTACAAAGGAGCAATTAGTGCAGTATGGGGAATGTACATACATTCAAATATCGATGTTCATTCCGGCTGGCTGCAGTATATTATTAATGGTCCTGAGATGCATCGTTGGCATCATTCATTAGGAAAGGGAAGAAATAGAAATTTCAGTACGAAGCTTGCAATATGGGATTGGTTATTTGGAACGTATTATCTCCGTGAGAATGAAAAAGCGGTTCAATATGGCTTAAAAACTTTTTTCCCAAATAACTACTTTCGTCAATTTGTTTTTGCATTTCGCTCTTTTAATAAAAAATTATAACAAATTTTTGGTTTAATTTTATGAATTGGATGTATTTGATATTAGCTGGAATAATGGAAGTAGGATGGATCGTTAGCTTAAAGTATACTGAAGGATTTACTAAGCTTGTACCTTTAATTTTCTATGCCATTTTCGGATTCACCAATGCTTATCTTTTTTCACTTTCGCTTAAAGCAATACCAATGGCTATGGCTTATACAATTTGGATGGGAATTGCAATAATTGGTATTACACTTACGGAAATAGTAGTATTTAATAAAGATTATGATATTTTGAAGCTTGTTTTTATGCTGCTTATAATTGGCGGGATAATTGGTTTGAGGGTGACTTTCAAAAACAGCTAACAATTAACTCCTCGATTCAGGCACATCAAATCGCTTACTTGTAATAATTTTCATACGAGAAATAAAATTTTTTGTTTTTTCTGCATAAATTTTTTGCCCAATTAATTCGGATGAGCCAATTAAATTTTTAATTCGCTCATCACTAGTTTTTAAAAGATCCTCTATTTCGTTTCCTTTATAATACTTATTAATTTCCAACTTCAGTTCATACAAATCATGCATTTTACCTATTTGATCTGTAAGTATCTTCGTTTGATTGATGTAAGTTTTTATAACCGGCGGCCATCCTTTCCGTATAATCTCTAAAGCATACAAAAGATCCTTCGCATTTTTCCTCATTTCATGGAAAATGGGTACCTCTTGTTTCTTTAAAGCCATTTTGTAAAAAATTTGCCCTTTTTCATAAATTTCTGATAGGCCGATGTTGATCAAAGAGAAATTTTTTTTCTTAAAATCCCAATTGTCAATTAGCTTCTTAAAAGCAATAAAGGAATCGTGATACTCCCTCAAGATTTGATTGGTATTAATTTTGGGCTGAGATGAAACCAATTCATTTTCAATTTTAGATTTGAGATTATGTAAGATCGTTCGTACACCATTATTCATGGAATCTTCTAATTCTTTCTCAATTATGTCGATCAATACATAAGCTTTTCTAATATTAGCAGATTTTCTATTCAAATTTCTTAATAAAATATTTAGCGATTTAAAGTTTTTTTCGCCCACTTCGAAGCGAATTAATCGCAAGATTGCACGTGAATTTTTCACTCTTTTACGTGAATCATGGATCAGAATGTTTGTTTTTATTTCTTTGTCTTCTAAGTCTTTAATTCCAGCTTGAATTATCTTTCGTGCAGATTTTTTGAGTTCTTGCGCCCAGTTTATTCTATTCATTTTATGATATGTCTTAAATTATTTTTCCAAAATTACTTATCAGATCCTTAGGATTTCTATAGTACTAAAAAATTTAACAATTAATTAACATTAAACTCCTCATTCAAATATTCCCAGCACAAATTTCAATTAAATAAATTGGTAATAAAAATTACTTTACAATTTGATAACATTTATTTAATCATTTCTTAACAATCACGCCTACAAATTCGCCTATATTTGCCTAAAATTTACAAGAAATCTTATATGAAAAAGATTGATTTAGATGAAATAATTGAACTTAGAAATAAAAATTTCTTAGCCAAAAAACCGGTAATTATTCGAAAAATAATTATTTCGTTACTAAAGAAAATACTCTACATAGATAAAATTAATGCTTTCATTGAGAAGCACGGCCATCTAGATTCTAAGCATTTCATAATGGAGATATTCGATTACTTAAATTATTCTTTTTTAATATCTGATAGTGATCTTCAAAAAATTCCTTCGGAAGGGGCGGTTATTTGTGTTGCGAATCATCCCAGCAGCTTGGACAGTTTGGTGATTCTAAAAGCATTTCTAGAATTGAGAAATGATGTAAAAATAGTTGCAAATGATGTTATACTAAATTTTGAATATTTAAAAGATTACATAATTCCTGTTGACATATTCAATAAATCTTTTCAAAGAAAAAATATAGAATTAATTAACAAAGCTTTAGAAAATGAAAATGCCGTAATAATTTTCCCAGCCGCTGAAGTTTCCAGACTAAAATGGTTATCAATTAAAGACGGGAAATGGCGAAATAGCGCAGTTAATTATGCACACAAATTTAATGCACCAATACTTCCAGTTTTTATAGATTCCAAAAACTCGCCGCTTTTTTATCTAACTTCTATAATTAACAAAAGCTTCTCAACCCTCCTACTGGCACATGAAATTTTTAATAAGAAAAATAAAACAACGCACGTCGTCGTTGGAGATCTCATTCCGTCAAGGTCCTTTAAAGAATCGAATGTCGGTATACCTTACCAAACAAAACTACTTAGGAAACACATTTACCACCTAGGTAAAAAGCGAAAGAAAGTTTTTACTACCGAAAAGAATGTTATTCATCCGGTTGATAAAAAAATGCTTAAGTATGAGGTAAAAAATTCAGATTTTATCGGCAGCACAACCGACGGGAAAAGCATATTTCTTACTACAAGAGCCAATTCACCAAATATCTTAAATGAAATAGCAAGATTACGCGAACTAACATTCAGAAAGGTTGGGGAGGGTACTGGTAAAAAACTTGATCTGGACAAATATGACGGTAACTATTCACATCTATTTTTATGGGATGATGCTAATCTTGAGATAGTAGGTTCGTACAGGATTGGCATTGGAAAACAGATTATGGAAAAATTTGGAATTAATGGATTTTATACTTCATCGCTCTTTAACTTTGAACAAGATTTCATTGACAATGTAATTCCATATTCAATTGAGCTAGGAAGAAGTTTCATTCAGGAAAAATATTGGAACACACTTGCACTTGATGTTTTATGGCAGGGAATAGGGCAATTTCTTAATAAGAATCCGCAAATTAAATACATGTTTGGTGGCGTTAGCATAACTAGTAATTATTCGAACCAAGCGATGGCATGGACTATTTATTACTTTAAAAAATGGTATTCAAACCAGAATTCTCTCGCCTTATCGAAAACGCAATTCATTTTTAAGAATAGACAATTAGAAGAATATCCTCATCTCTTCTTTGGGAAGGATTCAAAAGAGGACTTTAAAATATTGAAGAAGCTGCTTCACCTTAATGGATATTCTGTGGCAATACTCTACAAACATTACTCTGATTTATGTACTGAAAATGGAGTGAGTTTTTTAGATTTTGGAGTTGATCCTGACTTTAAGAATTGCGTTGATGGATTAATTTTAGTTGATGTGACAAAAATTAAGGATGAAAAGAAGGAGAGATATTTAAGAACTCAAATAAATGAAAAAATGGTTGTTAATTTTGCCGTATAAAAACTGTTAATGGATAATAAATATAGAAATCGATTTACATGACAGATCACTTAGAATTTCACAAATTTGCAAAGCATCTTTCTTCAATCAGCGGTGAGATCATAAAAAAATATTTTAGATCTCAAATTACTATTGAACAAAAGAAGGATAACTCGCCTGTCACAATAGCGGACAAAAAAGCTGAGGAATTAATGAGGGAAGCGATATTAAAAGAGTTCCCAGATCACGGTATAATAGGAGAGGAATTCGGAAATCATTACGCTAATTCAGAATACAAATGGGTGCTTGACCCGATAGACGGCACTAAAAGTTTTATTTGCGGCGCTGTAACTTTTGGGACTCTTATTGCTTTACTAAAAAATGATCAGCCAATTTTGGGAGTTTTTAATCAACCAATTTTAAATGAATTTCTTGTCGGCGATAATAAAACGGCATTATTAAATTCTATACCAGTAATGGTTAGAGATTGCACAAAACTTTCTGAAACTGTACTAATCACTACCGATCATTTGAATATTGAAAAGTACCAAAATTCAGAGAAGTTCAGTAATTTAATTCATAAGGTGGGGATGTATCGCGGTTGGGGTGATTGTTACGGCTATTATCTTTTAGCAACTGGTTTTATCGATATTATGATTGATCCAATTATGACTCTCTGGGATATGGCTGCACTTGTTCCAATAGTAAATGGAGCTGGCGGAATGATAACTGATTACTATGGAAATGAACCATTAAAAGGGAATAGTATAATTGCGGCATCACCTAAACTTCATTCAGTTGTTTTAAAAGAATTAAACTCTAAAGATATTTTATCGAATGAAAAAAAGTTAAACGAATTAGAATATGTTCTCACTTCACATTAAATACTTAAATGGAAACAATAACTAGTAAAGCCTGGGTTGTCTCTGCAGATATGGGGTACGGACATCAACGAGCAGTATACCCTCTGAGAGATATTGCTGAGGAAGGGATAATTACAGTCGGTTCCTCTGAAGATATTTCTAAAGCAGAAAAAAAACTTTGGAAAAGATTATTAAATGCTTACGAATTTTTTTCCAGAGCGAAGGGAATTCCGATCATTGGCCGACCTTTATTTTCGATGCTTGATACATTGATGTACATACCATCGTTTTATCCGCAGCGAAATCTTTCCAGTACTACCTTCCAAGTAAATCTGCTGGAGTCAACCATTGAAAAAGGATTGTGCAGCGGAATGCTTGAAAAAATTTCTACCAAAATTCTTCCGCTTGTAACTTCATTTTATGCGCCAGCTATTGCTGCTGATAAAAGGGGTTTCCCAAAAATTTATTGTATAATCTGCGATGCAGATATAAATCGAGTTTGGGTTGCAAAACATCCATGGGAAAGCAGGATAGAATATTTTGCACCCTGCGGTAAGGCGGCACAAAGATTAAAAGCTTATGGTGTTCCCGAAGAAAGAATTTATCTCACCGGTTTTCCGCTTCCTACTGAATTGCTGGGAGGAGAAGATCTTTCTATGCTAAAAAAAGATCTTGCTCAAAGATTATTTTATCTTGATCCAAAAGGTAAATTCTGGGCACGGCATGGGAGAAATGTGGAACATTTTTTGGGAAAAAATAATTGTCTTTTCAGGAATGAAAGAAAACTTACAATTACCTATGCTGTAGGAGGTGCAGGTGCGCAAAAAGAAATTGGAGGAATGATAGCTAATAGTTTAAAGAAAAAAATTAAAGCCGGTGAAGTTAAATTAAACTTAGTAACAGGAATCAGGGAGGAAGTTTTTAATTATTTCGAAACAATTAAGAGAGATATTGATCCAGATGGTAATAGCATAACAATAATCCATTCAAAATCATTACACGAATATTTTGAACTATTCAACAAATCCTTGCACCATACCGATGTACTTTGGACCAAGCCAAGCGAGCTTTCATTTTATAGCGCATTAGGCATACCAATAATTATGAGTCCGGTTATTGGATCACAGGAAAAATTCAATAGGAAATGGCTAAGGGAAATTCAGGCCGCCATCAAACAAATAAATCCCCAATACACTGATCAGTGGTTGTACGACTTACTTGATAGAGGTACTCTAGCCGAGTCTGCTTGGGATGGATTTTTGAAGGCAAGAAAGCTGGGCACGTATAAAATAAAACAAATTCTTAAAAACGGATTTCTAGAAAAAGAAACTGATCCGGTAATGAGATAATATTTGATGAGCACAAAGAAAAAATATCTATTTGTATTCCTAAAAACCGGTGGTGGACATCTTGCTCCAGCAAGAGCAATCTCAAATTTTATGAACAAAAACTATTCAGACATTGCTGAACCTCGGTTAGTATATGGTTTCGAAAAGTCGCCGCGCTGGGTTCAATTTATTATAGAAGACGGATATGGGATTCTTCAATATACTGGCAGATGGTTCTTCGAATTCCTTTATGCACTTCACAAAATTCCAATTATTGCAAAAATTACAAGCAACTTAGTTAGTCTATTTATGCGGAAATACCTGGAGACTGAAATTATAAAAGAAAAACCTGATAAAATTGTCATCTTCCATTTTTTTTGCATCATACCGATTCTCAAAATCTTAAAGAAGAACAAGCTTTCCATTCCTGTGAAAGTGCTGATAACAGATCCCTTTAGTCCGCACCCGCTATGGTTTCAAGCTAAGCAGTTGAACTTCATCGTTTTCAGCGATGAATTGGAAAGTAAAATTAATAAAATGAAAAAGGGTCACAGAATTAAGCGTTTTAATTTTCCAGTAGATGATAAATTTTCAAAAACTCTTTCAGAAAACGAAGTAGTTTCAACTAAGAAGGCATTGGAGTACAATCCAGCTAAAAAAATGGTTCTTATTCTCGGTGGTGGAGATGGAGTGCCAAAAGGGGAAAAATTATTGCGGGAAATACTTAAGGCTGACATAAATACTGAAATAGGAATAGTCTGCGGTAAGAATAAAGTTCTAAAAAAGGAAGCAGAGGAACAAAAGAAAATATACAAAGCAGATAATCTAAAAATTTATGGCTACGTTGATATTATTTACGAGTTGATAAATATTTCCGATATTGTGATCACAAAATGTGGTGCTTCAACAATTATGGAAATCTTAAACCTAAAAAAAGTACCGATTGTGATTGATTATATTTGGGAACAGGAACAAGGTAATGTTGATTATATAATAAACAAGAAGCTGGGTATTTATGAGCCGCATGTTTACAAACTGCCAAAGGTAATAAAAAGCCTGATAGGAGATCAAAAACTTAATGTTTTTTACAGAGACAATATCGTAAAGGAAAAGATAAATAATGGTGTTAAAGAAGTCACTGAGTATTTGATGCTAAATAATGGATAGTCGTTAGCATTTAGAATTCCATCAGCAAAAAAATAGCTGTTCACTGATACAGTGTTCTTAATTCTTGATTAATTATATAAGCCCCTCAATAGAAAATGTTAGAAACGATTCATATTTTATTAGCAGATATCTATTCTTTAGTTAGCGGAAAAATCCTAATGGTTTATACAAAAATTGCATTGATTGGATTCTATTCATAGATGGAAAAAAAAATATAAAAAAAGAGCAAATCAGTTCACTTTGGGACAGAAGATATTATTAGATAAACCCACATTTCTTCTTTTTCTTCAAAAATTGACTTTTCTCCAAAAGACTTAACAATTTCTTAACATTCCCTTAATATTCTCTTAACATTCAAAACCTAACTTTGGGCGGTCGAAAAATTTAATAAACTATTTTCTTTTTAGGAGAGAGAGATGTTTAACAAAATTCATTCAAATTCGTGTGTTTTCATGTTCAAACCAAAACTGATTTTATTATTAGGTATCGTACTGCTTTTCGCTTTCGTCCAAACTTTTGGACAAGGTAAAGGTACAATATCAGGTAAAATCACTGACAAATCTAATAATGAAGAATTAATTGGAGCGAATATTCTGGTAGTCGGTACAACAACTGGATCATCTACAGATATAGATGGAAATTATTCTATTAAAAATCTTGATCCCGGAACATACTCGCTCAAAATCTCTTATGTTTCATACCAAAACATGGTAATCGAAAAAGTAGCAGTTAAATCGGATGAAGTTACTACACTTAACATTTCGTTAGCACCGGCATCTACAGAATTACAAGAGGTTGTAGTAACAGCCGAAGCTTTAAAAAACACTGAGGCAAATGTTCTTAAAATTCAGAAAAACTCCTCCAATATTATGGATGGCGTCAGTGCGGAGTTAATTAAAAAAAATAACTCATCAGACGGAACAGATATTCTTAAAAGAATGACCGGTGTTACTATATCAGATGGAAAATATGCATTTATTAGAGGTGTTTCAGATCGTTATAACAATACAATGTTAAATGGAGCAAACTTGCCAAGCACTGATCCTGAAAAGAAAAGTTTTTCTTATGATATGTTTCCGGCGAGTTTAATCGAGAATGTAATTACTGCAAAAACATTTTCTCCAGATAAACCAGCGGATTTTTCCGGTGGACTTGTTCAAATAAATACTATAGAATTTCCTTCAAGATTTATTTTTGATTTCAGTGCTTCTACTGGATACAACACTCTCACAACTGGAAAATCATTTATTTCTTATAGAGGCGGCAAAAGGGATTTTCTTGGATTTGACGACGGAACCCGAGATATGCCCGGAACAATTACATCAACCAAAATTGCAAGGGGTAATTATACCGATGCTGAATTAAATGAAATTACAAAATCTTTTGGCAATGATTGGAAAACAACTTCTAAAAGTGCTCCAATGAATGGTTCATTAAAACTTGATATTGGAAATAAGCTGGAAGTGGGAGATGGTAATGTGTTCGGCTATATCGGTTCTTTAACATATTCTAATAAAAGTGAAGTGAAAGAACTTGAAAAGAATTTTTATGACTTTTCGGGAGCGCGATACAATTATAAAGGATTCAGCTACGATAATTCAGTTATGTGGGGAGGTTTGTTGAATCTTAGCTATAAGTTTGATAAAACTAACAAGATCAGCTTGAAGAATGTATATAATCAGAATGCCAACGACATTTCTACATTGTACGAGGGTGATTATAGATATGCAGATCAATACCGTGATATTACATCTTTTAACTACGTTTCCCGATTACTCTTTTCAAATCAATTAATTGGGCAGCATCAATTTAGTAATGTTTTACAAGGCTTAGGTGTGGATTGGAATTTAAGCTATTCAAGATCAAAAAGAAATGAACCGGACGGTCGAAGATACATTTATGGAAGAAGTATTGAAGATCCCTCCGAACCATTAAGGTTTCAATTGGATCAATCTCTTGTAACAAGATTCTATGGAGAGCTGAATGATCAAAACTATAGCGGTAATTTCGATCTTGGATTTCAAATATTTGAAAATCCGGAATTACCCAAAATAAAAGTCGGTTATCTTCATGATAATAAGGATAGAGATTTTACGGCACGAACTTTCGGATTTAGAAATATTGCAGGCGGTAATTTTCAATACGAAGACAGTGTACTGCAAGGACCAGTGGAAAATATTTTTGTTGACCAAAACATTAACAGCAAATTTATTCAAGTTTCAGAAATCACCAAACCTTCCGATAGTTATACATCCGGCCAACTAATAAATGCAGGTTACATAATGGCTGATGCTACTGTGTTTCAGAGACTTAAAATTGCAGTAGGAGCACGATACGAAAATTCTAATCAGAAGTTGACTTCTCTAAGTAATAATGGGGACAGCATAGATGTAGATGCGAATTATGATGATATTCTTCCAAGCCTTAATCTGACATATATAATCAATGATTGGATCAATTTAAGAGGTGCATATAGTATAACGCTTGCACGCCCAGAATTCAGAGAACTTGCTCCATTCACATATTTTGATTTCATCGATAATGAATTAATACAAGGAAATCCGGATCTTAAAAGAACTTTAGTTAACAATTACGATCTTCGATTGGAGATGTACCCCGCACCCGGAGAGTTGATAGCAGTAAGCTTCTTTTATAAAAGATTTCGGGATCCTATTGAAGAGGTTTTACAGGCTTCTGCAAATGAGCCGATTAGAACTTTTGAAAATGCAAAATTAGCTAACAACTACGGTGTCGAAATCGAATTAAGAAAATCTCTCGATTTTATTCTACCTAATTTTTCATTTGTTGGTAATGCAAGCTTAATTACTTCTAAAGTAGAAATGCAAAATAATGGTTTTCAAGAAGGCGAAAGAGCATTGCAAGGACAGGCGCCTTACATCTTTAACTTAGGTTTATACTATGATAATATAGGTCTTGGCTTGAATAGTTCATTTGTTTATAACAAAGTAGGTCAGAGAATACAAAAAGTTGGATCGAGTCAATTAGGTAACATTTTGGAAAAACCAATTGATCTAATCGACTTTTCGATATCAAAAAGCCTGCTTTACAACTTTGCACTTAAGCTTACAATTCGTGATTTATTAAATCAAGAAAGAATTTTAATTCAGCAATCACCGGTAGGTGATAAAGTTTCGGAAATTGAAAAAGTTGGAAGAGAAATATCTGTCGGACTTTCATATAAATTTTAATGCTAATGCAAAAACTAATAATCTATTAATTTAATAAGGAGACATAATGAGGAAGACTCTAATTCTTTTTTTGGTTTTTTTTACAATGGCGGGTATAACGTCTGCTCAAGATGTTATTTTATCAGGTGACATCACTAGTGATTTAACGTTGACAGCAGATAAGACATACTTGCTAAGCGGCTTAGTAAGAGTACAGTCGGGTGCAACATTAACTATAGAACCTGGAACAGTAATCTATGGGGAGAATGCCACTGATGGAAGCTTGATAATTAAGCCAGGCGGAAAGATAATGGCAGAAGGTACAGTTGATAAACCAATTGTATTCACAAGCGAATTCAAT
>JBGSOQ010000246.1:0-19449 GCA_041739035.1 Ignavibacteriaceae bacterium | reverse complement strand
TAAAGTAAATGATTTGAATAATATTGAAAAACTTGCGCTTCCTGTTTATCACTTATTTGATAATGTTTTAATTACTAAGGCAAATAGCGAAACAATCTTAGAACTCGCGAAGCTTAAAATTAGTTTTGATGTAATTGATAGGGTATTGCCATCTTCTGACTATTATATTATTTCACCGAAAAAAAAATCTACAAAGAAATCTGTTGGCGCATATTCCAATGTGATTTATGTCGATAACGAATCCGCAATCATTAAAAGTCCTATTTCTGTTGAAACGCTTCGCTCGGATGGTTTTACAGTTGCACAGATAACCGAAAATTCATTGCCATTTAAGAATGAAAAGGCAATAAACATTAATAATATCAGTGTAGTTGATACAGCCATTGCAAATATTGTTTCCAAGGTAAATGCCGATAGTGTCGAGTTCTTCATTCAATCCTTGCAGAATTTTCAAACCAGATTTTTGCTTGCCGACACGAGAGATGCAGTTGCGAGCTGGATTAAATCCCAATTCATTCGCTTTGGCTTTACAGATGTTATCACCGATTCATTTTTATATCAGGGAACTTGGCAAAAAAATGTAATTGCTACTCTATCGGGCTCTGCAATGCCGGAAAAAGTCTATGTGTTTGGCGGACATCACGATTCTTACTCCAGCGGTAATCTTTATACATTTGCTCCCGGTGCAGATGATAATGCTAGCGGAACAGCAGCCGCGCTTGAAATGGGACGAGTACTTATAACGAGCGGATATCAACCTGAAGCAACCATTAAATTCATAACTTTTGGAGCTGAAGAATATGGACTTTGGGGCAGCAGAGATTTTGCAGATTATGCACTAAATCAGGGAATAGATATCAGGCTGATGATTAATCACGATATGATTAGTTATACCTCAAAAGCAGTAAATCAAAGTGACGTTGACATAAACAGATATACTGGCTCCGAGGGATGGGGAACTCTAGCACTTAACATGGTAGAACTTTATTCTGTTCTGAATCCTGTTTTTGGATCGATGAACAGCAGTGGTTCAGATAGTTATTCTTTCTATCAAAGAGGTTTTCGTGCAGTTTATTTTGACGAAAGGGAATTCAGTCCTTATTACCATTCACCGCAGGATATCATAACGAATTACAGTATGCCATATTGTGCAGAGGTAATAAAGTCCTCCGGAGCGTTGTTGCTTAGTGCTATTCTAATTCCTTCCGATGTAAATAATTATTTTGTTTATGATGTTGGAGACGGGGCATCGATTAGCCTAAGCTGGTTGCCAAATACTGAACCTGATTTAGCAACTTATAAGATTTATGTTGGAGCGGCTTCCGGAAATTATGATAAAACATTCATCACAACCGATACTGCTTACATAGTTAATAATCTTACCGAGGGAATGAAATATTTCATTGCTGTTTCAGCAATAGACAGTGATGGTTATGAAAGTTTCCTTACCGAAAGAAATATAATTCCACATTCAACTCCATTGGTTCCTTCTAATTTTGTTGTGAAACCTAAACCTCAGTCAATAGAATTGAGTTGGAATAAAAACATGGAATTAGATTTAGCCGGTTATAATATTTATCGGTCAGAATCTCGTGGTGGAAGTTATTTGAAACTAAATGCTGCAACTTATTCTGATACTTTCTATTTTGATAATGCGGTATCAGCAGGACAATACTATTATTATTTAATAAAAGCTGTTGATAATCAGCTTAATGAAAGCACAGGTTCCGACACACTCAAATCTAGAATTATTTCACTAGATAAAGGAATTTTATTGGTTGATGAAACTAATGATGGAACAGGCTCATTTTTGAGTCCAACCGATCAGCAAGTGGATGAATTCTATCGGCAAATACTTAGCAGCTTTAATAAAACAGATTATGATATTTTAACTGAAGGTGCAATTGCTTTATCAGATCTTGGTGCATATTCTACAGTTGTTTGGCAAGCAGATGACAATACTAATTTTATTGATGCCGAATCTGCTCAACTGACCATTAAAGAGTATTTAGGCTATGGGGGAAATTTCATTTATGCAGGCTATCGTCCAACCAGAGCGTGGCAGAAAAGTACTTCTGCTGCCGCAAAGTACAGTCCGGGAATGTTTATTTATGATTATTTGAAAATAGATAGTTCTGTGAACGTTTTAAGCTCAAGATTCATTGGAGCAGTTCCTTCAAGCAGCACTTACAGTATTATTTATGTCGACTCTTCAAAAACATCAATCTCTGATGACTATCACTTAAGAGGAATAGAGTCCATCTTTCCAAATAATCAGGCGGAAACAATTTATGCATTTGATACATATTTTGATACAATCAGCGTCCAAGGAAGATTAAAAGGAAGACCCGTAGGCGTTGAGTACTTAGGTACAGAATACAAATCGGTTGTACTTAGTTTTCCGCTTTACTACATGAACACCGATCAGGCAAAAGCTTTGATTGAAAACATTTTAGTAAATAGATTTGATGAGATTACAGTTGTAAGTGACGATCATACGGAACAAGTTGTAACAGGATTTAAGCTTATGCAAAACTATCCCAATCCTTTCAATCCAACTACAAAAATCAATTGGCAGGCTCCAATTAGCAGCTGGCAAACAATTAAAGTTTATGATGTATTGGGAAATGAAGTCATGACTCTAGTAAATGAATACAAGCCAGCTGGAAGTTATGAATTGATTTTTGATGCTAAGAAGCTGACAAGCGGAGTTTATTTTTATCAATTAAAAGCTGGTTCTTTGATCGAAACTAAAAAGATGCTGCTGCTGAAGTAACTTTGCATAAATAGAAAAAATAAGATGCCTACGTTTATTAAGAAGAAATGTGGGCATTTTTGTTTTACTGCCCGTATTCTGATTAGATATTCTATTCAGAGCTAATTAAACAGTAACAAACTCCATTAGAAATCTTGGGTAACTTCCTAACATATATGAAAACAAAATTTTTTTACCTTCTCCACAAGGTCCCAGATTTTGATCAAAATAGAGTTTGGTTAATCCGGTTTCATCCTCTTCTGAAAGAATTACATCATCAAAAATTATAATCTCTGTTAAAAGAATAAGATTCCTCATTCTGCCAATCTTGTTTGGAATTGGAACTGCAGGAAGAATAATTTTATTTTCAGTTAAGTTCAGAGTATCATAATTATCTTTGATATTTTTATCTAATGCAAAAATTTCCTTCAGAAAGATTCTTTTATTTTTAGCATCTGCATGTTTTATCTTAAACCAAAAATTAATCCATTTTCTTGAAGAAGATGAAAGTTCACTTTGCAGGTCAGCCAATACTGCAAATATCTTAATCGCTTCAGGTATTAGAAATCCATCTTTTGCTAAGTACTGAGAAAAATGATTCGTAATTGCTACCTGAGGTTCTACAGAAAGTGCTTTCTGCATAGTTTCAATAATTATCATATCATATAGATATTCTTTTTTGTGATGGTAGTCCGCAGCATTATCACATATAATCTCATTAAAAAATTTGTCAAATCCATAATGTGAAATAAGTAAATTCAAAGAATCAATTGAACCTTGGTGAAAATCGATAAGACTGATTTCTAACTGAGTTTCATCATAGAGCGGGAGTAAAGGTAAGAGAAGAGTAGCATGGGGACCAGGTCCAACATACATTATTTTTAGTCTCTTTTTACCCACGACATTTAATTGCAAATCGATAGCCTTTTTTATTCCCCTTAAAAATTTAGTGGTTCGTACATAGTCAAAAATACAGCCCGCGGCTGTCTGTGGAGTCAAAGCTTCTCCATCGGGCAGAATAGTTCCATGTTCAGCTTTTTTTATATTACCCGCTAAATTTGTTATTCGATAAAAGTTTCCAGCTAGATTATCTATCGTGGCTTTTATATCACCATATGTGGATTGCTCATTTAGTATTATTTCAACATTTTCTTTAATCGAGCTTTCCATAATTACTGTCTCCAATTAGAAAGAATAGTCGTTTTGAGTGCTTTGTATTATTGATCAAATATAGAAAAAGATTCTCTTTATCATGAATTTGTAAAGATTCTCTCGAAATTTAACCCAATTTTAAAATAATTTAATTTTTAGAGTAAATATTCAATAAAGAATTTTCATTTTGATGTGATACAGAACACTAGGAGATAATTCAAATCAAAATATATTCACTCCACAAAACAGCAGATTATTTTAATTAAGCTTAAAATTAGATTAACACAAAATTATACAAAATATTCTGGTCTAAATAATTTTAATATAAATTGTGTTCATCATGTACATTTAACAAATCAATATTCAAAAAATTAACTTAATTAGGAGTGATAGATGGATGACAAAATAACTATAAAAAACAATTCTAAATCGCGCAGAGGTTTTCTTTTGGACCTGCCAAAATGGATTGGCGGAACAGCATTACTCGCAGGAGCAGCAAATATATTTACTTCTAAGGAAATTAAAGCAGCGGGTAACTCTAATTCTCCTCTAGCAGGGATTGACCCTTTCATTGGAAGTATAGATATGGTGGGTTTTAATTTTCCACCCAGGGGTTGGGCGCAATGTGATGGTCAATTACTTGCAATCGCTCAGAATACGGCTTTGTTTTCATTATTAGGAACAATGTACGGCGGTGATGGACGTGTAACTTTCGCACTCCCTGATTTACGAGGTAGGATGCCTATTCATCAAGGTCAGGGACCAGGGTTATCTGATCATGTGATAGGAGAAAGGAGTGGAGAAGAAAATCATACTCTAATAGCAAATGAAATGCCTGTTCATAACCATTCTCTTGCTGTAAATACAAGTGGAGGAAATATTGATAATCCCACTGGTAATTACATGGCTTCAAATTCTGAGGGGATTAAACAATATTCGAATACAGCAGGTTCAAATGCAAACGGTGCTAGTATTGTAAATGCCGGCGGTAGTCAACCGCACAATAATATGCCGCCTTATCTGTGTGTTAACTTTGTAATTGCTCTGATAGGTATCTTTCCTTCACGAAATTAGAGAATGAGAACAAGATGAATAACAAATTAATAAATATCGTTAAATCTCGCAGAGGCTTTCTAAAAGGGATAACCAAATGGATTGGTGGAACCACATTATTAGCAGCAACAGGAAATCTTATTTTTTCTAAAGAAACTAAAGCTGATTCTGTTCTAGCGGAGGCTCAACCTTATATTGGGAGTATTTGTATGGTTGGGTTTAATTTTGCTCCAGTTGGTTGGGCATTGTGTGATGGTTCATTACTCCCCATATCTGAGAATGATACTTTGTTTGCTTTAATAGGAACGACATATGGCGGTGATGGACAAAATACATTTGCACTCCCTGATTTACGAGGCAGAGTGCCAATTCATCAAGGTACAAGGCCAGGGGGGGCAACTTATGTTATAGGACAAGCCGCGGGACAAGAATCTGTTACACTATTGTCAAATCAGATGCCGGTTCATAATCATTCTCTTGCAGTAAATTCCAGTGGAGGAACAAGCGATAATCCTGCAGGTAATTATATGGCTTCAAATTCTGAGGGTATAAAACAATATTCTAATTCAGCAGGTTTCAATGCAAATACGGCGAGTATCGGAAATGTCGGTGGTAGTCAACCTCACAATAATATGCCGCCTTATCTATGCGTTAATTTTATAATTGCTCTGTTTGGTATATTCCCTTCACGAAATTAGGACTTAGGTATAAAATGAAAAACAAAATAGTTCAATATTCGATTTTAATTTTTTTCATTGTTTCGTTATCCGATACTCTTATTGGTCAACAAGTTTATTTTGTTGAAAACCAATCCGCAAAGGTTCAAAAAAGTGATTATGATGGTAATAATTTATCTCTTCTAACAACGTCCTCCTTAGGATTGTATGGAACTGCTACTGATATCACAAATAATAAAATCTACTACACTAATGTTGTAAGTGATGAAATTATTACTGCGGCTTTGGACGGATCTTCACCAACAATTTTGTTAAATTCTTCTAATGGGATTAATGGTCCTCGTGGAATTGCGATTGATGGAGTTAACACTAAAATTTATTGGGCAGAAGTTATTTCCGGAAAAATTAAAAAAGCCGATTTAAATGGTTCCAATATTATTGACGTTGTTACCGGGCTATCTTCACCAGTAGATGTTGCATTAGATTTAGTTAACAATAAACTCTATTGGAGCGACAATGGTGTTGGGCAGAAGAAGATAAGGCGAAGTAATTTAGACGGTACTTCACCAGAAGATATTATTACAGGATTAGATCAAGTTGGTGGAATAGAGGTTGACGCTGAAAATGGTAAACTGTACTGGATCGATTTTGGTGCAACAGATAAAATCTCAAGAGCTAATACTGATGGCTCTTCACCCGAATTATTAGTTACTATTGCTTCAGGAAGTCCGCGCGGAATTGCAGTTGATAAAACCAGTGATAAATTATTCTGGTCGGATGTTTTAGGCAGTTCTATCGGCGCAGCAAAGAGGGATGGCACATCTCAATCAACAATTCTTTCAAGTCTTTCACATCCCATTGGTATTTCAACTAATTGGACTCAGGCATTACCGGTTGAACTAACATCTTTTACTGCTTCAGTAATAAATAACGATGTTAAACTGAACTGGAGTACTTCAACCGAGGTTAATAATTATGGATTTGAAATTGAAAGAAGTCAAACATCAAATCTAAAAAGTGAAACTTGGGAGAAGATTGGATTTGTAGAAGGCCATGGAAACAGCAACTCTCCAAAAAAATATTCATTTGTTGATGGAGATGTGTTAAATGGAATATACGCTTACCGTTTAAAACAATTTGACTCCGATGGAAAATTTGAATATAGTAGAGAAGTAGTGGTTACAATTGAAAATTCACCTACTAGTTTTGAATTATCGCAGAATTATCCGAATCCATTTAACCCTAGCACCAGCATACGGTACTCAATTATCGGGAAGCAATTCGTTCAGCTAAAAGTATTTGATGAATTAGGAAATGAAGTTAAAACCCTCGTTAACGAAGAAAAAAATGTTGGTACATATAACGTAATTTGGAATGCGGATAATCTTCCTAGCGGAATTTATTATTATAGACTGCTGACCGACAATTTCAATGATACCAAGAAGATGTTGCTGCTGAAATAAAATTAAATTTCATTAATTTCTTAATGCCTGCGCTTTAACCTCAAAGAGCACAGGCATTTTTTATATCTTACATTTCAGGAACTCTCATCCTCCATAATTTTAGAATACCTTTACTTAGATTGTCATAAAATCATTTTGTACTTATCAGACTATATCTTATTTTAATTAAAAAATATATCGGAGACATAAAAATTAAAAACTTACTTATACTTTTATTGTCATTAATTAATTATCAATTCATTTTCTGTGCACAGATGATAGATACATCAAATTGGACTGAGATTAAGAAAGAAGATGATTATTCAACTGAACTTATTTTTCCTCATTCGGGACCTATTGATGAACCCTATGAGACCTGCACTTATTTTAATAATAAATTATATGTTGGTACAAGTATTAACGGACATTTATATAAAATAAATTCACCATTAAGTGAAGGCAAAAAAATCATTAACGATTTAGGTTTGTTGGGCGGGAATCTCAACACAAGCATAAAGGCACTAACAAACGACGGCCAATATGTTTATGGTGCTAGTTCGGAAAATGCTTACCTATTTTATATTGATTCAAATGATATTATTCACAAATTCGCGCAAAAAAAATTAGAACAAAATCAAATTAGATATTTATTTTGTCCTCAGATATTTGTTACGAAACAGTATCAGTACATTTATTTTGCAACTCTTTCAACCGATTCTAAATTAAAATTAGTAAGATGGAAAATAGACGTAGATGACTATGGAAACAGAAATCCAAAGCCTTTAGATTCTGCAGTAGAAATATTTAATGTAGGGAAGAGTGTGTTACCGGACAATTACATTTTCTCAATTGGAATAACAACTTTGGATGGAGAACCTTTCATCATTGGCGGCACTTTAAAGAATCAAATCATTAAGCACAAAATAGATGAGCCTAATTTGCTGTTCAAAGAAATTGGCCCATTTGTTCATAATACTTTTTTAACAATGGCTTTTTCTGATTTTCCTGATAAAGCATTTATTTATGCCGATTCCTATTTATACAGATATGATTTCAATACCTCTACTGAAAGCAATATTAAAGTAAATCCAATTTACGAAATATGGTCGTTGCCTTTATATAAGGATAGAATCCTCTACACTCATTACCAGCCGATCTACTTGGATGATTTTAGAGCAGGGGATAATTATAAAAATGGTGATCAGCTTACAGGAAGAAGATTAATGTATGATGAATCATCAAAAACAATTTTTGGAATAAGTAAGTGGGGGAGAGACATTCCGCAAATAAAAAAATGGAGCATTGGATCTTCTGACATTCACTATGATGGAAACACATCAATTGTGCCTAAAAACTTCATGCCTCCTTATGGCGGATCAAAAATAAACACGCTAACTGTTTATAATGGCTATGTTTACGGAAGTATGGGTACCGTAGCGGATGATTTTGTTTGGGTTCCGGATGACAATCAAAAAAAGTGGATATACCAGACTTATCCCACAAATTCAGCCAGTTCTAACTCAATGCTCATAAAGAATGACACAATATTTTACGGAAACTATAATAAGCCATATTTCTTTTATAGGGCTGATATAGATGAAACTCCGATAAATAGGTTTGAACCGTCAACTCCAATTGATCTGCAGGCTTATATTGCAGATGAATCTCAAATGCATGTTTATTCTATGAAATCATTTGGTGATAATATATTTATGAGTACGTTTCCGAGAAATACATCAGCAAAAACAAGAGGAACAATATTAAGATATCATAACAAAATTTTCTCAGAGGTGGGGAAGATTGATTTGCCCGGGATAACAAATATTGAGGTTGTTCCTAATCCGCAATATAATGATAAGGTAATTATCTATGGAGCAGCAAAAGATGGGCTTTTCGCTTTCAACTACGATTTAAAATCATCAGGCTCGTACAAAAATATACCTATTGAGACCAGTGTAAACGCCACATATGTTTTATATGCCCAAAATAAAATTCTTGTTTTAGTTAATCATCAAAATTCCACATATTTGTTTCAGTATGATCAGCTTCCATTAGATAATGATCAATTAAGAACCATTGAATCATCTAAACTTAAATTGAATGACGACAAGCATTATGAATCGCAAATGATTTTAGGGAACGATGGTTACTTATACCTTTTTTACACGACATTGAGTGAACAGATATCAAGATTAGAAAAAATAGACATTAGCAATTCGGTGCCGATGGTAAGTCAGATTCTTTTTGATGAAGTTTCAAATGCTGATCATAACAAACGTATTTCTTACATTGCGGTTGATGTGAAAGATTCAACAAATAAAAGTTTATATGTGGGTTTTTGGAAAGGCAATTTAAAGAAATTCAATTCAAATTAATTTTTCACTTATTGAGAAAGGAAATTTGATAGATATTCTCGGAATATCATCTCAATTTTCGCAGCTGTTATTTCTTAATCATTATAAAGATATAACAGGAGTTTTCGTAAATATCATTTGAAGAATCGTCCTCCTTTTATTCGAGAAAAGATTTTTCTCAGTGACAACTATTGATTTAGTGCATATTAATTATTATTTAGGTATTAATATTTAAATAATATTTCACATCAGTAAATTTTTAAATTAAGTTTACTAAATACTAATCATTAACGGAGGCAAAAATGAAGAAATTGCTTACCTTTTTCGTACTGATTTTAAACATCGATCTATTTCCACAAACAACAATTGTTGTGGCGGATAATGTTCCCAACAGTGCTCCAGTTTATTATTTCCATCAAAGAAAAGTTGCTAGAACACCGGATGGGCTTTTAATGGCTGCATGGAATGATCTTAATGCAGCAGGCGGACAAATAGTATATTCTAACTATGACGAAGCATTTGGTATCTGGTCTCCACCTGCCGCTATTTCAAATGCCGGAGATAGAGCAATACAGGCTGCTTTGGCAGCTGATGAACTAGGAAACATTCATGCAACTTGGCAGCAAAGAAATACCTCCTCGGAAAAGTATCAGACATATTACTCAAACTACAGTGGAACTTCATGGACAACACCTGTTCAAATATCCGTGGCAGCATCTGTGAGAGGAGAAGAAGCCACTATAAATGTAGCTTCCGATGGAACCTTATGGGTTGTATATAATAATGATGGTGAAGGTAATGGTAGTGAATACCTTTTTGCAGTAAAGAGTACAGATGGCGGTTCGACTTGGAGTACAGATGCGGATACTCTTTCATTTATTGGTACTTTTGGTACTTCAATTGAAGTTGGACGCACCCAATTGGCTTCAGGACCCGATGGAAAAATGGTAGCTATCTGGGATAACAGTATAGACGGAATTTCAGCCCGAAGAGAAGTGTTTGCAAATCAATATGACGGAAATGCCTGGCTCGGAGAAGTTAGGATTTCCGATACCACAACTGTCGATAGAGATCATAACCGGTATATTGCCTCTTCAATTGATAATGAAGGAAACATTTATGCTTTTTATGGGCTGAATATTGTTTCCGGTTCTGATCCAAGATTAAGCTATTTGGTAATGGCAAAGAAAGGATGGAATGATCAATGGAGTACTGATTTTAATTCAATACTAGATTCATCCACAGCTAACTATCTAAGTGTTTCTGCCGTTGTCGATAGTAATGACATCATTCATGTTGCCCATAGAAGAGATATACCAGAGGACACTACTGGAATAGACGAAATAGTATATACCTACTCAACTGATAAGGGTGAAACTTGGGCACCAAGAACTGTTATGAGCAGACCACATCATGATGGAGGTTATGTTTCCGTTGGTAACAGAGTTAGAACAGCATACGGTGTGGATATTCTTTGGCGTGAATCGGCAAACGAGAATATCAATGATGAAGGTACAACAGCAATAGTCTACGGGAATTTCCCATATAACTTAATTCCAGTTGGAATAAATGATGTATCAGAACCATCATCGTATTTATTGCTTAAAAATTATCCTAATCCGTTTAATCCCTTAACAAACATTTTTTATAGCATACCTCAGCGGGATAAAGTTAAACTCATAATCTATGATGCTCTTGGGAATGATGTGGTTAATTTACTTAATGAGGAAGTTGATGCTGGAAGTCATT
Source organism: Ignavibacteriaceae bacterium (assembly GCA_041739035.1). Taxonomy (GTDB): domain Bacteria; phylum Bacteroidota; class Ignavibacteria; order Ignavibacteriales; family Ignavibacteriaceae; genus XYD12-FULL-36-8. The sequence continues at coordinate 8,267 of JBGSOQ010000246.1, read as the reverse complement.
CAATAGTTTGGAATGGTTTGAACAATAAGAACATTAAAGTTACAAGCGGAGTTTACTTTGCAAAATTGATAACTTCGAAAGCAGTTAGGACAATTAAAATGATGCTGCTTAAATAAATCCTTATAAAAGTTGGAACAAAAGTTTCAAATTTAATTTTGAGGTAAACTGTGCGATCATTTATAAATATTATTCTATTCACTTTATTTTACATTTCCACTGTTTATGCCGGTGAAACTGGTAAACTAAATGGTTTCATTAAAGAAAAAGAAACAAGTGAAACCCTGATACGTGCTAACATCGTGATCCTAGGGACTACATTTGGTGCTGCATCGGATTTGTCAGGGTTTTACTTCATAAATAACATACCGCCAGGCACATATCGCGTTCAAATTTCAATGATCGGTTATCAAACCATAATTTTTGAGGATGTTAAAATTATGGCGGACCTAACTACCGAATTGAATGCAAATCTGGAAAGTGCAACTATTGAAATGAAATCTGAGGTTGTTGTAACTGCAGACAGACCAGTCGTTCAAAGGGATTTGACGTCTACTCGAGTTGTAGTCGAAGGTTCAATGATAGTTGAAGATCTTCGTGCTCAAAACGTAAATGAAATATTAAGACTGCAAGCAGGTGTTACAGTTGGAACTGATGGGCAATTTCACGTTAGAGGCGGGCGTTCAGGCGGCACAGTTTATCAAGTTGATGGAGTTCCGCTTACTAACCCTTTTTTGAGAAGTTTAGCTGGTGAAATTGAGGTTGAGACTGTTCAGGAACTTCAAGCACATTTGGGAACTTTTGATGCAGAATATGGAAACGCGGCTGATGGTGTAATTACAATCAATACTAAGGATGGTGGAAGCAGGTATGTGGGGAAAATTTTATACGAATCCCCAATGCTAAATTCTTCTCCCTATCATGAAAAAGATTGGAATCTGAATCGGGATGAGGTAAAATCTCTCTCGGCAGCCGACCAAGAAATCTATAAAGATATTGTAAGGAAAGCTGACGGAAGCTCGGCTTATGATTATGTTTCAGTTTTAGATGACCCTTACACGCAAGATTATTTAGGAATAAAAATGCTCGGAACAATTTCAGGTAATCTCTCTGGGCCGGTTCCATTTATACCAGACATTAAATTTTTTATAGCCGGGCGTTTCCGAAATGAAAATAGTCCATTACCTTTCGGGTATACTCTGTATAGATCTGCAACTTTAAAACTGACCTATCCAATTGCTTCAACCTTTACCATTCGCGGTTCGTACGATTGGTCGCAAAATTTTAATCAGGATTATGATCATGCTTACAAATATTGGCGATGGTTCGATTCCGGGAATGACGTCTTAAATAGATTAGGCTCCTATCCAATCGATCGAGTTTTGTCAAACAGACAGACCATAAATGTCAGGCATGTACTTTCACAGAACACTTTTTACGATCTTACTGTGGGAAGAATAAAAGATTTTGAAAGCGAAATAGTTCCAAACCGAAATGTGGTTTATGATTTAGCCACCGGCGATTTAATTTCAAGCGACTACTATACAAGATTATATGTTGGCGGCGTTGAAGGCAGCTTTCGCTACGGTGATGTGCGCTATTGGAGACAAACTGAAAGTGTACAGTATTTAGTGAAAGCAAATTTAGAAAGTCAGATCACTAATCATCATCAGGTGCGGAGCGGTATTGAGTTTAAAAACCATGAGGTTTTCAGACATCGTATCGGAATGGCGCCAAGGACAAATATTGAGTTCTTTAAATTCACCCCAATAGAATTTGCAGCTTATCTTCAGGATAAGGTTGAATACAGTTTCATGATTCTAAAAGTCGGGTTACGTTTAGATTATTTTGACCCTCGTGCAAACGCATATCCTGATCCTTCTGATGTTTTAAGAGTTTATACAACTACTTCTGGCTCGGCTGAATATAAAACAGTTGATAAAGTCCCTGTGTCCCCGCATGTACAGCTTAGCCCGCGAATTGGTCTCGCTCATCCTATTTCAGATAAAACGTCAATCTACTTTGCTTACGGGCATTTTTTTCAAATACCTCGATTTTATGATATTTATAGAAATGATGCATTGAAAGATATTTTAGTAAATGATGCCTTGGTTGGGAATCCTGCTCTTAAACCCGAAAAAACAATATCACTCGAAGTTGGCTTACAGCAAGAAATTTCCGCTGATTGGGGATTGAATTTAACTGCTTATTCGAAAGATATCTCAAACTTAATTTCGAGCTATTATTATTTTGTGGGAAGAGATTATACAATATTCACAAATGCTGATTTCGGAAGAGTTCAAGGAATCGATGTAACTCTCGATAAAAGATTTAGCAATTATTATAGTTTCAGACTTACTTACTCTCTAATGTATGCACAGGGAAATGAATCTGATCCAAGTGAAGGTTTCAATTCATACACAGCAGAAAGTGCCCACTTAAGACCCAACAAAAATTTCTATCTGGATTTCGATCAGCGACATAAAATTAATACTTTTTTAAACATAAGATTTCCAGAAAAATTTGGTCCGCAATTTTCAGGGTTTTATCCTTTCGAATTATTCTCTCTTACAAGTGTTTTTACTGTTGGAAGCGGCTTACCCTACACACCAACTTCAAGAGCCGCGGAGGAGTCAAATATTGTACCTGAAGTAAATAGTGCAAGAAGGCCGTGGACTTTTAATCTTGATTTACGGTTATCGAGAATGATCCCCACAGATATTTTTAACGCAACAGTTTATCTGGATGTTGAGAATGTATTTGATGCTATGAACACTAGATTGATTTGGACTAGAACGGGCGAAGCTTTAGATCAGGGACCAACATCAATTTTACCAAAAGACAGACAGGCCAATCCTGCAAATCTGGATCCAAGAAGATCTATACGTGCTGGATTCTACCTAGAATTTTAATTGGAGTTTTCTTTTATGAAAAAATCTTTTTTTATACTGCTTCTTCTTCCTGTTTTAATTTTGATAGTTTCTAGTAATTTACTTTTTGCTCAAGATACAGATGCTCCTGAGAAAAAAGACGGAAAAATATTGAAGATTACAGGTTTTGCAGATGAAGCAGTTGGAGTTCAGACTAAGGGACAATTGCAAAATTTGACTATGAATTATGGACAAATAAGTGATACGAGATTTGAGGATGTAGGTAATGCGCCGACAGATGTCTTTTTCGATATTCGTTACCCGCGTGAAAATTTTACAGGTTTAGTTGATGACTTTTCACTTTTTTTTGCAATAAAGGAAAATTCACAAAATGGAAATCAAGGAAATGTAATTGATGCATGGACAGATAATGACAATGAAGATTTTACAGCAAAGGATGGCGCATTTGGTAAGACTCATTATAATCCAGCACTGGATCCTAATCCTCATGAAATTTTATTGTACAACGGACAAACCCCTTATCTAGCTCATAGCGATCTAAAGAATACCTGGCCGGTTGATACGCAAGGAAATGCTTTCTGGCCCGGGATTTTTCGAAGAAATCCTCAAACCGGTGAACAAGTTCCAGGTGAGTTTGCTTCCGATAGAGATATTTACATGGAGTATACTGATGCTAACAATCAACAGGGCAATGTTGTTGGGATAGAAGTAAATGAAATGGCGTACACGTACGGAAGAATTTATGCTGAGGACGCATTATTCTATGAATTGTGGATTATCAATAAAAGTGGAACCCCTCTCGTGGGTTGTTATACGGGTATATATCAAGATCCTGACTGCAGCGATCATGGTGAAGAAACCTTAATTGTTCTTGACTCAACTTTTACTGATGGTACAAATATCTTTTCTATTGCAGACAGGGATTTTGATGGTGACATTGGCGGTGCAACTCGGCCGAATGCATTGGGAATAACGGAAGATTACACATTTGGAACTGCATTTCTTGAAACGCCCTTCAATATGGGAATTACAGACTTTCACTATTTTGTGGATCCGGGTCCAACCGATGATAAAAGACTTTGGGCAATAATTAGCAGTGATCCAAATAATCCTAATATACTTGCGGATGCAGCCAATTATTTTCATGGCGCAAACCAGAGGATAGATGATGTTTCTTTACTTACAGTAAAGCAAGATTTAGTTTGGATTGCTGCCACTGGGCCGTTTAACATGAATCCTGGAGATACTGTTAAAATGACTTTTGCGGTTGTTGCTGGTGATGACGATGCTGATTACAACAGCAATTTGCTGTCGGCCAAAGAACTTTTTGATGCTAAATTCAATGGCCCTATAGCACCTCCATCTCCGGCACTTTCATCAATTGCAGGTGATAGAAGAATAACATTGTATTGGGATGATTCCCCCGAAAATTTTGTTGATCCTTCAACCGGTGAATCTGATTTCGAAGGTTATAAAATTTATAGAAGTGAAGATGGCGGTATCACATGGGGGACAAAAATAACGGATTCCCAGGGCAGAACTTTTGGGTATGTTCCTATTGCGCAGTTCGATCTTAAAAACAACATCAAAGGCCCTGATCCAAAAAATCCATTGATTTGGCTTGGTTCAGATAATGGATTAAAGCACAGTTGGGTCGATTCGAATGTGGTTAATGGAATAGCATATTCTTATACTATTGTCTCATATGATAAAGGAACTCCAACATTATTTTCTCTGGAAGGTACAAGAGGAGATGGTCCTCAAGTAAATTACTTTGTTACCGTTGTACCAAAACCGGAAGCGACAGGTAAAATTCCCGCTAATGTAAAAACTTTCACGCACGAGAATGGTACCGGTACCGGACAAATCGATATCGAAATTATTAATGAAAAATCTTTAAAAACTTCACCCTATAAAATTACTTTTGAAGGAACTCCGGCTTCAGCATTTACAATTACCAGACTAGATCAAAGTAATACCACTGTTTATGATTCAAGAAAAATTACTGATACTGATCATCCCGTCGTGGATGGTTTTAGAGTAAAAATTACTTCTGATACTAAAATTGGCGGCATAAAATCAATAACTGATGGAAATGGCAGAAATGTTTTTGGTTCCACTAATGTTAGTGCCGATACATCATGGTATATTTCTGCAACCTTATTTGCTCAAGCTGATACTGCCTCAAAATCTGCGAGCTATTCAATTCGTTTTTCGGATGATGAGAGTATAGCTTACTCATGGGGATTAGTCGGATCAGTAGCAAAATTCTCTGTCCCATTTTCAATTTGGAATGCGAATACAAATGCTAAAGTATGCTTTGAGATTTTAGATGCAAACAATAATAGCCAATGGGATGAAGGAGAGACTATCTTTATTACCCGGGTTCCGTATCCGGATCCTGCTCCGACCGTTGGAAGTGCAAATCCAGCAGCAAGTGCAAAAGAATTTGCCTACCAGGTTTCAATTCTAAATACACCACTGGATACCTTACAGCGTCCTCCGAGCAAAGGCACAATAATTAATGTTACAAGTTATAATGCTTTAACCGCTAATGATGAATATTCTTTTGAGTTTGCACAAAGTCAGTTTGATTCAAAGAATGCTGATTTAAGCCAGATAAGAGTTGTGCCTAACCCATATGTAGTTACTTCCAAATATGAATCGCTTCAAAATGTACGTGAAATTCAATTTATGTATTTGCCGCCGGAATGTAAAATTTATATTTATACAGTAGCCGGAACCTTAGTAAAAACAATCGATCATAACAGCGGTGAAGGATCATTGAGTTGGAATCTTTTGACAGACTGGAATCAAGCACTGGCCTTTGGAGTTTATATCTATGTGGTTGAAGATCCTTTCGGTAATACTCACCAGGGTAAATTTGCTTTAATCAAATAAGGAAAAAATAAATGAAATTTCTTACAATAATTATTTTTATCCTTTCCTCAATTCTGAATTTCGGCCAGGAGACAAATAAAGCCGGAACTACAGCAGCACAATTTTTAAAAATTGGAGTTGATGCAAGTTCTCTTGGAATGGCAGGTGCAACTGCAGGCTTAGCTAACGATGCTAGTTCAATGTATTGGAATCCTGCAGGGCTTGTTGGAGTAAATTCAATTTCTGTTATAGCATCATACACAGATTGGTTTGTAGATCTCAAGCATCAATACTTTGGAATTGTGCTTCCGGTTAGTGAAGACCACAAAATTGGGATAAGTGCATCCATACTTACAATGGGTGAAATGGAAATCACAACGGAACTGCAGCCAAAAGGAACCGGTGATTTTTTTGATGCTTCCGATGTAATGGTTGGTCTCACATATTCTGCCCGTTTAGTCGATTTCTTTTCCCTTGGGATTTCCGTTAAATATATAACACAGAGCATTTATAATGAATCAGCTTCAGCCCTTGCTATTGATATTGGAACGAACTTGAATACCGGTTATAAAGGAATAAAGGTTGGAATGGCTCTTTCCAATTTCGGAACCAAAATGACTCTTGATGGCCGTGATCTTCAAAAATCTTACGATCCTAACCCAAATAACGCAACTAACGTTGGAGTTGCAAGTAACCTTAAAACTGAAGCCTGGGAACTCCCTTTAAATTTTAGAGTGGGGATTGGATGGGAAGTAATGGGTAAAGGTGATGTTCTTGTTTACGACCAAACACATAGCATTAAAGTTGGAGTTGATGCTAATCATCCTAACGATGGACCCGAAAATGCTTCGATTGGAATTGAATATAAATGGCAGAATTTAATTGCGCTTCGCTCAGGTTATTATTTTAATGATGATGTAAGAAAACTTAGTTTAGGTTTTGGATTAAATTGGGAAATACCTCAGTCTTTTGAAGTAGGTGTGGATTATGCTTTTGCAGATCTTGATCGATTAGGCGCTGTTCATTCTATCTCGCTTAAAGTTGGTTTCTAAATGAGTATTGAACTTCTGGTACTTATTGCAATGCTTTCAGCATTTGCCTTAAGTGTTTTCCTTTTAAAACTCCCCGCGGGTGTTTCACTAATGCTTGCTGCTATTACCGGTGCTTTAGTTGGCGGTGAAGGATTTCCAGTGCGGCATTTAGTTGAAGGCAGCTTTGGGTTTTTAGAAGCGATTTTAATAATTTCAACTGCAATGATTTTTATGAAAGTAGTAGATGCTACCGGTGCACTCAGAACCATTAGTTATTATTTGATAAAGTCTCTGCATCGTGTACCACTTCTACTAATGATAATTATAACCCTTTTTATAATGTTTCCGGGAATGCTAACTGGGCTTTCCTCCGCGTGTATATTGACAACGGGTGCTCTGGTTGTACCTGCTCTATTAGCAATGGGAATTCCACCAAAACCTGCTGGAGCATTAATTGCGATGGCAGCAGTTTTTGGTGAGATTGCTCCTCCAATCAGTATTCCTGCAATGATAATTAGCGGTGGAGTTGACATGCCTTACATTGGTTTTGGCGGACCGCTTTTTATCGCTTCATTTCCTCCCGCAATTCTAACAGCAATTTATTTTCGTGTCAGATTTTTGAAGAAGTTCAACATAGATGAAGTCCTTGATAAAATGGAAAAACCTGTTTATTCCAAGCATGGGATAAAATTATTTTTCCCTTTACTAATCGTAATTGGGTTGCTTATTGCTGAAAGAACATTTCCTCAAACCATGCCGCATTTAGGAATTCCATTAATCTTTATCATTGGTGCTTTGCTCGGCTTCGGAACTGGTGAGAAATTTAATTTATATCTTTTAATGCGCAGCGCTATTCGGGATGCGCTGCCTGTTATGAGCATTTTAGTTGGTGTTGGAATGTTTATTCAGATTATGACATTAACCGGTGTGAGAGGTTTTATTGCTGTAACTGCTTTAGAAATGCCTGAGAGCGTGAAATATTTAGCAGGATTGATCATGCCATTCTTTGGCTCTGCTTATGCTGCAGCTTCAGTTGTGGGAATTCCGCTTGTCTTTGTTTTTATTGGTAAAAGTGAAATTGTAGTTGCATCGGCATTAGCTCTTTTGGCTGCGATGGGAGATTTAATGCCACCACCATCACTACTCTGTGCGTACGCCGGACAACTTGTTAAAGTTAAAAATCATTTTTTAATTCTTAAAGAAAGTATAATTCCGATCATCATGACTCTTGCAATTGGAATTACAATAATAATTTTTTCACAGGAGATCGGCATCTTTTTATCAAAAACTTTTTAAGGTAATATTGTGCTATTCTGGATTTACATACTTATTGTTGTACTAATAACGTGGATTATTTTAGTGGAATTATTTTCTGAGCGAGATTGGAAAAAGCATATAGCTTTGGCAATGCTCTTAATCCCTTTTTTATTACGAATTCTTCAGATTAAATAGCTGATGAAAAAAAATC
>JBGSOQ010000238.1:0-3485 GCA_041739035.1 Ignavibacteriaceae bacterium | reverse complement strand
GGGAGGAGTTAAGCGGTCATCTTCTCCGCATAAAAGTAAAGTGGGTATTTTTATCTTAGACAGATAAGAAGTGGTGTCTGTTCTTCCCGCCATGGCAAGCAGGCAGCCCTTCACACCAATTGCATTCGAGCTTAAAGATTTATTCAGCACTTTGGCGTACTCTTCATTTGAATCAGTAATTGATTTAACTGAAAAACACATGGGCACGAAATCAGATACAAACTGCTTCACTCCCAACGTGTTTATTTTCCTGATATTTTCTGCGCGTTTAATTTTTCCCTCATCTGTATCGGCTGAAGAACGTGTGTCGCATAAAATTAATCCACTGTAGTTTGTTTCATTCCGTTCAACAGCTCTTAGTGAAATATACCCTCCCATCGAAAGTCCGCACAATGCTGGCTTATCAAGTTTTAATTCACTAATTATTGTTTCAAGGTCATCAACAAAGGATTCTATTGTGTACTGTCCGTCGCCGATTGGAGATTCTCCCAAACCTCTGATGTCGTATGTAACACAAAAGTAATTTGATTTCAGATCATCAATTTGCTTATTCCACATGGTATGATCGTACGGAAAACCATGTACAAAAATGATGGGTTTGTTGTTAGGGCTACCCGATGCAAAAATGGCGAGATCGGTTTTGTCTGCGTTCATACTGCCTACAGGAAGTTATTAATAACAGTTTTAACTTATATATTTTATAGAATAATTGGAAATAGTTATTTGAAGGATGATTACAGAGTAAAAATGCCGAACGATGATAGATTAAACAAATTCAGTTGAAAAGTTAATAAAGTATGGACGGTTGGAAGGTAAAAATATATTGAGTTAGCAGGTTATTAAAATCAACTAAGAGAAACGGATTTTCTAAATTAATTTAATAATTACCTTCAAACTTTTAACCTTATGAACTATGTTTGAAAAACTTGCCGGTTCTCATTCTCATTCACCTAAAATATTTTTAAGTTTGAACAACTTCTATTTATTGGAATGAATAAAATGAAAATTGCCTTTCTTTCCTCTGAAGCTGTGCCATATGCCAAAACCGGTGGACTTGCAGATGTTGCCGGTTCTCTTCCCGCTGCTCTTGCCGAACTTGGTTGTGAGGTTAAAGTTTTTCTCCCAAAATATTCTTTTGTTGATGAAAGTAAATTCGGTTTGCATTACAATTGGGATGTTGGTGAAATGCTGATAAGAGTAAACGGACTTTTGAGATCTGTTCACTTGCATCAAACAAAACTCAATAGTTCTAATGTTGAAGTTAACTTCATAGACTGCCCTCATTATTTTCATCGCGGGCTCATTTACACTGACGATCTTGATGAAGATGAAAGATTCATTCTCTTCAGTAAAGGTGTTATTGAAGCCCTTCAAAGACTGCAATGGAAACCCGATGTAATTCATTGTAATGATTGGCAAACCGGTTTGGTACCCTTGTTTATTAAGGATAATTACAGTTGGGATAAAATGTTTGATCATACAGCAACATTATTCACTATTCATAACATCGGATATCAAGGAAGATTTTCAAAGTCTACACTTCTGAATGCGGAAATACGCGGCGATTTATTTTATCCCGGCGGACCCGTTGAGTTTGAAGACTCGGTATCATTTATGAAAACGGGAATCCTTTTTTCTGATTTGATTAATACAGTAAGTAAAACCTATGCGGATGAAATACTTACTTCTGAATATGGCGCAGGGCTTAATAATGTTCTTTTCCAAAGAAAAGATGATATTTTTGGAATTCTAAATGGTGTTGACTACGAAACATGGAATCCCGAAACCGATAAACATCTTCCTTACAAGTATTCAAAAGATAACTTGCTCGGTAAATACAAGAACAAAAAATTCCTGTTAGAACATTTCGGCATTCCTTTTAATGAACATGTTCCGCTTATAGGAATTATTTCAAGGATGGTTGATCAAAAGGGGTTCGATATTTTTGCCGGGGCGCTTCAGGATCTGATGCGGCTTGATGCTCAATGGGTATTCCTAGGAAGCGGTGAAGATCGATACGAAGAAATGTTCAGGAATCTTGCCCATATTCTTCCTTATAAAGTTGGAACATATATTGGATTCAATAACGAGCTTTCACATTTAATTGAAGCTGCTTCAGATATGTTTTTAATGCCCTCAAGATACGAACCGTGCGGACTGAACCAAATCTACAGCATGAAGTATGGAACAGTTCCGGTTGTTAGAAAAACAGGGGGGCTCGCAGATACAGTCCAAGATTGGGATGAATTGAATTATTATGGGCAGAATATGGGAAATGGATTTACTTTCAACGATTATACAAGCTATGCACTATTTCTAACAGTACAGCGGGCTGTGAATGCATTCCATCATAAAGATACTTGGAAAAAAATTATGCTGAATGGAATGAATAGGGATTACTCATGGAAAAACTCTGCGAAGGAATACATTGACCTTTACGAAAAAGCAGTTAAGAAGAGAAGATAATCTCAAGTGAAACTCACTTTAAAAGGTAATCTCACTTTGTACAGTTAAATCATTCGGTATTTGATTTATTGGATCGAAATAAATTTCTCAGATTAAAATTTACAAGAAGCACTCCAAGCGTTATTATTACTCCGCTCAATATCATCATAAAAGTTATCTGCTCGCTCAACATTAACCAAGCCGCAAAAACTGTAACGAATGGCTCGAAGTAAAGAAAGGCACCGACTTTCACCGAATCCATTTCTTTGAGTGCTTGAGCCCACAAGACATACGCAATTCCAGAGCAGAATATTCCCAAGAATGAAATTACAATCCACCCTTTTGCTGATAGAGCAATTACTGATTGAATTGCCGAATCATTAATTGAGAACGGTGAAATTATTATCGCCATCATTAAGAATAAAAATAGAATTGTTAATAGTGGAGAATAGCTTAACGATATTTTCTTATTAACCGCGGAGTAAATGCTCCATGTAAATGCACTTGCGAGGATTAGAAAATCTCCTTTGTTGGAAAGAAAATCGATTGATGACAAATCACCTTTGCTTATGAGCATGAGTAAACCGAAGAAGGCGAGGAGAATTCCGAAAATTCTAATTGGGGAAAGAGATTCTTTGAAAGCTACAAAACCAACAATTGCCATGAATATCGGCGCAGTCCCGATTATCCAGCCGGTGTTTGCTGCAGTGGCGTATTGCATTCCTGTAACTTGAATCCAGAGATGAAATGCGGCAATTAGTGCAAGAATAAAAATACCGCCGTGATTCTTTAGATCAATGGCAAGGCTTTTTTTTGAATAAATAGCTAAAATGAAAAGCAAGATCGAGGCAAGTATTAATCTTAATAAAATGATTGTGAGCGGAGCAATTTCTTCGAGAGCGATTTTTGTAGCAATGAATGAAGCACCCCAAACCACCACTGCAAAAAGCGGCTTCCAATAGTAAAGTAATTTGGCTTTCACTTAGATTTTTTAGTTTTTCTCGCTGAAGAATATCCTTTCAAATCGTAGTGAATTTCTT
>JBGSOQ010000230.1:0-10423 GCA_041739035.1 Ignavibacteriaceae bacterium | reverse complement strand
CATTACGCCAACCGGCACTGAAACAATTTTAATCCTGAACTTAGATAATAAAAACTAACTCACTCGCCAAATATAGCTTCCCTCTTTAGACTTTACTTCTCAATCCGAAATAATTTCCCCTTGATTTTATTGCTTTGAATTAGCTTCTTTCATAATTATTTTAAATAAGAGTGTTTCTCAATTAACCACAAACCAACATTAGGGAGAATTATCATGTCTAGAAAAAAAATCGCAATCATTGGCGGAGGACAAATCGGAGGCGTTCTCGTTCAATTAATCGCACAAAAACAATTAGGCGATGTTGTACTTTATGACATCGTTCCTGATATGCCGCAAGGTAAGACTTTAGATATAGCTGAAGCCGCTCGCGTTGACCTTTTTGATGCTAACATTAAAGGAACAAACGATTACAAAGATATCAGCGGTGCAGACATTGTTATAATTACTGCAGGCTTGCCGCGCAAACCAGGTATGAGCCGCGATGATTTGCTTACCACAAATGCTCAAATAATGAAAACCGTTGCTGAGAATGTTAAGCAGTATGCACCAAATTCAATTGCTATAATTATCTCAAATCCTCTGGATGCAATGGTAACTCTTTTCCAGAAAATTACCGGATTCCCTTCCAGCAGAGTTATTGGACAAGCTGGAATTCTTGACTCCTCACGCTTTGCTACTTTTATTGCCTGGGAACTTGGTGTATCTGTAAAAGATATCAATGCTTTGGTTTTAGGCGGGCACGGCGATACTATGGTTCCAATTGTACGCTATGCTAATGTGAACGGCATTCCGGTAATGGAACTGCTTGAGAAAAAATATAACGATAAGAACAAAGCAAAAGAAGTTATGACTGCACTTGTTGAGAGAACAAAAGCAGCCGGCGGTGAGGTTGTAAAACTGCTCAAAACCGGTTCTGCATTTTATTCTCCGGCTTCTTCTGCTATAGCAATGACTGAAGCAATTATTTACGATGAAAAAAGAGTGCTGCCTGTATGTGCATATCTCAATGGTGAATATGGAGTGAAGGGATATTATGTAGGAGTTCCCGCTGTGTTAGGAGCAAATGGAGTTGAAAAGATAATTGAATTTGCTTTGAATGAAGAAGAGCAGTCGCTGCTCAATAATTCAGTGAATGCTGTTAAGACTCTTGTAGTAGATATGGATAGACTGGGATTTTAAGCTATTAATATCAAAACCCAATCCGCAACCAACGGATTGGGTTTTTACTTTTAAAGAGAAATCAAATCACCGACGGGATATCATTTGCCAATATTCGGCATGTTATCCCGCCATAAAGTTAGAAATTTGCATGAGAATAAGGTTTTTGTTGAAATATTGTCTTCCAAACGCCGGAATACTAAAAAGCAGTATAGCTGGATAATTAATTTTTAAGAAGTAAAGTAATCATTATGGAAAATATACTTAAAGAACTAAAAAATAAAATTTCTCAACATCGAGATCATTACAATAGAAATGAATACGCCGTAAGACGCCAACTTATTGAACCAATTCTTGACTATTTGAATTGGAAAACTGATAATCCAGCACTTGTTCAACTTAATTCTCAAACCGATGACAGAGATATTCCAGATTATACACTTTTCCGAGAAAATCGAATTGAAACATTCATTGAAGCAAAAAATCTATCCGCAAATATTTCAGACCACATACAACAACTCGCAAGATATTGTATCAATCAGGGTATTGAATTTGGGGTCCTTACTAATGGTAGCGATTGGCTTTTAATAAAAACTTTCGAAAAAGGAACTAAACTAAGAGACAGAATAATATGGCAAGTTTCATTGGAAAAAGATACTATTTCTAACATTCAATCAAGATTATCAACAATTTCATATGAACAAATCACACAACTGCCCGAATTAATAGAAAAAGAGAAACGACTTGAAAAATTTTTAAGTGAGTATATTGCGGAAGAAGATAAAATTTTAGACAAACTTTCGACCGAAATCGCTAACGATTTTTTAACAAAATTTCCTGATGAAGATTATGATAAAGAAACAATTACAAATTTCTTTAAATCGGGGCTATGGAGTTTTCTACATGATAAAACTCCATACATGAATGAGCATATCAATGATGACGAAAATAATTTTCAATCTAAAAAGAATAAGGAACAAAAAAATAATTATAATATCTTCGGGCTTAAAAAAGCGAAAACACCGTCTGCAAGAGATTGGATAGAAAGGGTTCCTGAATTAAGAGGAGTTACTGGACTAAATTCTTGGAGAGACATTTGTGAACATTTGAAAATTTCTGTAGAAGGAGATAGTGCTAGACGAAGATTAAAACGTTGGATTGAAACCTACAAACCAAACTGGCCTAATATCCCTGAGCCAAAAAGTAACATAAATTAATATCGCACAACTAAAATCTATATCGTCTTCTCATTCGTTTTTTATAATGTACTGTTCTCTATAAAATTGTTCATTAAATCAACAATTGATTATTTAAATTTTGAAGCATAATAATATGAAATATGAAATGATTGAGTCTTTCTTTGAAGATCTGAGTGAATATATGCGATTTTTTCTGAACCTAAAAGAACAAAGAAAAGAATCCCCTGACTCCTCTTGCTTGGCAACACTAAAAAAGGAAGAAGACAAATACTTGTATATACTTGAGTTTAAAGATGGTCGCTATGTGGGAGAATACGTCCGACCTTTCCGACCAAATGAGCAAAATTTACGATTATTTAATGCAGGCTGTGCCGAAGCCGCAAGACGTCTAAGAATTTATATTGATACCGATGAATTAAACCAAGTACCAATGAAACCACCAGCCTTCGGTATACTGTCATGTGAATCACCTGATGAACATACGTCGCCACTACTGGAAAAGGAGAATGCTATTGTTTCTCGCAAGTATTTCCCAGTTTGGCGAGAAGCGCACCTCGTTAAACGCTATGACGCAGATTCATATGAAGTAATCCTTCTAACTGATGTAAAGTGTGTCGGGATCATCCGATGTACTCACTTGCTAGTCGCTTTAAACAAAAGCGAAAAAGTACCGATTTATGTTATCGCAGCAGAAGTCAACAATCTAGGAGACCCTGTGAATGGTTCTCATTTTCTTGGTTGTTATCCTGGTTCTGGCCACTTAAATCTTGGGTGCTCCAACAACTGGGGAGATCTCTCTTGCTTTGAAAAGAAAGCACTCGAATTGATGAGCGAAGAACTCGGAGTTTTAATTACTGAAGATAGAGGTTAATAACCAAACAGCAGAGTAGTTTAACCAGTTAGTTACCCGTTTAACTGCAATTATATTTTTCCAAAGCTGTAATGGTCGCACCGTGACAAAAGCATTTGATGTTTATTCTGGCAAGGAATTGTCTCTGAACAAGTCAGGGCAAACTATGACAGCTACGAATAAATTTATAAATAATTATTGGCGCTGGTTTTCCTCCAAGGGAGTCCCTTCGGAAAAAGCTGCAATGCTATTCCAAGCTAAAGGTTGGTAAATTGGGCGGCGGTTTAAAAACCACACTATTAACCCACTTAACTGTAGAAGATAAGTAAAGTGAATAATGAACTAGGGGAAAAATTAATTTCTAACTCCTTCGCTTGGTTATTTTTCCTATCCCGGTACTGATCGTACAGTACAAGATATACAGATATAATTATAATGGCTGTGGCAGCTAATAAGGCAGTAGTGATCTGTTCATTGGCAATGAGCCAGCCAAGGAAAACTGCAATTACGGGATTTACATAAGTGTGAGTTGAAATCCGTGTAACGGATGTATGTCCCAGCAGCCATACATAAGCGCTGAAAGCAATCACTGAACCAAAAGTAATCAGGTATAAAAGCCCAAAGAAAGATTTTAAAGTAACCTGGCTTAAATGAAATTGCGATGGCTCACCAATGATAAAACTGATTATCAAAACCAGCGTACCACCGAAAATTAATTCCATCCCCGATGATAACATAGGCGATTTTGGAACATTTGCAACTCTTGAATAAATAGCGCCTCCTCCCCAGGAAAGTGCGCCTGCAACAATTAATGCAGAGCCAAGAAAATCATTATTTGATGTTGTGATACCTATAGTAGAAGCAATAAGATAAACGATGCCGCCGAAACCGAGAAATAATCCTAATATTCCCCTTAGTTTTACCCGTGTATCCTTTAAGAAAAACCATTCTATTCCTATAACCCATAAAGATTCCGAAGCCACAAGTACCGCCGCCATTCCGGAAGGTACATAATGCTGCGCCCATGCCAGCAGTCCATGCCCGATCAAAAAGAACATTGCTCCTATTGTAAACAGCGGAAAAATATTTTCCCTTTTGATCTTTTCTTTGCTCTTAAAGCGGCTAAATAAAAAAAGAATTATCCCTGCTGTCAGGGATCTTATTCCAATCATCATTAACGGCGGGATTGTCTCAACAGCATAGCGGATTGCAAGGTAAGTGGAACCCCATATTATGTAAATGGCTCCAAAAGCCAAAAGAGTTTTCAGGTTCTGCTGTTTCATAATTAGTAAACTAGTAAATATTTTAATATACAGATATTTATTATAATATAACCAAGAAAATATTTTTTCAGCCAAAGGCTGATGAGCCTCAGGCTCAAATAATTATTGGCATTGGTTTTCCTCAATGGAATTGCTTCGGGAAAAGCTGTATTGTTGTTCCAACCTAAAGGTTGGTAAATTGGGCAGCAACTTAAAAACCACACCGTCATGAGTGGAAAATACCGACGCAGAATCGTATTTTAAAAATCAACAATTCTTAAAATGGAGTTTAATTATGCCTGAAAATAATTGTGCCAACTGCGGTTTGCGAGCGAAGTATGATAATAGTCCAAAGTCAATTGCGCGACGATTCTGGCGATGGCATATTAACTTCTGTCCGGGTTGGAAAAAATATTTTACGTCACTTCCACCTGAAGAAAAAGTAGACGTTGGGACTAGGTACAATTTTAAGAAGTATCAGCTTTAAACTAAAATTTCTAAAAGTCAAAGCATTCAAAAGCTATGATTGTATCATGATAAAACGTATTGGAGTTTTGTTCTGTTGTGGAATCATTATTCCACCGGAACCATTTACAATGGATGAATTAGATGAGCGCGGCTTGCTTCCGGATCGTATTTACACTAAACACGAACTATTGAACTATCTCACCCACGGCCGCGAAAAAGGCAGATCAAGAATTGTTTCACTAACTGTAGAACAAGCAAGTAAAAAATGCGGTTTTGATTGGCTGGATCTTTCTAACGGTGAAGTTTTGTTATACAATATGCGTCATGTTCAGCATCACGCAGCACAATTAAATTTGATGATTAGCAGGAGCGTAGGTTCAGCACCCCGGTGGGTTAGAAAAACAAAATTGGATTTACTAATTTAAAAGAGTATAAAAACATCGCATTTAAAGAAAATATAAAAATACTATTTTCATTAGTTTTGTGTGTATTTCTTATTTAATTGTTATAACTAAACAATAAAACTCTGAAACGAGTAAAGGAGGCAAAATGCCAACGAACGTTTCTAACTCTGTTTTTTCTATCACTACTGTAAAAGTGATACTCTTCTTCTATTTGTGTCTTACCTTTAACTTTTATGCCCAAAATTGGTCGATGATTAATGGAAATAAGGAAAGAACATCCTGGGCAAGCTTTGAAACTGAATTACTGCCGCCGCTGGAAAAGGCACAGGAATTTAATTTCGGAGATGGAACTTCAAGCGGTACTTCATATTATTCCGGTATGCTGTTCGTTAGTGTAGAATCCGATACAAATAATGCTGTTGTTGCTTATAACGTCGAAACTGGGATTGAACTTTGGCGTTTTTATATACCGGAGACTGGCGGCTCTGTAAATGTAACCCCTGCAGTTAATGATTCTCTTGTTTTGTGCGGTGGCCAAAATGGTTTAGGTCTGTACTCTCTAAATAGATTGAGCGGTGTTGAAAGATGGTTTAAACCTATGGGTACTTTGTATTCTCGAAATCCGATTATTGATATTGATAAAATATATGTGATAGGGGATTCCTTATATTGCCTCAATATTAAAGATGGGACAACAATCTGGTCATATCCCTTTTCTGCTTTTGCCACTCCAGTTGTAGATAACGAGTACATTTACATCTGCGGTAATAGTACATTGTTTGTACTTAATAAATTTACCGGACTGCCAGGATGGGAAATATATAATTCGCATAGAAATTATGCTTCATTTACCATCGATGAAAATTATATTTATACAAGCAGTAACGATTCCATTCTTGCATTGAATAAAACCGACGGAAGTATTCATTGGACTTTTGTTAACACTTTTGGTGAGATACCAGATCTTTCGCATAATGCAATCGCAATCACTGACAGCGTTTTATGTTTTTCAGTTTGGGAAGATACGCTGCAAAAAGGTCAGTTACACACGCTTGACAAATTTACAGGGACACATTTATGGGAATATAAATTTGATGCAAGCGGTGTTTTCTCTCCCGCCATAGCAAATGGTATCGTATATGTCATAAATTGGATGGGAAATTCTGTCAGGGGATTTAATCTCATTACCGGTGAAAATGTTTTTACTGATAATTCTGAAATATTCCTTCATCAGCCAATTATTGCCGATGGAAGACTTTATGTTGAATGTTCGTTCAGAGTAGTTTCTTTCAGAAATATCAGTACAGGTATCAATTCATCTTTGCAAATAAAGCCAGCACAATTTGAATTATTTACGAATTACCCTAATCCCTTTAATCCTTCAACAACGATTTCATTTTCCCTGCCGGATGAAGGTTTTGTAAAGCTGAGCATTTGTAATATTCAGGGGGAAGAAACTGAAATATTGATAAATAATTATCTGAAGTCGGGATTTCATGAAGTTGTATTCGATGCAAAGGATTATGCAAGCGGCGTTTATTTATGTACAATAAAGACAAGTGAGTTTACTGATACAAATAAATTGGTTTTGGTGAGGTAAAGTTTATTTCTTAAACGTGGCATCTTATATGGTAAATGAGTATCACTCAAAGGCTGTCATTGCCTGCCCCGTTTTGCGGGGTCACACCGAGAGGAAAGTATTGGAGTTATATTCTTTGAAGGAATCGTCCCCCCGACAGTTCGCGACAAGCATTGACTGTCATGAAATAAATTTATAAATAATTATTTGCATTGGTTATTTAAGCTGCATTGGTGTTATGAGCGGCGGCTTAAAACAACGCCGTTATGTGGCTCATATATTATAGGCTTACTAGCAAGAAATATAAAGGTGCTTTATGAAAATTTTAAAGTTATTCTTTGTGTTAAGTATTGTTTTTATTCATATAACTTTAGGCCAAACTTCAATAGTAAATATTAACTCCTATGATATTGATGCAACGCTAAAATTAAATTCTGTGAATATCGAGTTTACTACTCTCTGTCAAATTCAGACAACTGATTCTATATCTAATATTCAATTTGTTTTCAGTTCAGAATCAAATATTCATTCTGTTGAATACTTTGAGGAAGGTAACTGGCTCAGTGTTCCGTACAAGTTCATCGGACAAGATTCATTGTTATTAATGTTAAATAGCGCAATTTTTCCAGCTAATAAATGTTTATTCAGATATAAATATTCTTTTCCAACTCATATTCTTAATGATTCACCAATTATCATTGACAGAGGTCATCGATGGTATCCATTAATACTCGACCAAATAGCAGTATTTAAATTGACTTTTAGTGTTCCCAAAGGATATAACGTTATCGCAGCGGGTGATCTACAATCAGTAAATAATTATAAAGACAGCACTACATTTATTTGGGAAAGTCAATCCGCTGTTTTTAAAATTCCCTTAATCATTTTTAATCCTACTCAATTTAAAAGAGCTGAATTTGATTCTTTAGGCATTAGTATTGATTTTTATTATTTGAATGTAGATTCCATTGAAGCATCAAGTATTATTAATGAAGCTGCGAAATGCATTAATTATTTCTCTAAATATATTGGAAGCTATTCACATAAAAAATTAACGCTCTTTGAAGTAACCCAGTGGGAAGGAATAAATACGGGAAGTGGATTAATAATGATTGGTTCTCAATCATTAGGAATGTTGAAACAAAAATATTATGATGGTTTCAATTTAACTATTGCACAACAATGGATTGGTGCCGGTGCATTCGCCAAATATGGTGATACCGGCTTTTGGTTCTTGTCCCTCTCCTTACCACACTATTTGCGCCTGATGTATTTACGCCAAACTCAAAGTGAAAAATCGTTTCTTGAATCTTTGCAAGAACCGCTTGTTAAGTACAATGAATTTGCCGGAAAAGAAAATGACATTCCAATAATAAATATTGATTCTCTCAACTCAAGAGAAAAAAGTCTTATTTTATATGGGAAAGGTCCGTTCGTACTAAACAGAATTGAAAATAAAATGGGCAACGAAAAATGGTTGTCTTTTCTTCAAAATCTATACAAATCTTTTCGTGGGAAAATTTTAACTTATACTGATTTTGAAAAATATATTTCTAAATATGATGAGAATGGAAATATTTTGACTTTGCTAAAACAATTAATTACCCGGAAAGGAATGCCTGAAGAATAGAGTAGTTGCAAAAAGGCCACATAACCAATGGCTCAAGGCGACAGCGTTTTCGCATTCGGCATTTGCGCAATTTAAAAGTTTGTAGTTACGTTTCGGCAAACTTGTTCAAGCCAGTTGTACTAAATAAATAATCATCGTCTTTTAATGCCAGGAAATAATTCAGTATTAAATCTTACTTCAGTAAAACAATCTTTTTAATATCAGAATAATTTCCAGCGCTGATCCGATAAAAATAAATTCCTGAAGCCAGACTTGAAGCATTGAATTCAATTTCATGTACTCCCGCGCTTCTAATTTCATTAACAAGGGTTTTTACTTCTCTGCCTAAAACGTCATAAATCTTAAGCAGCACTTTTTCCTCGGAAGGAATTTGATATTTTATTTTTGTTGTGGGGTTAAAAGGATTCGGATAATTCTGATAAAGATTAAATTGTTTTACAATAGTGTTGTTCTCATCATCTACATCAACCGTTACCGAATCCAGCCCGTAATAAAAAATCTTTGCTTCAAATTCATTTAAATTTAATGAATATGAACCACGCTGTCCTGGAAGAATTGCTTGAACAGTGCCATCCAACAAATTGGTCAAGTAATAAGTGCTTGTACCATCCCATGGTAAACCACTTAAATCAACTGTAAAAGGAAGAATAACATCCTTAAAATTAGCTGCCGTCACTAAAACCTTTTCACCGCTTGCTGAAGCATACGTATAAACTTTTGCCGCCTCGCTATTTGTTAATCTTGTAATTTGAGGATTATGTACATACTGTTTACGAATCTGAATCAATTTTTTGAAATAAGGTTGAATGTTTTCCGGATCGCTCCAATCAATCTTACCCCGGTTAGTTAATTCACCAACTTCACCGCCGGAATAAATCAACGGTACGCCATTTAAAGTAAATAATACTGAATGCGCCAGTTTTGATCTTTTAGTATCGTAAGCAGATGCCATTCTAATCTCATCGTGATTTTCCACAAACCGGAAAGGACGCGCGTTAGGATTATAATACCTCAAAACCTCACTGTTAAGGTCATCAATGGAATTTGTTCCAGTGATAACGCTGAGTAATTTATTTCTTAAATCCCAATCATTTGCCGAATCAAATCTGTTCTGATAAAATGTTGAATCGGATGAAGATGCTTCGGCTTCCAGAAAAATTTCAGGCTTAATATTTTTTAATCTTGAGCGCCATTCGGACCAGAAGGTAGAGCTGCGTTGTTCAACTCCCCAGGCTACGTCGCATCTGTAACCATCAATAAAGTACGTTCGAACCCAATGTTCAGCTACATTAAGAAAATAATTATTAACATCCGCACTTTGATAATTTAGATTTGGAAGCGTTGCCCAATTAAAAAAGTAATCAAAATTTGAATTTCCCGGTTCCCCGGTCCAAAGATAAAAATCAGCATAGGGTGAATATGTTCTGTACTGAAAAATATTTTGCATAAAAGGATGCTGAATAGATGTGTGATTAACCACAAAATCCAGTATCACTTTTATATTTGCACTCTTTAATTGAGTCATCATCTGTTTAAATTCTGCCTCAGTTCCATAGTCCTCTTCAAAACCAAGATAATCGGTTATTTCGTAACCGTGAGTAGTTGGACCCTCATAAATCGGCATAAACCAGATTGTGTTAATCCCCAATTCTGTCATGTATGGAATTTTATCTATCACACCTAAAAATCCGCCCTGATCAGAAAAAGACCGCGGATAAATTTCATAGACTATTGCGTCATCAATCCAAGCAGCATGTTCACTGATATTTGGAATTCTCACATTTCCATTTTCAATTTTTACCCAAGCCCTTGCTGTATTGCTTCTGTTCTTTACGTCCCTTACTCTAACATTAAAATAATATTCTCCATCTTT
>JBGSOQ010000203.1:0-3015 GCA_041739035.1 Ignavibacteriaceae bacterium | reverse complement strand
AGTAATTATTCATCGTATCATGTCGTTGAATTTAATCCGCAAACCGGAAGTGTTATAGAGAAAAAGACCCATCAAGGTTTTTCTGATGAATCAACTTGGGCACGCGGCCAAGCTTGGGGTATTTATGGTTTTGCTATTGCTCATAAATATACTCAAGACGAAAGATTCCTGGGTATTTCAAAAAATATGGCTAACTATTTCTTAAATAATCTTCCTAATGATTTAGTTCCTAGATGGGATTTGGATCTAAGAGCTGATAGTGTAACCAGAGATGCTTCTGCGGCGGCAATTGCTGCATCCGGAATGTTCTTGATATCTGAATTAACCGAATTAAAATCAGAACATCAAAAATATTTGGAGTATGCTAAAAGGATAACCGAATCACTGAGTGAGAATTATCTTTTTACGAACAGCACGAGATCTGTTGAGGAGGGAATTCTTTTACACACAGTTTATAATTATCATAAGGACTGGGGAATAGATGAATCATATCCTGCTGGAGATTTTTATTTTATTGAATGTTTGAAAAAAGATTTCGATCAAAAAAAACAAGAAAACTTCATACATGATAAAACTGAGAGAGCAAACTATCTCATAAATGATAATTGGTTTTATTTAGAGAATGCGATTGGCGATCTAAAAAATTTATATCAATCAACAGTTGAATGGAAGAAAATAAATCTTCCGCATACTTGGAATAAAAGTGATGCGCTTGATGTAATACCCGGTTACCGAAGAGATATTGGTTGGTATGAAAAGGAAATATTTATTCCTACGACTAAGGGAAATAGAATTTTTAAGCTTCATTTTGACGGAGTAAATAGTAAAAGTGAAATTTACATTAATGAGATTAAAGCTGGCGGACATATTGGTGGTTTTGTTGGATTCGATGTTGATATAACTCCTTTCATAAAGAAGGGTGAGAAAAATTCAATACATGTAAAAGTTGATAATTCTTACGATCCATATGTTGTACCATCTCAAAAATCCGATTTTGTTGTTTATGGCGGTATTACTAGGAATGTTTGGCTAAATGTTTTACCTCAGACTCATTTTGAAAGGCTACTGGTCGAGACTCTGGAAGTTTCATTTAAATCTGCAACAACCAAAATCCAAATTTTCCTAAATAATACTGATGAAAATAAATCATCTCAAATAGATGCTGTAATCAGAAATAAAACAGGCGATGTAGTTGCAAGTAAAAGTTCAAAATCAGAATTAAAAAAAGGAGAGAATATAATCGATTTAGAATTTTCCAAAATTAAAAATCCAAATCTTTGGTCACCCGTGTTACCATACTTGTACACAATTGAGCTAACTCTAATTATTGATGGAAAACAGGTTGATAAAATAACTGACAAAATAGGTTATCGGTGGTTCGAGTTTAAGGACCACGGAGCATTCTATCTAAATGGAGAAAGATTACTTCTTCGGGGAACGCATCGTCACGAAGAGCTTTCCGGTTATGGGAATGCCTTGCCGGACAGTATCCACCGAAATGATATGCGAATGATTAAAGATATGGGAGCTAATTTCGTTCGGCTGGCACATTATCCCCAAGCACCTGAAGTTTACCGAGCCTGTGATGAGCTTGGACTTTTAGTTTGGGATGAAAATCCATGGTGCCGCGGCGGTGTTGGTCCAATTGAATGGCAGGAAAATACAAAGAACATTTTTAAGGAAATGATAATACAAAATTATAATCATCCTTCAATAATTCTTTGGTCAATAGGAAATGAAAGTGATTGGCTGCCAGATTTTCCCGATGGAGATAACCCGGATTCCCTGAAAGCATTTGCGCAAACGCTTCATGATTTAGCAAAACAGTTGGATCCATATAGATATACAACGACACGAAAATTTCCCGCTGCGCAAAATATAGTTGATGTGTTTTCGCCGTCAATCTGGTCAGGATGGTATTCTGATGTTTATAAAAATTATGAAAAGGCCATCACCAAAGCACGCGACACTTATAAAAAATTTTTTCATGCTGAATATGGTGGTGATAGTCATGTTGGCAGGCACACAGAAACTCCCATTGATGGAGCAGGCAAAGTAACTACAACCGGTGGAGACGAGCCGATAAACAAAATTAAATCCAGCAGCATTGCCAATATTGGAGATTGGAGTGAAAGCTATATTGTTGATTTATTCGATTGGTACCTGCATGTAACAGAAAATCTTGATTGGTTCCCGGGTTCGGCTCAATGGATCTTTAGAGACTTCACAACTCCTTTGCGACCGGAAAATCCAATTCCTTATGTGAATGAAAAAGGATTGATGGATATGAATAATAATCCTAAAGACGCATATTATGTTTTTAAGAGTTATTGGACGACTCAACCGAAATTCTGCTACATAGAATCTCACACTTGGAATGAAAGATATGCTGCATTGAATGAAAAACTCGAAGTCAACGTATTTAGCAATTGTTCCGAAGTTGAATTATTTATTAATGGAGTTAGTCAGGGAAAACTTTCAAGAGATATTAAGAAGTTTCCTGCATCAGGTCTTAGTTGGCATGTAAATTTTATTGAAGGTGAAAGTGAAGTTCGAGCAATTGGTTTTGACAATGATATAAAACTTACTGAAGATTATATAAAGATTACTTTTACAACAAAAATGAATGAAAAGCCCGACGATTTAATTCTTGTTCACGATAGATTAGCAAATGGAAATTATTTAATAACTGCTTATGCTGTCGATAAAAATGGCAGGCATTGCATTGATTATAACGGAAAAGTATACTTTAGTGCTATTAGTGGCGGTATGCTTCTCGAAAATTTAGGAACCCCGTTAGGCAGCAGTACAATTGAAATGGCTAATGGAAAAGCTCAAATAGTTTTTAAACATGATCCTTTAGAAAAAGGTATAATTGAAGTGCGTAATCAGGAGTTTAAAGGAACTTATTTGATAATAGACGATTGATGATATTTAAATTTAAACGTTGCTTAAACAAGCTACAGTAAGAAATATTTGAGATGAATAGAGTTGCCATAATCATATTTTTATTGG
>JBGSOQ010000169.1:0-24277 GCA_041739035.1 Ignavibacteriaceae bacterium | reverse complement strand
TTCCTTGAAAGAGAAAAATTACTACTTAATTCAGATCAAGGAGATTCGGACAAAGAAGAAATACGAAAAGCTTCAGCTGTACTTGCCGGTATTTTAAAAATGCGAACCGGTATTCATCTGAAAAAATCAAATTTCTCACCTAATAAATGGATTCAACAAAACCATGAGTGAGTACATTGTTTCGTTAAATGGAAAGAAAAATAAGCTGCATTTTATTAGCGATTCAATAGTTATTTACAATGGTGAAGAATTAAGTTTCGAAATAATTGAAACAATAAATAATGTTTACTTCTTGAGAATTAAGGAAAAATTATACAATTTTACATGCACGCATAAAAACAATGAGGATCTTGTACTATATTCACAAAGTGAAAAATTTGAGTTAACTGTCAGGACCACGCTGCAAGAAAAAGCTAGTGAAGTGCTTGCTCAAAAACTAGCACAGCATCATCGTTTAGAAGTTAAGGCGCCCATGCCTGGAATGATACTGAAATTAAAGAAACATAAAGGTGATGCAGTTGATCATGGTGAAGCTGTGATGATTTTAGAAGCTATGAAGATGGAAAATGAAGTTCGCTCTGTAAATAAAGGATTTATTAAGGAGATTTTTGTGAACGAGGGAGCAGCAGTCGAGAAAGGCACATTGCTCTTCTCAGTTGAAAATTAGGTTCTAAAATCTAACTAAATCTATAACTAAGAAATAGGAGGTCATTTGAAAACTTTCTTTCTATGTGCAGCACTGCTTTTAATATTTTCATTTGAGAATATTAACGCAGGAGGTTTCCAATTGAATGAACACGGTGCAAAACCATTGGGAATGGGCGGAGCTTTTACCGCAATTGCCAACGATGCATCAGCAATTTATTGGAATGGTGCTGGTTTAACTCAACTAACCGGTACACAATTAATGTTGGGTACAGCATTGATCACTCCGGTTTCATCTTTTCGTGGTGTTTCTCCTCAGGTTACTGAGTATAAAATGCAGAAACAAACTTTCTTTCCAAGTCATATATTTGCAGCCTTTCGTGCAAACGAGAAAATAGTCTGGGGAATTGGGGTTACCGTTCCATATGGTTTAGGAACAAGATGGGATGATGATTGGATTGGCAAATATCTTGCAGTTGAAACAGAACTAATGGTGTTTGCATTAATGCCTACATGGGCTTACAGTGTAACTGATAACTTTTCAATTAGTGCCGGGTTTCAATACAGCTATGCAACGGTACTTATCACAAGAAATAATTCGCAAGCTCCATTTGCTGGCGATGCTTTCATAGAATTAGAAGGCGATGATAAAGAAGCATTTGGCTATCAGTTTGGTTTGATGTACAAACCTTTTAAAAATGTTTCCATAGGCGCTTCATTTCACAGTGAAGTTGATTACAAATTCAAAGGTACTGCCAATGCTGAAGGCGCTCAGCAGTTAATTGATGCTAAACGATTGCCGAAAGAAGCTGATATTGAAGCTAAGTTAACAACACCAATTAACTTCGCAGTTGGATTAGCTTTCGATCCTGTTTCTCAATTAACTCTCAGCTTTGACTACCAGTACGTTGGATGGTCGAGCTATGATGTATTAGCTGTCAACTTTGTTGACCCGGCATATACTGACTTAGCAAGTCCTCGCGATTATGAAAATACATACATTGGAAGATTCGGATTAGAATACAGACTTTCCCCAGTATTATCATTGCTTGGCGGCGTTTATTACGATAATCGTCCTGTCGCACCAGAAAAAGTCAGCCCATCATTGCCTGATGCAAATCGGTTGGGATTTAGCGGTGGTTTTGATTTCAAATTCTCTAAACAACTGGGGATCTCCGCTTCATATCTGTTCATAAGATCTGAAGAGAATACCGTAACTAATTCTAGAGAAAATTATACAGCCGGCGTTTCCCCATTTAATGGGACTTATAATTCAATAGCGAATGTATTTTCACTTAGTTTTAATTATAGTTTTTAAGGAAGGTGAAGAAAAATATGAAAAAGAAATTAATAGTCATTGTTGGAGTTGTTCTAGCTTCAATATTTCTAACGTCATGTGAAGATCGTTCAGAATTAACTGCTCCAACTCAGCCATCACCTAATTTAGGTGCAGTTGATTTTACATCCTTTGTTTCTATTGGTAATAGTCTCACAGCAGGTTACCAATCAAGTTCATTGTTTGAAAGTGCCCAGAAGTATTCTTTTGGAAATTTGATTGCTCAACAAGTAGGCACAAGTTATGCTCAACCAATAATTTCAGATCCCGGAATTGCAGGTAGGATAGAAATCAAATCATTGAATCCATTTACATTATCCTATAATCTTAATGGCGGATCTCCCACAAATCTCGCTTGGCCAAAGCCTTATAATAATTTAGGTATTCCAGGTATTGTTTTAGCTGACGCCCTAACGGCAACAACCACTGCAGATTCATATTCTAAAAGTGGTGCCATTGATTTGATTCTTAGACAATTAGGAACGACGCAGCTTGCTCAAGCACTATCGCTTAGTCCTACATTCATGACATTGTGGATCGGAAATAATGACGTACTCGGATTTGCAACCAGCGGCGGTGTAAGGCCAACTGCACCAACTGATGCTCAAGTATTTGCAACATTATACACTCAACTTTCTGATGCTATCGCAGCGACAGGTAGAAAAGTAGTTGTCGCAAATATTCCCGATGTTACTGCAATTCCCTTTTTTACAACTGTTGGCCCCGGTGTTGCACAAAAACTTAGTTCACTCGGAATTGGAGGAATGTATTATCAACAGCACGGTCAATACAGTGGAACAGTATTGCCTGTTTCATCTTTAGCTAATTATAGTGCATTAATTACATTACTGGGAAATAATTATACGAGTTTTCTTGGGCAACCGTCCGGAAAATTCTACAAAGATAATAATGCTGATATATCGCTTTTAATAGCTGGTGGAATTTTAGATACTACCCAAGCATTTGGATTACATCCCAAAAATCCTTGGCCGGATGCATTAATTCTTGATGCTAGCGAAATCAGTACTGCAAAAAATGCAACTGCGGCTTATAATGCATCCATTGCTTCAATTGCTGCTGCAAAAGGCTTTGGTTTAGTTAATGTTAACTCATTTTTCAACCAACTCCGAGCTAATGATGCATCTGGTGGAACAAACTTCGACGGTGTGGCTTTCACTACTACTTTTGTAACTGGTGGATTGTTCAGTTTAGATGGTGTGCATCCTACAAGCCGTGGCCAAGGAATTATTGCAAACGAATTTATTAAAGTCATTAATGCAAAGTGGGGAACGAGCATTCCTTTGGTAAATGTATCTCAAATTCCTGGGAGTTTAATTCTTGCTAAAATGAATTCTCTCGGATTGCCAATTTTCGAAAAAGGTACTTTAGATAATTTGTTGTTCTAAACAAATTTTTCATCGAATAATATAAACCCGGCCTCATTTTCAAGGTCGGGTTTTTTATTTTGCTCATTTTTACAGTAGTGATAAAATGGTATTTATTGCAAAGTTTGATTAAATTAAAAGAAAATCTTAATAAAATAATTTACAGAGGTGTTTTATGGCTTTTTCACTAAATAAAATAATGTTAATTGGGCATTTGGGCAAAGATTGTGAAACCAGGTTCACAACAGGAAATACTTCCGTTACAAACTTTACGCTTGCCACAACTCATAGTTATAAAGATAAGAGCGGTAATTGGAAAGATGAAACTACATGGCATAATGTTGTTTCTTTCAGTTTATCCGATTATATGAAAGAAAATCTCAAAAAAGGTAAGAAATTCTATGTTGAAGGTCGTCTTACAAAAAGAGATTATACTGATAAAGACGGTAATAAAAAATATTTTACAGAGGTAATTTCGGAGCGACTTCTTCCTTTAGAAACTAGTGTGGGTTCTTCCTCTGATGAGGAGAAAATAGCAGGTACTGATGCCGCACCAGATATTACTCCTGAAAACAACGATGATCTTCCGTTCTAAATACTATGTTCAACAACTTGGAGTAATTTTTCTTTTTGGATATTGATTGGAAGTTAAGAGTATTATTTCTATTTCTTTGTTTTATTTTATCCGCTTTTTTTTCAGGTTCGGAAGTAGCATTATTTTCCATTGACAAAAAGAAGATCAAAAGTACTTTTTTAAATTCTTCACTAATTCAAGAGTATCTAATCAATCTGCTCGAACATCCGAGGCGATTGTTAGTGACTATCCTAATTGGAAACACAATAATAAACGTTACCGCTTCAATCATTGCAGTTTCTTTGGCGCTAGATTTAGCCTCATCTTTCGGATTCTCAAGAAACATAGCATTGACTATTCAAATCGTTCTTCTCACATTCTTTATTTTACTATTTAGCGAGATCACGCCTAAAATATGGGCTTCAAAAGATCCGGTCACATTTTCAAAAATAATTGCAATACCTATGCACTGGGTGAATGTTCTGATTTACCCGATTTCCGAAACAATAACTGAGGCAATAAAATTTTTTGTTTCTAAAATCAGAATTGACAAAAAAAAATCAGCTATTAAACATGATGAAATAAAAGAATTAGCTACTTTAGGCCTAGAAAAAGGAACACTTGAAGATGAGGAACATGAACTTATTCATAGTATTGTTGGATTCAAAACGCTTTCGGTTAGTGAAATAATGACTCCCCGTGTAGATATGGTGGCTGTTTCATCGGAATCAGATTTTAAAGAGGTTGTAAACGAAATAACCAAAACAGGACGAAGCAGGATTCCTTTGTACAAGGATGATCTTGATGATATTGTAGGAATCATTTATGCTAAAGATTTACTTCCGTATTTCAAAAATGCTGAACTTCGGAAAAATCTATCGCTTGCCAAATTAGCTCGCAAGCCAATGTTCATTCCCAAAACCAAAATGATCGATGATCTTATGCACGATTTTCAAGAAAAAAAGATGCATATCGCCATTGTTGTTGATGAATATGGCGGTACAGCCGGATTAGTGTCGTTAGAGGACATCATTGAGGAAATAATAGGTGAAATACGGGATGAGTACGATAAGGAAGAAAACACAATAACAAAGGTTGATATTAATAATTATATCGTGCTTGGTAGATTATCAATTGATGAGTTGAAGGAAACTTTGGATATTAATATAAACACTGATGAAGCCGAATATGATACAATTGCAGGATTAGTGTTAAATTATGCCGGTCAAATTCCCAAAGAAGGTTACTCTTTTGAATTTGAAAATCATAGATTTACAGTCAAAGAAGTTCTAAATAAAAGAATTAAAAAAGTGCAAATAGAAAAACTGTTAGAAGCCTGAACATAAATGAAAAAGGGATGTTTCATTACTACAATCGTTGTTGCAACAGTTATAATCGGGGCGGCCTTGTACATTTTTCAAAATCATTTTGATAGCTTAATATTAAATCCTGGGAAAAAAATTCTGGCCGGATTTGTTAAAAAAGATTTAGAAAAAAAGCTGGAGTTTGTTGTAGAAACTCCCGAAAAAGCTGAATTGAGGAGTTTGATAAAAAAATACTCAGAGAATACAGACGCCATCAAAAAACTCAAAGAAAAGGATGTTGAACAACTAATCAGTACAATCGAATCTGCAATATCCGACAGTATCATTAAAATATCTGAATTTGAAGAAATTTCACAATTAATAAAATTGAAATCAAAATGAAAGATCAGCGTAAAACAGAACTAAAAGTAGGAATAGCCGTTGTCGTCGGCATAATCTTATTCATTTGGATTTTATCATGGGCCAAAAGTTTCAGCTTATCGGCAAGTGATAGAATACTAAACGTCAGCTTCGCAAATGTATCCGGTTTAGAAATTGGCGATGAGGTTACCATAAATGGCGTTAAAAAGGGATTTGTTGATAATCTTAAAATTCAAGGCGACCTTGTGATCGTCAAACTGTCGATGGAGGGTGATGCCAAAATTCAAGAGGATGCTATTTTCAGAATTGCAATGCTCGATTTAATGGGCGGCAAAAAAGTTGAAATTTATCCGGGTGTGTCTTCTCAACCTATTGATTATTCGAAATTACAAACCGGGTCATTTACAGCAGATATTGCCACTGTCATGTCTATGGTTGGAGGTGCACAGGAAGATATTAATTCTTCAATCAAGGACATGAAAATCACGTTGAATGCTTTGAATAATTACCTGACCGATAAGCAGTTAAATCAAAATATTAAAAGTTCCGTCGATAATCTTAGTGAGGCATCTAGAAAATTAAACTTGATGATGGATGAAAATAGGGAGAACTTAAAAAAGTTAATTGGAAATAGTGTTGAGCTAAGTGAAGAAGCAACAACTTTTCTAACAAAAAATAAAGATGAACTCGGAAGTTCTTTTAAGGAGATGAAGATTTTGCTGGAAAAAACAAATTTATTAGTCTCCAGAGCCAATGAATTTGCAGATGAAATAAAAAGTAAGAAGAACAATGTGGGCAAATTATTATACGATGATGAACTGTATAATTCTCTCACCAAATCTATCACACAGTTAAATGAATTAACAAATCTTATTCTTGAACAATTAAAAGGGGATGGATTTAAAGTTGATGCCAATGTCGATCTATTCTAAAACAACTCTGCTGATATTCAGTATTTTCTTTTTTGCATTTACAACATGGGTAATGGCTGATGCACCCGATCCTCTGCGAAGTAAAAACGGAATGGTTGTTTCCGCAAGTAATTTAGCGTCTAAAGTTGGTTTACAGATTCTAAAAAAAGGGGGAAACGCTGTTGATGCTGCTGTCGCAGTAGGATTTGCACTTGCAGTGACTTATCCATCTGCGGGAAATATTGGAGGCGGTGGATTTATGGTGATTCACTTAAAAGATGGAAGAAATTTAACTATCGATTACCGTGAAAAAGCACCAATAAATTCTTCAAGCACACTTTACCTCGACCAAAAGGGAGACGTTATTTCTGAAAAAATACAGGAAGGAGTTTTATCTGCCGGTGTTCCCGGAAGTGTTGCGGGACTTATTTATGCCCTCGAAAAATATGGGATGATGAAGCTGGCAGATGTAATTCAACCAGCAATTAATTTAGCCGAAAATGGTTTTCCTTTGGAGTATAGATTAGCAGAGTCAATGCAGAGCTATTTTGATTTTTTCAGGAAATATGAATCCTCACTTAAAGTATTTTCAAAAAATGGATTGCCTTATCACGAAGGAGAAATATTTAAACAGCCGGATCTTGCATTTACCTTAAAACAGATAAGAGAAAATGGACGTGATGGATTTTATAAAGGGAAAGTTGCAGAACTGGTCGTTGAGCAATGCAAAAAGTTTGGCGGAATTATTTCTTTAGAGGATTTAGAAAAGTATGAACCTGTAGAGAGGCAGCCTATTATTGGCAGTTATAGAGATCATGAAGTGGTTTCAATTGGACCGCCAAGCGCTAGTGGAATTGGATTGGTACAGCTGCTAAACGTTCTTGAGAATTTTAACTTCGATAGCAGTGAATGGGGCAGCAGCAGTTATATTCATAAATTAGTTGAAGCGATGAAATATGTTTATGCTGATAGAAGTGTTCACTTGGGAGATGAAGATTTTTATCCTGTACCAAAGGATTGGCTTATCTCAAAAAGGTATGGGAAAGAGATTTTTTCCAAGATCACCGACGAAGCTATTCCCTCAGAAAATATTAGTGCGGGAAATCCTAAATTATACAAGGAAAGTGAAGAGACAACGCACTATTCTGTTTATGATGGACAAGGAAATGCAGTAAGTACAACAACAACCATTAATTCTGGTTATGGTTCTAAAGTAGTTGTAGACGGCGCAGGATTCTTACTTAATAATGAAATGGATGATTTTAGTGTAAAACCCGGTTTTGCAAATCAATTTGGATTAGTCGGAAGTAACGCCAACGCGATACAACCAGGCAAGAGAATGTTGAGTTCAATGACACCAACAATCATTTTAAAAGATGGTTTTCCATATCTTATCGTAGGTTCACCCGGAGGATCAACCATATTAACTGTAGTACTACAAGTTATTCTAAACTGTATAGATTTTAAAATGGATATCCAGGAAGCAATTAATCAGCCAAGATTTCATCATCAGTGGCTTCCTGATTGTATAGATTATGAAGAATTTGGATGGACCACCGATGTTAAGGAAAATCTGTTAAAACGTGGACATAAAATTGGCCAGGTAAAATCTCTTGGAAGAGTGGAAGGAATTCTAATCGATAAAAAAAACAATATTATTTACGGGGCAACCGATCCTAGAGGATTCGGTTCGGCTGAAGGTTATTAAAAATATTTTTTAGAGGAAAAGAGAAGAATGGTAATAGGAATTGGAATTGATATCATCGAGATAGATAGAATTAAAGAAAGTGTTGATAAATTTGGAGAGCGTTTTCTCAATAAAGTCTATACAAAAACTGAACTCGATTATTGTTTGAAAAAGAAATATAAATACCAGCATCTTGCAGCCAGATTTGCGGCCAAAGAGGCTGTTTACAAAGCGTTAGCAACAGGTTGGAATAAAGATGTAAGCTGGCAGAATATCGAAATATCAAATGAACCTAATGGAATGCCCGTTGTAGCTCTTAAGGGAAAATTGAATAAATTTTTGCAGAAAGGAAAAGATTTAAAGATATCGATGAGTCATTCGCGGGATTACGTAGCATGCATGGCTATTATTTACAAAAGCGATTCTGAAAAATGATTCTTATTTAGTAGATCTTAAATAATTTAGTACGCCGTTTATCGATAGTAAAAACATTTCCATTTTTTTATATTTGCGGCAATAAATAAATAGTACCATGGACAATCAGAGAAAATTTGAAATATTTAGTTACGTTTCGATAGGCTTTGTAGCTATCTTGTTAGTTTTAATGTTTGCAAAGTTAATCCCGATTTCATGGTATGTTCCAATTTTAATATTCAGTTTAGTTTTGTTAGGAATAAGATTCGCTTTCAGATTTTATTTTATATTTAAAAACAAAAAAAATAAGGAGTAAGTCTTCGAACCCTCTAAACCGCTTAATGGAAAGCTCAATGCCAAAGTTCTAATCCTGAATCAAAGTTACGAACCTTTAACAGTTTGCAATATTAAAAAAGCCGTAATTCTAATATTTCTTGGAAAAGCTGAATTGGTGCTTAAGGATGTAAAAAAAAATCTTCATACGGTTTCCCGATCCTATCCTTGGCCGAGCGTCATTCGCTTAAATCGGTTTGCACATGTTCCTTATAAGCGTGTTGTGCTTACACGCAAAAACATTTTGAGAAGAGATGGTTATAGATGCGGGTATTGCGGGCGAGGTGATTTACCTCTAACTATCGATCATGTAGTTCCAAAAGCCCGCGGAGGCTCGGATAGTTGGGAAAATTTAATTTGTGCTTGCACAAGCTGTAATAACAAAAAGGGTGATCGCACTCCTGAAGAAGTGAGGATGCAATTGCGTTCAAAACCGTTTAAACCAAGTCATATTATGTTTATTAAGCATGTCGTTGGTAAACTCGACGAAACATGGAAACCATATCTTTACTTATCTTAAATTCTTATCAAATAAGTGAATTAATACAAGATTATTAGAATCTTAATTCGTATTTTTCACAATAAATTTTAAGAAAATTAATAATCTAACATGCCTAAAAAAAGAATTTTAAGCGGAATGCGCCCTACCGGAAAGCTTCACATTGGGCATTTTGTTGGTGCATTGGAAAATTGGGTCCAACTTCAGGATAATTATGAAAATTTCCATTTAATAGCAGATTATCATGTTTTGACGACTGATTTAGATACAAATCAAGTTTATAATAACACAATTGATATGCTTATCGATTGGCTGTCTGCGGGTTTAGATCCTGTAAAAAGTCCGATGTTCAGACAATCGAAAATAAAAGAACATGCTGAACTTAATTTAATTTTCGGGATGCTAATCACAGTCAATCGCCTTGAACGTAATCCTACACTTAAAGATCAAATACGAGACCTTAATATTGATTATGTGACTTTTGGACATTTTGGTTATCCTGTTCTTCAGGCGGCGGATATTTTGTT
Source organism: Ignavibacteriaceae bacterium (assembly GCA_041739035.1). GTDB lineage: Bacteria > Bacteroidota > Ignavibacteria > Ignavibacteriales > Ignavibacteriaceae > XYD12-FULL-36-8. The sequence continues at coordinate 14,281 of JBGSOQ010000169.1, read as the reverse complement.
GTACAAAGGTGATTTTGTTCCCGTTGGTGAAGATCAAGTGCCGCATGTAGAAATTTCGAGGGAGATTGCACGTAAGTTTAACAACCAATATGATCAGGTTTTTCCTGAGCCTGAACCACTGTTAACTAGATTTTCACGTCTCCCCGGATTGGATGGAAATGCTAAGATGAGTAAATCTTTAGGGAATACAATCTTACTTTCTGATGAAGTAGAAACTGTTAAAAATAAATTAAAGAAAGCAGTTACTGATCCGAATAAAATAAGAAAAGGGGATCCTGGAAATCCCGAAATATGTTTAGTTTTTGCATATCATAAAAAATTTAACCCAACTCAAGTTGCAGAAATTGAAGCGGGATGCCGATCAGGTGCCTTGGGATGTGTAGATTGCAAGATGAATTGTGCGTTAAAAATTTCTGATTTCTTTGAACCAATTCGCTCAAAGAGGCAGTATTATGAAGGACATATCTCCGAGGTAAAAGATATTCTTCATGAGGGTGAAAGAAAAGGAAAGATTGTTGCAGAACAAACAATGCATGAGGTTCATGAAAAGATGAAGATCGGTTAAATGTATAAAATCAAATTAGATCAGTTTGAAGGACCATTGGATCTTCTCTTATTTTTCATCAAGAGGGATGAATTAAATATTTATGATATTCCTATCTCAAAGATCACCAAGGAATTCTTAGAATATGTGAATTTGATCAAAATGCTCGACCTGGAAGTTGCGGGTGATTTTATTTTAATGGCTTCCACTTTGATGCATGTAAAAGTCCGTATGCTTCTACCGCGCGAAGTTGATGAGAAAGGGGAGGAGATTGATCCCCGAGCTGAACTTGTAGCTGCTCTGCTTGAGTATAAAAAGTATAAGGAGATGTCCGAGGAATTATCCTTCTTTGAATCTAACCAAAGAAAAGTGAGCTTTAGGGGAAATTATTCTGTTGATCCGAAAGAAGCCTACTCAGAATATGATGTTTTACTCAAGGATATTAGCATCTATGATCTTGCAAAGACATTCAAACGGATAATTGAAGGAATAAAAGAAGAACCGATTCACGAAGTAATAAAAATAAATGTCAGCATTGATGAACAAATTGATCATATCTTAAAGTTAATTGAGGATAAAACTGAAATTGGATTCCTTGAGTTAGTCAAGGGAATGAATGAGAAAATAAGAATTGTTGTTACTTTTATTGCCGTGCTGGAGTTAACAAAAATGGGAAAGATAGGAATTAAAGCAGCAAAGGATTTTAACAACTTTATACTATATAAAATAGCAAATGGATGAAATTTATAAATCAGTAATTGAGGCAATAATCTTTTCCTCAGATGAGCCGATACTAGAATCTGAAATTATCAAAGCTATAAAAGCAATTGATGGTGAAGATACTGAGATATCTCAAGAGGATATACAGAAAACCGTCGACGAACTTAACACATTTTATTCAGAGAATAATTCTGCAGTAAATATTGTGATGATTGCGAATGGCTACACATATGCCACAAAAACTGAGTATGCAAAATATGTTGGTTACCTTTCAACTGAAAAAAGTAAAAGACGATTAAGTCAGGCTGCACTCGAAACTCTTTCAATAATAGCTTATAAACAACCAATTACAAAACCCGAACTTGAATCTATTAGAGGTGTAAATTCAGATTATATAATTACTGCACTTTTGGAAAAGCAGTTGATTGCAATTTCAGGAAGGTCTGAGACGGTTGGGAGACCTCTTCTATATAAGACTACAGATGAATTTCTTAAATATTTTGGATTAAAGAATTTAACGGATTTACCTAAACCAAGAGAGATTGAGGATATTATGCAGGATGAGGATTTTATTGAACAAAAGAAAAGAATAATGATGAATCTTATGGAAGAAAACCTTGAGAAAGAAGTCAAAGACGAATCTGATAATGCTAACCAGGATTAACAAATATTTATCCGAATGCGGAATTGCATCGAGAAGAAAAGTTGAAGAGCTTATTCTGCAAAAACGAGTTATGGTCAATAATAAAATTATTACTGATCTGTCAACAAAAGTTGATTCGGAGAATGATTCGGTTCAGGTGGATGGAGAAGTAATATCCGTAAAAAGGCATGTATATTACCTGCTTAATAAACCAAAAGGTATTATTACCACAACGAACGATGATAAAGGACGCAAAACAGTTTTAGATTTGATTAAGGGCGAGCAAAGTATTTACCCAATTGGGCGTTTAGATTTTAATACTACCGGTGTGCTTCTTCTGACTAATGATGGGAACTTTTCTTATTTATTATCGCACCCTAGGCATAAAGTACCTCGTGAATATGACGTTAAACTAGACAGAGCCCTAACTGATGAAGATAAAAAAACTCTTTTATCATGCATAACACTCGATAGGAAAAAAAGTAAATTTGATGCGATTTCTTCACCTCAAAAGAAAAATAAGACTATACTTCGAGTAAAATGTTACGAAGGAAGGAATCACTTCGTTAAACGAATGTTTGCAAGTTTGGGATACACAGTTAGAGCATTAAATCGTTACAGCTTTGCCGGTTTAACAGCAGATATTCCCGTAGGTGCTTACAGAAAATTATCGTATATAGAAATAAAAAGGATAGCTAGTCAATATGAAGTATAGAATTTTAATACTCCTGAGTTTCTTGGCAATTTCTAATCTTTGTTCAAATGCACAGATTATGACTAATGAAATGATGCCGAAATATTCCTATACAACTCTAACTGAGTTTTGGGCCCAAATGGATGATATTTTTAATGATCCGAATTTCAGTAATGCACATTGGGGAGTATTAATTCAATCCTTAGAAACAGGAGAGTATTTTTACAAACGCAACGAAAATAAGTTGTTTATTCCTGCTTCAAATCTTAAACTTTTTACAAGCTCGGCAGGATTAATTTTATTAGGTGATGATTATAAGTTTACTACCAATATCGCTTTGCGCGGAAGAATGGATGGTTCAACTCTCATCGGCGATTTAGTTATCCAAGGTAGAGGCGATCCAACTCTTTCAGGAAGATTTTATAACAACGACCTTGTCAAAGTATTTAATGATTGGGCTGATTCACTATCTAAACTTGGGATCGACGAAATAACAGGAAACATCGTTGGTGATGATAACGAATTTGACGATCTGGGTTTGGGTGAAGGCTGGGCATGGGATTACGAAAGCGATTGGTATGCAGCTCAATCATCGGCACTCTCGTTTAATGATAATTGTGTTGATCTTGTTATTACTGCAGATAAGCTCACAGGCGACGCGAAAATTGATATCAATCCAAATACAAAATATGTAGCTGTAGTAAATAAAGTCTTGGTAGTGAATAACGATTCAGCAACTTCAATTAATGCTTACCGAGAAAGGGGAACAAATCTGATCACTGTGTTCGGTACCATTCGGAAGTCTGACTCAGTTAAAACTTTTATAACTGTAAATAATCCAACTCAATACACCATGGTTGTCCTAAAAGAAGTCCTTGAAAGCAAAGGAATTAGTGTTGGTGGTTTCTCAGTAGATATTGATGATTTGTCTTCACCGATAGAAAACCATGAACTGGTAAAGCTGTTCACTTATTATTCTCCAAATCTTCGTGAAATTGTGAAAATAATTAATAAGAATAGCCAGAATTTTTTTGCTGAGCAGGTTTTGAAAACCATTGGATTAGAAAAGGAAAATTTTGGTTCAATTGAAAATGGAATAACCGTTTGCAATTCTGTGTTTCAAGAAATGGGAATAAATCCTGAGAACATGATAATGGTTGATGGCAGCGGCTTATCACGACTAAATTTAGTAACACCAAAACAAATTGTTTCTTTGCTGAATTTCATGTATCAGAATAAGTACTATCTCCCATTTTATAATTCGCTTCCAATAGCGGGAATTGACGGCTCACTAGCAAACAGAATGAAAAATACAAAGGCTGAAAACAATGTTCGTGCTAAAACCGGCTATATCGGTTCCGTGAGGAGTTTATCGGGCTATGTAAACACGGCAGACAACGAACCCATCGCGTTTTCAATTATTGTAAATAATTTTACAGTGCCTTTAAAACTTGCGGAAAATATTCAAGATCTCGTTTGCATCAGATTAGCTAATTTAAAAAGAAAATAAAGGAACGAAGGTGGAAGGAAATACTAATCCAGAGCTCGGTGTTCTCATTCAAAGAAGATATGAAGAACTTTCTGAGCTTAAACAAAAAGGAATTGAACCCTTTGCATATTCTTTTGATGTAAATAGTAGCTCAGAAAATATTAAAGATAACTACAAGGAGGATGAGAAACGTAACGTAAAGATTGCCGGCAGAATTATTGCAATTAGAAGAATGGGAAAAGCTTTATTTGCTCACATTCAAGATCATCATGGTAAAATTCAAATTTACTTGAAGAAAGATGAACTTGGGGAAACTTACGATATCTTTCGATTACTTGATATAGGCGATATTATCGGAGTAGATGGTTTCGTCTTCAAAACAAAAACTGGAGAAATTTCTGTTCATACAAATTCGCTAACATTGCTTTCTAAGTCTCTTAGACCTTTACCAATTCCCAAGGAAACTACAGATGAAGCCGGAAATAAAATTATCCATGATCAATTTTCTGATAAAGAATTAAGATATCGTCAGCGATATCTCGATTTAGTATTAAACAGGGAAGTTAGGGAGGTATTTTCTAAGAGGAGTAAAATAATTACTGCCATGAGAAAATTCCTAGATCATTATGAATTTCTTGAGGTTGAAACTCCAATTCTTCAGCCGATTTACGGTGGAGCATCAGCAAAACCATTTACAACTCATCATAACGCCTTAGACACAACTTTATATTTAAGAATAGCCGATGAGCTTTACTTAAAAAGATTAATTATCGGTGGATTTAATGGTGTGTACGAAATTTCTAAGGATTTTCGAAATGAAGGAATGGACAAGATGCACAATCCGGAATTTACAATGATGGAGTTATACGTTCCGTATAAAGATTATGAATGGATGATGAGCTTTGTTGAAAAAATGATTTCTTCAATTTGTCTAGAAGTTTTCGGCACACTTCAATTCAATTATGAAAAAAATATTATTGATTTTTCGCCCCCTTGGAAAAGAATATCGTACCTAGAGTCATTAAATGAAAAAATAAATGCCGATATTTTAACAATCAGTTTTGATGAACTTAAAAACATTTCGAAAAAATATAATATCGATGTAAAAAATATTGAAAACAAAGCTAAGCTGATTGATGAATTGTTCAGTAAAACAGTTCAAAATGAAATCAATCAGCCTACATTTGTAAAAGACTATCCGCTTGAACTTTCTCCACTTGCTAAAAAGCATAGAACGCAAAATGGTTTAGTCGAAAGATTTGAAGGATTTGTTTGCGGAAGAGAAATCTGCAATGCATTCTCGGAGCTTAATGATCCAGTTGATCAGAAAAATCGCTTTGATGAACAAATGAAAATGCGTGAAGCAGGTGACGAAGAAGCCCAACAAATTGATGAAGACTTCCTAAAGGCGTTGGAATATGGAATGCCGCCAACCGCTGGACTAGGGATTGGGATTGACCGTTTAGTTATGCTCCTTACAAATCAAACGTCAATAAGAGATGTCATCTTCTTTCCGCAAATGAAGCCGGAACCGAAGCCGTAGTTATGATTTATTTTTGAATGTTTTCATTTTTTAAGAGATGTTATCTTTTAGACATGCAAAAACTTCGATTTATTAAGTTTAATTGTATTTTTTATGTTTTTTTATTAAACTCAGGTATAATTTTACCGCAATCGTTTGATTCCTTACAATCTGAACCAGAAGCAATAAACCGATCACTTTACTCATTAAAAAAATATGAAATTAGTTCAATTATATCATCTGATAACAAACAAGATGCATTCAATCCTTTTAAAAGCAAAATTAATTATCCGGTTCTGGCCGGAATGGGAGCAGCATTTTTAGGAACCGGAACGGCGATTCATTTATATCAGCAGAAAGCTTGGTGGAGTGACCAAAGAACAGAATTTCATTTTGAAAATGATTGGGGTTACGCACTTTGGATTGATAAAGTTGGTCATGCTTATGGCGCAATGTTAATTCAGCATGGTATTTCTGCCGGTTTGGAAGCAGCCAATCTAAATGCTGAACAGTGTGTTTGGTATGGTTCCATTTCTGCATTATCCTTTCAAACATTCATCGAGATTGAAGACGGCTTTGGTCCACAATGGGGATTTAGCCCGGGGGATTTTTATGGTGATGTTGTTGGTTCTGCGTATCCTGTTCTCCAATATTATTTCCCAGTTTTGAAAAATTTCATGCTTAAAGCGAGCTATTGGCCTAAAGATTTGAATAAAACAAATCCAAACAGCGGACAAAAACACATAATTGTAGATGATTATCATGGTCAAAAATTCTGGATTTCTGCTCGGCTGAAAAATCTTCTCCCGGAAAGTGCAGCGGAGTTTTGGCCGGAATTTTTAATGCTTGCAATAGGAATGGGAGTGAAAAATCTCGACGGTAATGGAGGTGGACAAAGGGATTTTTACATTGCTTTAGATTTTGATGCTGAAACAATACCGTTAAATGGCAGGGTTTGGCAATTCGTTAAAAACACGCTGAACTTTCTCCATTTTCCAATGCCGGGAATTAGAGTTACTTCCGGCGGAGCTTTTTTTGCATTTTGCTACTGAGTAATGATTTGAAATACAGTATAATTATTCCAACATTGAACGAAGAGGTGCTTTTACCGAAGCTGCTTGCTCAGATAAACGATGAGGAACTCCGAAAACTTTACCAGTATGAAATAATAATTTCAGATGGAGGAAGTACGGACAGTACTTTAGAAATAGTGAGAAATTCAGTAGAAAAAATTATTTTGAAGAATGAGCTTGGCTTGCAAACCATTGCTGCAGGAAGAAATATTGGGGCAAAATCAGCTTCTGGTGAAATACTGGTTTTTCTTAATGGAGACATCATTTTTAATGATGCTTTCAAATTTTTTGATTATTTGGAAAGCCGATTTGTCAATTCAGATTATTTAGCTTTCACGTGCGATGTTTGGATTTTTCCTGAAGAGGAAAAACCAAGCGATAGAATATTTCATACCATCTACAATTATTATTTTTGGATATTGAATTATGTGGGAGTCGGAATGGGAAGAGGTGAGTGTCAAGTAATCAGAAAGGATGTTTTTTCTCGAGTTGATGGCTACAACGAAAGATGTGCTGCCGGTGAAGACTTTGAATTGTTTAAGCGAATTAGAAAGATGGGGAAAATTTTGTTTTCTAAAAAAGTTTATGTCTACGAATCTCCAAGACGATTTAGGAAGTTTGGTTATATAAAGGTAACACTTTCATGGATTTTGAATAGTTTCTCGGTAATTTTTAATAAGAGATCGATCCACACAGAATGGGAACAAGTTAGATAAATGAAAAAGTACTTTTTGATTCTATTAATGTCATGTCGATTATTTGGTCAAGCTGAATATGTTGATGCTGGTAATCGGGTTTATGAATTTTTAGAGAGAATGAATAATCTGCAATTAATCAGTAACTACAATTCATTCGAAACTCCAAAAACTAGAGGGGAAATTGCCAAACATTTATTGCACCTTACTAATGCCTCAAACAAACCGGATGAAGTTGATTCTCAAATGCTCGAAGATTTTAAGATAGAATTTGAATATGAATTGTTTGGGACTTTGGAGAACTCCAAATCAATTATTGGAGAGGGAAGTTACAATATTTTTTCTGATGATGAAAAATATTTGTATTACTTTACAAAAAAGCATGGTATGAGTTTATTTATTAATTTGATTGTCGAGGGTGAGTTAATACACACTAGACAAAATAAAACTAATAAATCGTATTCAGCAACGTTAGCGAATGTTGGCGGTGAATTGCGGGGTACAATATTGGACCGAGTCGGGTTTTATTTGAGAGGTACAAACGGTATAGCCAAAGGTGATCGAGAAGCTGCTCTGTTGAAAAATGAATTAAGGTATAATTTCAAATTCAATGAAAAACCTGCTGAATCTTTTTTTGATGAGACTTCAGCTTACATTGCCGCTGATTTCGATCATATTAAACTAAAATTAGGCAGAGATAGATTGAATATTGGTTATGGAGAGATCAAATCAATTTTGGATAACAATTCGCCTTTGTTCGATTATTTATCATTCAACATTAATTACGACTTTTTTAATTTTTCCTATTTTCATGGAAAACTATTGGGGGAAAGAACGATTATTTCTGATAGCATAAGTGGTTTAGATAATTTTATTACTGAAAAATATTTAGTCTATCACAGAATGGGATTTGATATTTCTCGCCATTTTAATTTTGGAATCGGTGAAGTTGTAGTTTATGGTGAAAGACCGATTGATCTGAGTTATTTAATTCCATTCAGCTTTCTTAAATCAGTTGAACATTCAAATCAAGATCGAGATAATACTTTGCTCTTTTTTGATTTTCAAAACTACTCTATTCCTCAAACAAAATTGTATTTAACACTATTATTTGATGATATTTCGTTTGGAAAAATTGGAACAGGCTGGTGGGGAAATCAAACTATGTTCAATTTGGGTGTTCAGTCATCGCCATTCTATAAATCAATTCCTGTCGATGTCAAATTAGAATATTTACGACTTGAACCCTATACTTACTCACATAGATTACGCAGGAATAATTTGACACATTTTGGTTATAACTTAGCTTCATTTTTACAACCAAACAGTGAATTGTTTTTTTTAGGAATTAATTATAGGTTTACAAACAGATTAACATTCACGGCTGATTTCAGTTATAGTAATCATGGCGCGAATATTGTCAATGATGATGGTACGATTCAGAATGTTGGAGGAGATATAAACCTAGGTCATAGGACTTTTGATCCGGAAACTGTAAAGTTTTTAGATGGATTACTTGAAATTTCGCGAAATATTTCCTTGAAATTGTATTACGAGCCGTATAATCAGTTATCCTTTTTCCTAACTGCCGCATATTTTTCAAATTCATCTGAAATTTCTAAAACAGATAACGATACTCAGCTATTTGTTGGAACAAGTTTAAAATTTTAATTCATTGGAGTTTTAATGAAATTTAAAGAAATTAAATTCCCATTCGTCATTGTTGTATTGGCCATCGGCATTGCTATCGGTGTATTGATTGACAAAGTGTTCTCAGGCGATAATCTTCGAGATAGCATCACTAAGTTTAATGATGTTCTGACATATACTGAGAAATATTATGTAGAAAAAGTTGATACACAAAAATTGGTTGAAGCGGCAATTAACGGAATGCTTAGCAAATTAGATCCTCATTCAGTTTATATTCCGGCTGAGCAGATGGAAGGTGTTGAGGAGTCATTTCGGGGTGATTTTGATGGCATTGGAATTGAGTTCCAGGTTGTAAATGATACGTTAACTGTAGTTTCACCCATTACCGGAGGGCCGAGTGAACAACTCGGAATTATGGCAGGGGATAGAATCGTTAAGATTGATGGCAAACAAGTTATTGGTATTACCAACGAAGAAGTAAGAAAAAAGCTTCGTGGTAAAGCCGGAACAAAGGTTACAGTTTCAATATTACGAGTGGGAATCAAAGGTGAACTTCCTTACGAAATTAAGCGGGATAAAATTCCGATTTTTTCAGTTGATACAAAACTGATGCTTGATGATAAAACTGGATATGTTAGTGTATCAAGATTTGCAGATAAAACTTACGATGAACTTGTTAATGCATTAAATGACTTAAATAATCAAGGGATGAAACAGTGTATTCTCGATCTTCGTGGAAATCCTGGCGGTTATTTAAATCAAGCATTTAAAATTGCTGATTTATTTATCCCCGGAAAAAATAAAATAGTTTACACTGAAGGAAGAAGGTCCGAATTTAATGAACAATATTTTGCATCCGAGCCATCGCCTTACGAAAAAATTCCATTGATTATTCTTGTTAATAAAGGAAGTGCTTCAGCAAGTGAAATCGTATCCGGAGCAGTTCAAGATTGGGATAGAGGATTAATTGTAGGAGAAACAACTTTTGGCAAAGGTCTAGTGCAAAGACAATTTACTTTGCCAGATAATTCATCAGTCAGACTGACTATTTCCGAATATTTTACGCCATCTGGAAGATTAATACAAAGAGACTATAAGGATAAAAAAGATAAAACCGAATATTACACTGATGCTGGCTTGGAAAATGAGTCGGAAGGTGATAATCTTTATCACTCAGTGGAAAAGGATTCTACGCGTCCTATTTTCAAAACTAGCAAAGGCCGTACAGTTTATGGCGGTGGTGGAATTACTCCGGATTATATAGTTAAATCAGAAGATTTATCTGAATACACTGTAAAACTTTTACGAAACAATATTTTTTATCTTTATGTATTATCCTATGCAGATTCTAAAGGCAGAGAAATAAGCTCGCAGTATGGGAATGATTTAGTCAAGTTTAATAATGAATTTACGTTATCTGAGACTGAAATTAAAAAATTTATAGACTTTGCAGATCAAAAGGATGTGAAATTTACGGAAAGTGATTTTCAAAAGGACAAAGAATTCATTCTTGCAAGATTAAAGGCTCAGATTGCTCGGAATTACTGGAAAAATGAAGGCTGGTACACTGTTTTAATGTCCGTCGACAGTCAAGTTAAAAAAGCTTTAACTTTATTTAAGGAAGCAAGAGATCTAGCAAATTTAAAATGATGCTAAGAATAGTACTATTTTATTTTATACCTCTTATTTTTAGTGATGTTGACAATTCCCTCAAAAGTAATGAACTGTCATATAATTTTATGTTCAGTACTGATAAAAAGATGCAAGCGGGTGAGGAATTAAACTATGTTGTAAGCTATTCATTTATTAATCTCGGTGAAGTGAAAATCCGGGTAAAAGATCAAAAGACAATTAATGGCCGGAATTATTATAATGCAATAGCATACATTGATTCCTATGAGGGTATTCCTTTTGTAAACTTACATCAGATCTATGAGAGCAAAGTCAATCAAGATTATTATTCGGATTTTTTTCGTGGCATTATAAAAAACGACAACTATACGACATTCACTGAATATTATTTTGATTATACTGATTCTAAGATAAGAATTAGAAAGGGAAAATTCAGTCCAAGAGAACTTTGGATTGATTCGACCACTTCAGTCATAAAACAATTTCATGATGGACTTTCTATTTTTTTCTTTGCTCGCATGTTCTCTGGCAAAAAAAACACAATGATGCTTCCTTGTTTTGTAAACGAACAAAAAGTAAAAACAAAAGTCAATTTTTATGAAGAAACCATTCCGGTTTCTATTGCCGCAATTAATTATGATGTTGATTGTGTAAGACTTGATGGTGATATGGATTTCATAAGCATTTTTGGATTAACGGGTTATTTTGAAGGATGGTTTTCCAATGATGAAGCGAGCATTCCTATTGTGGCAAAAATGAAAGTTTTAATTGGTAATATTACACTTGAATTAAAAAGCTGGAAAAGAGAAGGATGGATTCCTCCCAAATACAAAAATTAGAAAGTGTAGAAAAATTATTTCCTTTCTTAGATCTGTTCCCAAAACTTGGTCAAAATGTTTTTTTAGCCCCTGGAGCAAAAATCATAGGGAATGTTGAGATAGGAGATAATTCCAGTGTGTGGTACAATACTGTTGTCAGAGGAGATGTTCATTACATTAAAATTGGCTCCCGTACTAATATTCAAGATTGTTCTATGCTTCATGTTACAAACGGAAGGTATCCATTAAATATTGGTAATAAAGTAACAATTGGGCATTGTGTTAAACTTCATGGCTGTACTCTTGAAGATTTATGCCTAATCGGAATTGGGGCAATTGTTCTGGATGGAGCGGTCATTGAGAAACAAGCGATGGTGGCGGCTGGAGCTGTAGTTAAACCAAATTTTATTGTGCCGTCAGGAAAGTTGGCAGCGGGAGTTCCTGCAAGAATCATCAGGAATCTTACTGATGAAGAAATAGCTGATTTTGAAAAATCAGCAGAGCGTTATCAAAACTATACTGAATTGACAATTCAATCTTTGAATCGTAATAGGTAAATGTTGACTAGTTCTATTATAAATTTAATGAGTAATAAACACTCCTATAGTTAAAATTTAGGCGTTAATTAACTTAAATAGCTGGTATTGAAATTGTGGTTAGGAATTTAAGAATTTACGGTAACAAGGTGATTAATAAGCGTACCATTCATAAATTAATTGGCCTGCTTCAGAAAGAATTAAACTTTAAAATTGACAGTCTCGACATAAGTTTTGTAAATTCTTCAGAAATTACTCAGCTTAATACAAAATATTTGAATCATAATTATTCTACAGATATAATCACTTTCGATTATTCAAAGTCAGATTTGTCTATCGAGGGTGAAATATTATTATCAATAAATGATGCATTTGAAAATGCAAAGAAGTTTAAATCTTCATTTAAAGAAGAGCTGATAAGACTATTGATACATGGAATACTACATCTGCTGGGTTATAACGATAAAACAATAAACCAGCGAAGATTGATGAAAACAAAAGAAAATTTTTTATTAAGAAAGCACAAGATTTTAGCAGAAGAAAACTAAAATACATGATTAAAATTAAAATACTTTTTGGTTACTAGTGATAATTTCATATTTTCGCACCGATCATTTTGATAGTTGTTTATTATTAATAATGTTTAAGAATTAATGTGATAAAGAAAACAAAATTAATGAGTAGAAATTTAGTTCTTGTTGAATCTCCTGCCAAAGCAAAGACCATCAACAAATATTTAGGTAAGAATTTTATTGTTGAAGCCACGATTGGTCATATTAAGAATCTGCCCAAAACTCGGCTCGGTGTTAAAATTGATGAAAATTTTGCACCTGAATATGTTACAATTCGGGGGAAAGGGGATACAATAAAAAAAATAAAAGGGCTTGCGGCAAAATCAAAAGCCGTTTATATAGCTACTGACCCGGATCGCGAAGGTGAGGCTATTGCTCAAGACGTTGCTGAGATTTTGAATGGTAAATCTGAGACAAAACTTTATAGAGTACTCTTCAATGAAATTACTAAATCCGGTATCGAGAAAGCTATGAAAAATCCTCGCCCCATAGATATTCATCTTGTACAATCGCAGCGTGCAAGAAGAGTGATGGATCGAATTATCGGATATAAAATCAGTCCATTTTTATGGAAAGCGATTATTGAAAATTCTGGAAGCAGCGCACTTTCGGCTGGAAGAGTTCAGTCTGTTGCTTTAAAATTAATATGTGACAGAGAAGCTGAGATTGATAAGTTCAATGCAATTGAGTATTGGTCAATTTGGGCAATCTTCAAAACTGATAAAAATGAATTTTTCAAAGCAAAACTTTTTAGTATTGCCGGGAAAGACATAAAAGTTCCGCATAACTTTGAGATGAGTATTGATGAGTGGAACGAATTTAACGAAAAAAATATTGCCATCAACAATGAAAATCTTGCGCAGCAATATTTTGATACAATTTCCAAAATAAATGAATTTTCAATTTCGAATATTGTAAAACGACACACAAGAAAAACTGCACCGGCACCTTTTATCACAAGCACGCTCCAGGCTGAAGCATCTAGGCGATTACGAATGAGACCAAAGCAAACGATGATGCTGGCACAAAAACTTTATGAAGGTGTTGATTTGGGAAAAGAAGGACTTGCGGGATTGATCACATATATGAGAACTGATTCGACACGAATAAGTGATGAGGTTTTACCTTTAGTTCGGGATTTTATCAAAACGAAATTTGGAAATGAATATTTACCTGATTCTCCAATAATTTATGATAAGAAAGGTAAATCGAATGTTCAAGATGCCCATGAAGCAATCAGACCAACATCCTTAGAATATACGCCTGAATTTGTCAAGCAATACTTGGATGACAGATCCTTCAAGTTGTATGAACTGATTTGGAAAAGATTTGTTGCATCACAAATGAACGCAGCTTTATTCGAAACGACCGTAATTGAAATTTCAGCAAAGGAATTCGTCTTTAAAGCTTTTGGATCCGCGTTACTATTTAATGGGTTTCAGCAAGTTTATGAGGATATTCCGGAACCAAAAATTAACGCAGAAGATAAAGATGAATATAGGAATGAGACTATTCCCCTTGGTTTAGAGAAGGGGCAGATGCTTGGACTAAGTGAGCTTCAAAAGACTCAGCATTTCACAAAACCACCTGCTAGATACACTGAAAGTTCCTTAATTAAAGCACTAGAAACCAGAGGAATTGGTCGTCCCAGTACTTATTCACTAATTGTCAGTACAATTCAAGACAGGAAATA
>JBGSOQ010000156.1:0-4577 GCA_041739035.1 Ignavibacteriaceae bacterium | reverse complement strand
TTTTTATAATTAAGAATTGCTGCCTGACAGTTTGCAAATGTTTTATCATCAACAATTATGGCGAACGCAGTTTTAGCATTGATATCAAACTTTATTTCTTTTAGCTGTGCGACACAAAAATAAGTGGCAAAAAACCAGAGTATAAATAATGCGATTTTTCTTGTATACATAATCTTTCCTCGTTAACCTTAAAACCTTTTTTAGGATGATCTTACTTTAAAAAAACCATTTTTTTTGTTTTAATCCAATTACCAATTTTTAATTGATAATAGTAAACCCCGCTTGCCAATTTTCGATTTTCAACAGCATTTGTAAAATCAACCTCATAATTCCCGGCTTGCTTGTATTCATTAATTAAAGCAGCAACTTCATTCCCAAGAACATCATATATCTTCAATGAATGCCAACTGCTGACTGGCGACTGCCAACTAATTTTTGTGCTGGGATTAAAAGGATTCGGATAATTCTGCTCAAGCGAAAACTCTGATAGTAGAATCTTTTCATCATTAATTACAGTTGGTGTTTCTTCGCCAAGAATATATCCCGTGGATGTTCCTAGCATCAACTTACCATTTTGATTGATCCCTGCAGAGAAAAAATAATACTGATTAAAATGAGTTGTATCTCTTATCCAGCTTAATCCAAAATCAGTAGTCTTCAAAATTGTTCCATCGTACTGCATTACATATCCAAGTGTATCGAAAGAGAAAGCTATTTTATAAAAAAAGGAATCAATATTATTTAATCCATGATCAATGTAATTCCAACTTGCTCCTTTATCCGAAGTTATACACATGAATCTATCACCTATTGCAATTGCCCTATTCTCATCGATTTTAGCAGCGTCCTCAAAATCCTTAGTTGCAAAATAAGGTGTGAAGTTATTCAGAGTTGTTTGATTCCATGTTACTCCACCATCAGTTGTCCGTTGAGTCCACATATCCGGTCCAAGCACGACAGCAGTGTTTGCATCGAAGGAAATTAAGTTACCTGATATGTACCCTGGCCCGGCAAATTGTTGTATTTGTGTCCAAGAATCTCCACCATCGCTGGATTTGTAAACATAATAATTACCATAATCATTTTGGCTGAACCATGCATAACCAGTATTCAGATCGCCAAAATCAATTCCACCCACAAGGTTTCTAGCATTCGGATACACTGGTGTCATCACTGTTTGCCAGCTTAAACCATTGTCGGTTGTTTTAACTATATGATGATTTTCCTTCAGTATAAAACCTTTTTCATTTGAGAGGAAACACATTGCACCAGATAGATTTTTACCAGCCTGTGAGCGGTACTCCCAGTTATTTCCCGTTCCATCATTGCTGAAATATACATCACCATTTCGTGTAACAGCATAACCCTTACCGTTAGTGAAACTTATACCATTTATTGATGAATAAGCTTTCTTAAAAAGCATTTGCCAGCCATTTCCAAAATCTGTTGAGTAGATGAGATGACTTGAAGTGCCAAGGGCAAAGAGAAAATCACCAACTCCTGACATAGCTTGAAAGCTGAAAGCATAATCCAAGACGTCAGATGTCCAAGTTTCTCCGCCATCAGATGTTCTTACAACGAATGCTTTGCTGAATCCGTCGCTGCCCATTCCAATGCCGTTTAAGCTGTCTTTAAAGTATGCCGTTTTAACCCTATCAAAAACTGTAATAAGCGATTGATTCTTTTTAACCCAGTTGATCCCGCCATCGGTAGATTTATAAATCGGAACTGGAACACCTGCAAACTCATTCCCTTCCCCAATAGTAATAATATCAGTAGCTGAGAGATACTTTACATATTTAAGATCACGAAAGAAATTATCATTAATTGCGGTTGATAATGTCCATGTCTCTCCTAAATCAGTTGTATATTTTTGAATATCTTTTTTATCGCCAACCATAACTCCATTATTATTGTTAAAATCCATTGCATACCACTTTCGTGCAGTAGTAGTAGAAACTAGTGAATCCTTTTTACTCCAAGTTGAGCCTCCATCCGTGGTTTTTAGGAGATAGATTTGCCGCAATTTCCCGGCGATGATAAAGCCTATATTTTCATCCAAGAATTTTACCAGATCGCAAATGCTAAATACAATTCCCGGGATTGATTGAGCATAATTCAATTCTGTCCATGAATCTCCGCCATTGATGGTTTTGTAAACAAATCCATCGACCGTTGCTGCCCAGCCAATATTCTCATTGATAAAAGAGATTTTTACCAGATCCTTTGTCGTTCCGGTATTTTGTTCAAACCAATTTTGACCACTATCGGTAGTTTTATAGATCATCCCCTTATTTAAGCAAATCCAGCCTGTGGTTGTATCAATGAATTTAATGTCTCTAATTGTTTCCTTGAAATCTGGCGAGCTTAAAATATTTAAATTCTGCCCGGCAATTTGAGCTGATGTGCATAAAAAAAATAACACGATAAATAATCTTTTCATTTGATCGTCTCCAAATAATTCTTAAAAAACTTTTACTCTGTATTCAATTATTGAGTTGAACTCATTCTTAACTTCGCTTTTGAAATCAATTCGACTTTCCGGAATTGTAGTTGAATAATTCAAGTAAATAAAAAATATTCCGTCAAACCATGGGATGATTTTAGCAGCAATAGAAAAGTCGTGCCTGTTAAACCCAGTCCGAAGATATATCAAGTCATACTTTCTATAATTATCAAAATAGCTTGATTGCTCATTTGATTTTATTGAATGTTCTGGAATTGTTTTCTTCGAAAAACCGTACGAAATTATTGAAGAAATTTCATCATTCCATTCAGTTCCCAATCCTGCTCTAACAAAATAAATATTTAATCTGATATTGTCCGTTATCGAGGAGTAATGATCCTGTTCATCAAGATTGATATTATTTATGCCTCCTTCTATTCCAGCAGATAATTTTTGATCAAAAGAAAATTGCAGACCGGCCGTAAATGAATGAGTACTCAATGTTCTCTCATAATACAAAACATTGTAGGGAGAATATTTAGCCCAACCATCATCATTGTGGAATTTGTAAACCAAACCTGTTTGAAATTGTTCATTCAATGAAGCCGAAATTTGCACACCAGCATCAAAGTAATTATTCATCCAAAAGCCTTCAGCTTGTGGATTAATTGCATCATCTTTAACACTTAATTTATCAAAACCGGTAATTAAATAACCAACGGTTAAAATTGTGGGAGGCATTTGATAAGCGAAAGTTAAACCTCCAGCATAACCGCTCATGTATGAGTAACGCGTTTCTGTCTTCTTGCGAAAAACATTCGGGAAATCATAACCTTTAAACTTTAGAATAATTGTTTCTTGCGTTATTGAACCTTCGTCCTCACGATAAGCTATCTCTTCATTTTTATCATAAATATCTGCAATCAAACCAAGATTTAGTCTATCAGACAGAGAATAATTCAGACCAATCCTTGAATGAATATCGCGATGTTGTGACGTTGGCTTTGGGGATACTTCTTTCAACATTTCATCGACTGAATAATCGAGGGTAAGACCAATAAAAAAATCTTCAAATAATTTGTTTGAATATTCAGTACTCATTCTAATTCCATTTATTCTTGAATCGCCCGAAGTACTATCACCAATTAAAAAGGGATTTCCGGTTTGATAATCTCGAGTAAAGATCCACGGCCAATCGTTTCTTACATACCTTTGAAAACCGAAACTTCCCTTAAATTTCTGAGAGCTATCTATTGCTTTCTTGCCTGAAGCTGTTAATTGATAAAGCCGGTTTGATACAGGATCAATGAACCGCTTAAACTTTCCTTCGTCAATATTTACGTTGGTCGATAGAACCAATAATTCGTCATCAGAGCTAAAGTTTAACATAGCAGGATTAAATCCAAAATAATATGAGTTTACTTCTGCCGGGTTTATAAATATAGTTTTAAAACCCGTATCAAAATCTCTAAATACCTGAGCCTGCAGAAAAAAGCCACTTACAGAAATAAATAATATGATTAAATATTTTCTCATGATTCCAAAACTCTATTCATGATACTGACCGGGACTGGGGGGGGATATTAACATAAAATCTACTGATGAATTATTCTCGTCCTTCAATATTTTTCTGCCATTGTCGGAAATCAAGATTCTCTCCATTGATTTTCCCGTATAAAATTGAATCCCTCCTGTTGCACTTGCATCAATTCCTTGGTTTAATATTTTTTTGTCTAGCTGAGTAGGATCATCTGAATACTCAACCCCATCTAATATTGAGCTGTATGGAATTAAAAATTGATCATCATAAGGAATTATAGAATCAGCGGGAAACTTTGCAAGAACCATTGCACCTTTTTCCCCACCAATAAGCCAATCATTCCCAGACTGCTGATAAATTTTTATCATATTTGGAACTGCCGGATTATCGATATCCGGTGCATCGTCTTTATAAAATTCAAAATCCGCATGAGATTGATCAACGCTGTTAGGTGCATTTATCCGATGATCTATTGCATCTTCAGCACACAAAACAAATTGTCCTGGCTGAATAGGATAATCATTTCCATTCCCGGGAAATATCCAAATACTTTTTGAATGAATGTATTCGGGGTCATCCCGGTAGTTCAAA